>JAAXHE010000060.1 GCA_012271065.1 Candidatus Latescibacterota bacterium
CTTGTCTTCGGCCTCGCCTGCAGAGCAACTCTACCAACGGACTGCTACCGGCGCCACCGTGGACGCACGACACCCGATTCCTTCGTCGACATCAATATAAATGAACAAATGTGCAGAGTCAACAACCCTATGGATTCCGGATGATGAAGACCGACGACAACGATGCCTCTTCGTGAGACAAAAAGCCCTTGACATCGCCAATTTGCGCCTTTATCGTAATACGATGGACCGGCGTCCATGCACACTGACTATCGTCTGAAAAAGGGCAGTTCGACGACCTTTGCCCGACCTACCCCGCCTACGGACAGAAACAGGCCGGGCTGTTCATATCCCCTGCGGACGGACGCCAGCGATACCACCCGCTCCAGGGCAGGCGAACGGACACCGCTTGTCGTCCACCCGATTTGTTTTTCGCCGTCTCGAAGCGGTGTCTCAGGTGGCGGAACCGTATCCGCCTCAAGGCACAGGCCGACCAGATACCGCCTGGGCTTGCCCAGATTGTGCATTTTGGCTATCGTTTCCTGGCCAATAAAACATCCTTTTGTGAAGTCGACCGCGTGATGAAGGCCCGCTTCGAGCGGCACGACCCGTTCATCCACGTCGACTCCGTAACGTGGTATTCCGGACTCTATTCGCAATGCCTCCATGGCCCGGGTACCCACGGGGCGCGCGCCCGCGGCAGTCAGCGCATTCCAGAGACGAAGCGCATGGGCCGCCTCGATCCGCAGGTCATAGCCGGGCTCTCCCGAATAGGAGCGCGCGGTTACGGACACATCCGTACGTCCCAGGCCACGCACGACGGTGTGGCAATCCGCGAGATCGGAGGACACCTCGCCCAGCACCCGCGCAATCAGCGCGCGGGAGCCCGATCCGTGTAGGCCGAGTGTCGCCCGTATTCCGGTAACGTCCGTGATACGGACGTCATCCGCGATCAGGTATTTGTCCAGGGACGCCATCAGCTTTGCCTGCAGTCCGGGCTCTGTCTCCAGCAGGAACCCTTCCGCACGATGATAGACCCATACGTCCGACAACGTCTGGCCCCTGGGCGTGGTCATCGTTGCATAGTTGCCTGCTCCGGATTCCAGTCCTTCGACCGTGTTGCTCAACATCCCGTGCAGGAAACGCGCGCGGTCCGAGCCGGTAACCAGCAGGTGACCCCGGTCGCTCCGATCAACCAGACCCGCGGCCTCCCGAACGGTTGCATACTCGGATGCGGCATCCCCGTAGTGAGCCGCGGCCTCAGTGCCGCCGATTCGTTCGAAAACCGCACCTGCCGACAGCTTGGCTGAACGCAGCGTTGTAACAGTCATTGACCGACCTCCTGAATGAACGCCGAAGGGACAATGGTGGTTTCCGATGAAACTTATTTCGCACTCCTTGCCGTGTCAAGGAAAACCGGCCTTTTGACAACGATTATGCGCGGAACCCGGAGACGCCGCGGGTCCGTGGCGCCTCCGATATGAAACGCTTCATTCCAACGGCCCTGCTGGTCCTTGTCGCCTGCGGCGGCGGGCTCGGGCCGGGACCGCCCGACGGTACGGGAATCAAGGGAACCCTCATCTTCAACGGCGACTGGCCGCCGGAGACGGATGACGTCGCAGTGGCAGTCTACCGGCGACGCCCGCAGGTCCTGGCCGATTTCTTCAATATTGCCGGCTGGGACACAACCGTGACCATCGGGGCGGTCCGTTTCGAATACTTCGTCCCCCTGGAAGAGCCGGGCACCTACGAGTGGGTCGTGGTGGCCTGGCGCCCCCGCGGCGGCTTCTGGAACTTTGACTCTCTGCTCGGTTGTTACCACGTTGGCAACGACACCCTGCCCACACCGGTGCAGGTTCGCCTGGGCGAAACCACGAAAAATGTCGATATCCAGACCTACTTTGACCTCGTGCAGGGCGCCGATCGGCCGGATCGGCAAATTTGTACGGGGTTTCTGCCTCCTCTGCCTTCTGCTTCCGGGTTCGGCGCTGCGGGCGGAAACCTCCGGTACGATGGTCGGAACAACAACCGACGAAACGACCGGTGAACCGTTGCCAGGCGCCAACGTCGTGTTGCTTGGCACTGATATCGGAACCGAAACCGACGTCGAAGGAGCGTTCCGCCTGACGGGTCTGCCGCCCGGTCCATATACCCTGTCCGTCTCGTTGCTGGGTTTCACTCCCCATGTCATGAAGGACGTCGTGGTTGCGGCCGGCGATACCCTGCGGCTTACCGTCCGGCTCGCGTCCTCGCCGATCCACATGCCCGCCATCGTGGTCTCCGCAAGCAAACGCGCCCGAAACGTCGTCGACGCGCCAACAAGCGTATCACTCATCGGCTCCGAGGAAATCCAGTCTGACAATTCCGCCACGCTGAACGAATCCCTTGATTACGTTGCCGGTGTCAATATGGTGGGAGGCCAGGTCAACATAAGGGGGTCCAGCGGCTATTCCCGGGGTACGGGAAGCCGCGTACTCATGCTGATCGACGGCTTCCCGGCGCTGTCCGCCGATAACGGCGACGTCAAGTGGGACGCCATTCCTGTCGACCAGATCGCGCGCGTGGAAGTCATCAAGGGCGCCGGGTCCGCACTCTACGGCACGGGCGCTCTCGGGGGTATCATCAATGTTATTACGCGGAATCCGTCGCCCCAACCCGAGACGCACTTTCGGTTCCTGGGCGGCCGGTACAGCGAACCCGGCCACCAGGAGTGGCGCTGGTCGTCGAGCGGGAGATACTACGAAGGAACGGACATCAGCCATTCCCGGCAGTCCGGGAACACCGGATTCATCCTGGGTGCGGGGCAGAAGTGGACCAACGGGTTCCGGGAAAACGCGTGGCACAGGAGATACAAGCTCTTCGGCAAACTCAGACACCGGTTCAAGGCAGCGGCGACTTTAACCGCAACCAGCAACTGGGCGCTGGACGATCACGGCACCTTCGTGCTTTGGAAAGACAGAAACGAGCCCCTGGAGGTGCCTGAAAGCGCCAAAGGAGACAAGACCGTATCCCAGAAGCTGAACCTGAACGTCGATTTCTATCACCTGCTCAATCCGCAAACGGGCTATCGACTTAAAACGTTCGTGTATCGGACGGAATTTGACAACGAAATCGGCGGGAGAACGTCGTCGGAAGCATACAAGCTGGGACAGGAACTCCAGCTGGATCTACAGCCGGCCGCGAAGGTGGCGCTGACGGTCGGCACACAGTGGATTCATGACGTCGTGAATTCTTCCGATCATCTCTTCGGCGATCACACCGGGCTCAACCTGGCGGGCTATGCCCAGGCCGAAATCGAACCCACGGATCGGGTTACGCTGTCGGCGGGCAGCCGCTACGACCGATATCGCACCGACGACCGCGGCGCGGAGAACCGATTGAGCCCCAAGCTGGGTTTCTCGTATCGCACATCCGGACGCACCACGTTGCGCGGGACGCTGGGATGGGGCTTCAGAGGCCCATCGATCGCCGAAATCTACACCGACGCCACCTTCTCCGCAATTCCGATTATTCCCAACACCGGCCTTGTGGCCGAGAGGAGCATCTCCGCCGAAGTCGCGCTGGATCACCGTCCGACTCCCTGGTCCGTCGTCAACGCCGCGGCATTCTGGAGCCGCTACCAGGACCTCGTGGAGGCCAGGCCGGACGCCACCGGCGTCGTGCAGTTCAGAAACGTTGTGAAGGGCCGTATTGCCGGCGTCGAGGCGAGCGTGGCCGCGGCGATCGATCCGGTTCGCCTTGAGGGGAACTATACGTTCATCAGCGCGATCGAAAACTTGCCGGAGGGGGACCTTCCGCTGCCGTATCGCTCCCGGCACATCGGCACCGCCGGTATGCAGACCACATTCGGCCGACTCACACTGGGAGGCCGTTTCAGGTTCAGAAGCCGGATCCTGCGCGCTTCCGGACTGTTGCCGGAGGGCAACCGCGATCTCATACCCGTTTATCTGCTCGACGTCTCGGCCTCGTACGCGTTCGGAGAGGTCCAGGTGGTGCTGAAGTCACATAACGCCCTGGAGTACAACTACGCCGTTGTCGAACGCAATCTGGGTTCGCCCAGACGTATTTCGCTCGGAATTACGGCAAGGCACTGAATCCAGAAGGAGAATTTCATGAAAGCGATTCAAGTTGACCGCACCGGCGGACCCGAGGTCCTCCTCTTTAAAGACGTTCCGAATCCCGAACCCGGCCCGAACGAGGTACTGGTCAGAATCGATGCCATCGGTCTGAACTATATAGACACCTACCACCGCACGGGCCTCTATCCGCTGGACCTGCCCTTCATTCCCGGTCTCGAGGCCGCCGGCACGGTGGCGGTCCTGGGGACTGACGCCACGGATTTCCGGCCCGGGGATCTCGTCGCCTACGCGGGAGTACCCGATTCATACGCCGAATTCGTCGCAGCCCCGCAGGAGAGACTCGTCAGGCTCCCCGATGGCGTGGATGCCGCCGCCGGCGCGGCCGCCATGCTCCAGGGGATGACATCCCACTATCTCGTTCACAGTACGTGCAACGTTCTGGAAGGCGACACGGTGCTCATCCACGCAGCCGCGGGAGGCGTGGGACTCATTCTGGTTCAGATGGCGAAAATGCGTGGGGCGCGCGTCATCGGGACGGTGTCAACGGAAGAAAAGGCGCAACTGGCCCGGGGCGCAGGAGCGGATGAAATCATCAGATACACCGAACAGGATTTCGAAGCCGAAGTCAGCCGGCTGACGGACGGACGGGGCGTGCATGTGGTATACGACTCGGTGGGGAAAACCACGTGGGAAAAGAGCATGAATTGCCTGTCTCCCAAGGGCTACCTCGTGCTGTTCGGAAATGCCAGCGGCCCGGTGCCGCCGGTCGATCCGCTGCTGCTCAGCCGTCTGGGCTCGATCTTTTTGACGCGCCCCACCCTTGTCGACTACACTGCGAGCCGGGAGGAACTGGAACTTCGCGCCAATGACGTGTTAGGCTGGATTCGAACCGGCAAGCTCAGTCTGCGGATCGACCGTACGCTGCCCCTGTCGGATGCCCGGGAAGCCCACCGGCTGCTCGAAGGCAGACTGACGACGGGCAAGGTGCTCCTGATACCGTAGCCTGCCCGGGCGAACCCGCCCTCGGCGGAGGCCGGCCGCATTCGCACGCAGGCGACGGCCTCAGATACGGATTTCCCTCCTGATACCGCGGAGGTCCATCTCGAACTCGATCCCGATCACGGGCGGTCGCGCCCGGTACAACCGGAGGCCGTGACGCTGCGCCGCTCCGACGTCAGGCAACACGACATCCTCCAGAAGGCGGTCCAACCGGTGCGCCGTGTAAACATCTACCGCGGTCACCTGATCCCAGTTCACTCCCAGCCCAGCCAGCCGATCCGCCATCACATGCGCCACGTACGCCGCCTTCTCCCGCATCGCGTCCGGGCCCGTTTCACCCTGCCTGACGATGCCGTCGCGCACCAGTTCGCCCTTGAGCAGTTCACCCGCGCCTGCGATGACGAATGTACGGCCGTGTTCCTCCCGGCAGGGCGCGGTGTATGAAAAACCGTACATCGTGGTATCGTCCGGCGGATTGTGCAACGGCGCGACATTGGTTCGCGCGACCGGGTTCATTCCGTCCACGTGCAGGCCCCAGGACGCAAGAAGTGCGCAATAGTCCTCGTTGAATTCGATGAATCCGTCCATCGGATGCGGTTTCGGGCATCGGAGTTCCACACCGCAAAGCGCGTTCCGCACCCGGCTCGACCTGCGAAGATGCACATCCACCTTCTCGAATCCCTCGCGCCACGGCAACGGTTCCGTAAACGTCGCGTGCACGATCTCGTATCCCGTCTCGGCAATGACGCCGCATGAATAGGGTTCGATTCCTTCAAGGAATTGATATTGTCCTTTTATATTCCTAAATAACATAAATAAAAACCTTTGCTTTCCGCCTCGCCTGGAGCGCCCGCGTGCGTTGCCTGTCTTCCGCTGACCGGATCACCTCACGTCTGCCGACCAACGCTCAATCCGGGGGATTCCTCAGGTAGGCCATCAGCAGTCTGGCCGAATTGACGATCCCTTCCATCGAACAGATCTCGTAACCGTGGGTGTTCTCTCCCGGGTACGCGATGCAGGCGGACCGTCCGGCGGATCCGATACGCTTGGCGATACTTGCGTCGCTCCCGTAGGAGGTTACCACCGCCGGCTGAGTCTCAAATCCCATACCTGTTGCCAGTGATTCCAGGTGGCGCAACGTCCGTTCGTGGTAAACCCCGGTCGCGTCACCCCAGAGCAGAACCGGTTTTCCGCAATTCTCAATCTGATACTCCTCGGCCACGGGTGCGATATCCAGCGCGATCGCCGTTTGAGCGGGCAGTTGTCCGATCGAAAACGCGGCGCCCTGCGCGCCGATCTCCTCCTCCGAACTGGCGATGAGATACACGTCATGCGGCGGCGGCGTCTCGGCCAACTGCCTGGCCGCCTCGATCAGGACGGCCAGGCCGGCCCTGCAGTCCAGATTGTAGCCGCAGATGAAGTCTCCCATAAAAACGGGCGGTTTGCGCGAACGCGCAAGCACCGCCTTGCTGCCGCGATGTACGCCGAGATCCCGCAGTTCCGCGGCGCTGCGCTTGGTCTCGATCCAGAACGCCTCCCATTCCACCGCCTTGCCCGTCTTCAGACGACCGGCCGGACTTTCGTCGGAAACATGCTTGGAGCCCACGGAGAGAATCCCCGTTACCGGCTCACATTCTGTTAGCACGTCAACCGGCCCCTCGCCCACCGCCCACGCGTGGAGCCCGCCCAGCGGCCGGACCCGCAGCCGTCCGTCTTCCTGGACACGCTTGACCATAAGCGAGATCTCGTCCTTGTGCGCCGTGACGGCAACGGGCGCGCCATCTCCCCGGCCCCTGAAGTGAATCACGATGCTCTCGGCCGGGTCCTGCCACACCGACGCCGAGAGGGGACGCACCTCATCCATTACAATGGCGTCCACTTCGCCTTCCGCCCCCGGCGGAGCATGCGCCGTCAGGAGTCTTTCCAGCAACTTCAATAAACGTGATCGATCAATTGGCACATCCATTGCAACCCCTCCAAACGTCGCCAGGAAGCTGTTCCGAAAGCCGGGACGCGGACCCCGCCGCACATCCCGAAATTCACTGCAGTCCGCGTAGGAGATTTCGCTTGACATCGTACAGGAAACACCGAATATTCACATTGATCCCATCTCCTATTTCCTCCCTCCGGTTGCAGAATCCCGTCCGCCAATTGCATATCCGTACGAGGTGATCTTCGTGGCCAGAAAGAGCGGAATCTACCCCGACGAGGTGAAAGATTCACTGCACCGCTACCTGGAAGACGTCGCCACGTCGGAGCCGTTGACGTCCGAGGAGGAAGTCTTTCTCGCCCGTCGAATCAAGAAGGGAGACCTCGAAGCACGCAGAAAGCTTGTCGAGGCCAACCTTCGGTTTGTCATCACCGTAGCCCGCGAATACCAGAACCAGGGCGTGCCGCTGGCGGACCTGATCAGCGCGGGCAACGTCGGGCTCATTACGGCGGCGGAGCGATTCGACGAAACCAAGGGATTCAAGTTCATTTCCTACGCGGTCTGGTGGATTCGCCAGTCCATTCTGCAAACACTGGCCGAACATTCCCGGGTCGTACGTCTTCCGCTTAACCGGGTGGACCTTCTGCGCCGCATCTCCCGCTACGTCAATAACCGGCAGCAGGAGACGTCCGGGCGTCCCCCCGAAGAAGAGATCGCCGAGGAGCTTGGGATCTCGGTCGAGCAGGTGGTCGATACCCTTGCCAGCGGACAGCGCATCCTCTCGCTTGACATGACCTTCGGCGAAGACGAAGAAAACAGCCTGCTGGAAGTCATGACTGACGAAAACCAGGAATCGCCCGACCATCTCCTCCTGCAGAATTCACTGGAAGATGAGATCTTCGCGGCACTGGATACACTGGAAGAACGGGAACGGGAGGTCATTCGCCTCTATTTCGGCCTGGGCGGCGACGCCGAAATGACCCTGGAGGAAATCGGCATCCGGTTCAGACTCACCAGGGAACGCGTGAGGCAGATCAAGGAAAAGGCGCTCAGAAAGCTCCGCCACCCCACCCGCGGCCGGAAACTCATGCCGTATTCAGACGGTGCCTGAACAGTAACGACACAAGTTAACGTGTTGGCCGGACGGCAGGAACGTCCGGCCTCGTTTACGTACTATCTTCCCCGCACAATGTCACGCAGTTCGTTCGCCGTCGCCCACAACAGCGGAACGGCCAGGTCCTCCTGAACCGAGCCATCGTGCATTCCGCGATTTCCGCCTTCGTCCATAACGGGCTCCGGCGACTCGTGCATGCCGTGGTCCGCTACGATTACCACTGCGTATCCACAAGTCGCAAGGCAGGCCAGCAGGCCTCTCAGATTCCGGTCCATCCCGGTTGCGGTCTGCCGGACCTCCGGCGCGTAGGGACCGTACTTGTGACCCGCTTCATCGACGTCCAGCAAATGGACAAACGCAAACGACGGCGAGTGTTCGCGGATTAAACCGGGAACGCGGGCGTAGATCTCCAGATCGTTTCGTTCCTCCGCCAGGACCGTCCTGTCGGCGAAGCGCTCTACGTCCAACCCCGCCACATCCCTCTTGTGGACGGCCATCAGCGTCTGTCCGCCGGCGTCCCGCACGCGGTTGAAAACGGAATCCATATCGGGCGACCGGGTCGCCCGGATCATCGTCTGCAAATCCGTGACGCCGTGCGAGGACGGCGACACGCCGGTCAACATCGATGAAATGCATATGTAGGTCATCGAGGGAAGCACGGATTGGATCTCACGATGCCGAAGCGCCGCGATCCGGTTGAAAACCGGCACGTCTTCGCGAACATGCGCCCACAGCGACGAGCCGAAGCCGTCAACCACCACCAGCGCAAGCCGGTCTGCGGCACGCAGGGTATCGACGACTTCGTCGATCGGCGCCGCCTCAGCGCCATTGGGCGCGGGAACGTCGAGTACACGTGATATGGTCGGCGCGATTGCCCTCAAGTCGATTGTCTCAGCCATCACCCGTCCTCATATCCAGAACCAGCTGCCTGAACCGATCGCCACGCTCCGTGAAATTGCGAAAGCGGTCGTAGCTTGCCGATGCCGGAGAAAACAACACCGTACTTCCCGGCGCTGCACGTCTCGCCGCGACGGACACCGCATCGTCCAGTGAATCCGCCCTCAGGATGCGTGTCGTGGACCCGGCTGGTACCGAAGCCGCGATCGCGTCCGACGTCTGACCCGTGAGGACCAGATGCGACACCCTCCGTCCGATTTGTCGGCCCAGCGTGCCGAATGCCAGACCCTTGTCGTATCCCCCCGCAATCAACACCAGACCCGGAGGGAGGGCCGAGAGCGCCACCTGCGTCCGATCCGGACTTGTCGCAATGGAGTCGTTATAGTAAGTGACACCCCGGATTTCGGCTACCCGTTCCAGGCGATGGGGCAGGCCCTTGAACGTACGCAGCACCGCCGCAATATCCGCTTCGGTCACACCCCTGGAAAGCGCCGCTCCGCTGGCGGCCAGTGCGTTTGACAGATTGTGCTTTCCGGGAAGCGCCACCTCGCAGGCCGGGCAGACGGTTTTTTCGAAACCGCCGACCCGGTGTCGTATGTGCCAATCGTCAATGTACACGTCGCAGTTCGACGTCCGTTGCGTGCCGAAGACGACACGACGTCCGCGGCCGGACCACTGCCGAACTTCCGGGTCGTCGCCGTTCAATACCTCGACGTCGCCTTCGCCCTGATGTGCGATTATCTGGCGTTTCGCCCGCTTATAGGCCTCCAACGAACCGTGCATATCCAGGTGGTTGGGGGCGAAATTCGTAATTACGGCCGTCTGCGGGCTCCATTGCAGATCGCTCAGCCGATCCAGCTGAAAGCTGGACAGTTCGAGGACGACGCGCGTGTCCTCGGTTATCTCCTCCAGCCGATCCAGCAACGACCCCCCGATATTTCCGCCCACCAACGTCCGCGGTGTCTTGCGACGCATCATCTCCCCGACCAGAGACGTTGTCGTCGTCTTTCCGCTGCTGCCCGTAATCCCCACGACCGGCGCCGCGCAACGCTCTGCAAACAGGCAGATCTCCGTTGTTACGGGGATTCCACGTTCTCCGGCAACCTTCAGGAACGGGGAAGACCGGGGCACCCCCGGGTTGGCCACGATAAGATCCGCGGCCCGGAAATCCGCCGCCTCGTGTCCACCCAGCCTGTAGACGACAGGCATCGACTCTAGAGCACGCAGCGACTCCTCAAGCGCCTCTGCCGGCCGCAGGTCGGTAACGGTCACCCGCGCGCCTTCCCTGCACAGGAACCGCACCGCACCCACGCCCCCGCCGAACAGGCCCAGGCCCATCACGAGCACCCGCTGCCCGTCCAGCGGCATCACGGTTCGTGTCCCTCCAGCATTATTGCCGTCGGTTCTGCAGGCGTGATCATGTTCAACAGGCTCTTGCGACTGCGCGCTAACGCGCGCCCTCTTTCGGAATCTTCTCCTGCAGCTCGAGCATATCGAGGATCTGCTGCGCCGCCTCCTCGGGGGAACACTCGGCGGCCTTGATTACTAGCTCCGGATCCTCCGGCGGCTCGTAGGGATCCGAGATACCCGTAAAATCCGGTATTTCTCCCGCACGCGCCTTCTTGTAGAGCCCCTTGGGGTCCCTTTCTTCACAGACCGCCAGGGGGGTGTCCACGAAAACCTCCAGAAAATCACCGCGATCCAGCATTGCGCGGACCCCGTCACGGTCCAGCCTGTAGGGGCTGACGAAGCTGCTTATGGCAAGGATCCCGGCATCCACGAAGAGTTTTCCCACCTCACCGATGCGGCGGATATTCTCGGCCCTGTCTTCGGCCGAAAAACCCAGGTTCTTATTCAACCCGTGCCGGACGTTGTCTCCATCCAGCACATAGGCCACCCGCCCCCGGGCTACCAGCGCGTGTTCCACGGTAAACGCAATGGTACTCTTGCCGGAGGAAGGCAGGCCGGTCAACCACACCAGGCACCCCGCCTGCGTCAACAGCTTCTCCCGTTCCGCTCGTCTCACGTGGCCTTCGTGCCACACGATATTGGTAGCTTTCGCAGCGGTCAAACACAGCCTCCTTGTCTTGTGACCGTCATCTTCCAGCCTTCAGCCCTGCCGGAGTTCGACACATTCCGCCGTGGCGCACGTCTGAACGAAAGGCCTCGACACTGTTCGTCAATTCGAAAACGACGCGCTGTAGACCGGAATCCGGTGGACCGGCCGGAATTTTCGCTTATGCTGCCTCAGTCCAGGAAGGCCCAGGTCGCCCGCGTCGTTGACAAGTTCGAAACCCATCAGCACCCGGTAGACCTCCATTCGCAGATATTCCGACAGGCCGCGCACTTCGGGATCCGTTTTCGCAATGAAGAAATTGGCCAGCCCCGCACGCATGCGCCCGGCGAACGCGAAGGCCGCGATCCTGCCCTCCAACTCCACACACCATCCCTGGAGTTCCTCGGACGTCCATCGTCCGAAATTCGATAACGCCGACCGGGTATATCCCCAGTCAAGGAGAAAATCCCTCTTGCGGCCCTGCCGTTTACGCCAGTGCCGCAACAGCGACTCGCATGGCGTGACATCCGCGGGCGTCATCTCCCGAAAGTGCGGGTCCGTCTCTCTCCGGAAGCGACTGATTCGTTTGCGCAGATCCCTGTACGGCCGTCCCGCGGCCGCCGCGACCTTCGACGGATCGTAGAGATATTCCCGTGACTTGAGCCGAACTTCCAGCCGATCCGGCGGCAGACGCAGCCTGTCGGTCTCGTCCAGCCACAGAATGCGGGGGTACCGGCCTTCGTTGATTTCCCGCATCTCGTTCAGAGCGGCAACGAGCGGTTCAGCCGACAGTGGTATAGGTGGTGCGACCAGGTCGAACCGGGCCCGCCCGCTTCTGTCAACGCGACGCACCGGAAGCCAGAGCGCGCCATCGTGTTCGGCAACGAACACTTCCCGCGCCGGCGCCAGGCTGAAACAACAGAGGAAAGGCGCGTAGTAACACCACGCGCTCTTCCCGGCCGACGCGAATATTTCCTGCAGCCGGTGCGTATGACGTGGGTGAATGGGTTCCGCTTCGAACGGCAGATTCATCCCGTCTTCCGCGGCCTGTCGGCCGTGTAAAGCGAACCCTTGTAGAAGCCATTGACACGTGGCGTCAACCGGGCCGTCGCGACCGTTCGAATGAGGTGGCTGACACCGGCCAGCATCTGGGCGCCGTCGTACCGATTGAAACCCGGGATGATCTCGACCGGCGCCAGCCCGGTTTCAGTGATCGTACGTACGGCGGTCGCCGTCTCGTCGGGGTTGCGGCTTCCAAAACAGACAAAGCCCTGCTTGCCCACCTCCGGTCGAAGCCCGGCCGCACCGCGGGAAACGAACAGCGACAACCCGGACAGCGTGTATGGCGGATCGGTAAAGAACAGATCGAAACCGGCGAGAAGATTCCCTGGCAGATCCGACCTCAAGTCGTGATCGACGGCCTCGACAGGCTGTCCCGTTTCACCTGACGCGGCGTTCAGAAAGGCGACGAGACGCGGGTCGCACTCCAGCACCACGACCCTGCGCACTGATATCCCCAGGTAATCAGCAAGGAGGCCGATGGCCAGAGAGGTGAGGTCGTCGTCTCCCAGTATCAGCACATCCCGCCCTTCCAGCCCGTCGTTTTCGTACAGATACACGGCGCGCCGCAGCGCGGTTTCCGCCGTTGCATGAGACTGGTCCAGCCGCACGTCGGCGGCCGGCCTCCGCCCTCCGAATGCCTCCATCCGCGTCTGCAACGAACGCATCTCGTCGTTCAGCACGGGAAAAACCGGCCTCTGAAACCGGCGGCGGCTACTCAGACTCAGTTGTTGTTCAACCGCGTTCCGGCCGACCGGAGACAGACGCACACCCCCTCGCCTCTCCAGCCAACCCCTTGTTTCCAACTCACCCCGGACCGCCGCGACCACCGGAACCGGCAGACCCGTCTCCCGCGACAGGTCCCTTACCGGCAGCGTCCCCGCGCGATAAATGGCCCGCAAGACACGTCGAACGCCTTCCGGACCCTCGTCGAGACGCGCATCGGCCGCCACATCCGCCAGTACGTTTTTCGACTGCCGGACGTTAGTTCTGTCCCGTTTCCGTGTCCGACGCCTCACCGTCTCCGTTCTCCGATTCCGCGGACGCGTCGTTCCCCGCCTCCTGGACGCCGTCGTCCGACGCTTCCACTTCTTCTGGTTGTTCCTCGTCGTCTCCCGCCTCGTCGTCGTCCCATTCGAGCAGATTCTCATCGTCCTTGCGTTTTCGAAGAATCACGTATATCAGGCTGAGACCGGAAGCATAGGCGGACATCACGTATGAACTGAAGATAACCGTGAGCAGAATCAACATTACAGCGAGAATTCCCCCGGCCAGCAGCTCGGAACCGGAAGGGGTGCCGGCGGGCGGCAGATACGCGGTAATGTCCAGCGACAGCCACTCGGACCGCGTAAAGTCAAATGGGACATACTGTCCCGCCACGTAGACCATATTGGCCAGTTTCTCCTTCATGAACAGGCCGCAGGCCCAACTCACCAGAGCAAGCGACGAGGCCATGAAGACGCCCAACAGGACCGTACCGATAGACACCGAAATCTTCATCCAGATCATATACAGCACCAACCGCCAGGGCTGGCTCCATGCCAATGAAAAGGACTGGATGGCCACCTCGAGCGCGTCTTCGCCGACCGTCCCAACGACCGCGGGCGACATCGTCAGGGACACGACAAACGCGATCGATACAAAAATAGCGACGAGCGCGGCAAAGAAGATCGGGATGAACAACAGCCCGAATGCCAGTTCGCCCGCCCATGGGATCAGACCCGCCAGCCATCCGATCACAATGCCCGCGACGACAAAAAAGATCAGCAGCGCCAGCGTGGCCACCGGCCCCCAGACAACGCCGCCCCAGTTCTGTCTGACGAATTCCCACGCGTCGCCGGAGGAATAAAAGTCATCACCCTTCAATTGCTGGTACGTTATCTTGCAGATCATACACGTTGTCAAGAGGACCACAACCCAGACATAGAGCAATGCAAGCACGTCTACAGCGACGCCTGCCAGCGTGACCGGAAACGGCGCCAGCCCCGGGAAGAACCCGTACCGCTGCCAGATCTCACCAGGCGTAGCCCCGGCTGCCAGGTGGTCGGCGACAGCCAGGATGGAATATCCGGCATAGGCGATCAGCGTGCCGCACAACCCCACCCAGATCTTCTTTCCGGACCATCCGAGCCGAACCACCCGAAAGATGTCCCGAATATCAAAATGCAACTTGAACATGACACACTCTCCTTACGGTTCGAAGCCAACAAAAAAGGGCATAACGCCGCCCTCGAAGCAGTATGTTGATAGAGTCGCTCTGCAGGCAAGGCCGAGCCATTGTGGCCGAAGACA
>JAAXHE010000024.1 GCA_012271065.1 Candidatus Latescibacterota bacterium
CGCTCACGCCGAACGACCTCGGAACCAGAAAGCAAATGGAAAACCGCATCCTCGGATTCCAGCGACGCTACAACCAAACTTCCACACCCTTCAACTGGCAATTTACACGCAGCGACCTTGAAGAAAGGCTCCGCGAACTCAATGCCGCCGCCTGACTTGATACATACTTCTGAAATCGCCCACTAGTCCGGTCCATATAGCCACCGTTAGCGCTCTGTATAGTCCTCTCAGGGCTTTGTCGTTCATCGCTTCCTCCTTGTGGTGCAAAAACGCACGAATCGCGGCGAATTAGGCGCGAAAGTGCGCCACGGTTGACAGGTGGAACGCTTTGAGTTCGATCCCCCCTGTCGTAAAGTGTGTTTCTACTACACACGCGTTCAGGATTCCGGGAATCTCTGCCAGGGGTTGCCGCTCCAGATGCGCGAGCACAACGCTTCCAGCGGGTTCACTCGCGCCGTTCGCAATGCAAAGTATGCTGGTGTATCCAGCCGCCCCCGAGCGCCCGGTAGTCGTAATGATTCGCGTTGCCCAAATCGCTTAGCGCCACCGCATAGCGCCCACCGCCGTACTCCCACCGCCGAAACAAACCCTCAACGGAATAACGAGCCTCCCACGTTTGCCCGGATGTCTGAACGGTAGCCGCGCCCGTCTCAAGGTCCAAAGTCAACACCGCCGCCTTGCTGTCTCGCAGAATCTCCAGGTCGGTCGAAACATGCCAGCAGTCCCACACGCTTTCTGTTTCTGGTTCCGTCGACGCCCGCCCGCAACCCCACGAAAACGCGATTGCCAATGCCCATATTATCGCCCGTGTTATCGTCATTGTGTCCCTTTTTTGCGTATACAGATCCGTACATCGGTTTGTTGCACAAGCAAACAGATAGTTAAAATAGCGGATGTTATATCAGCTTTGATTCGTTCCCGGTGGACGGTGCAGCGCACGGATGGTGGGAGATAAGGCCGCAATGGGCGTCACGGTTGTAACGCTGCGATTGTCCGGTTTCGATCCCCCTTGGGTTATAGCAGTGTCGCAATCTGTTTGCCCGCATTGTTGCGGATGTCCGGCCCCCCGTCACCGTCCGGATGCGCGCCAATCACGGCAACCAGGTCGCCCGCCTTGTTGTAGATTAACAGACGGCCACCGTCAGGATGCGCACCAATTGAGGCAACCGGTCTGTCCGTCGAATTTCGAAAATACAGAACGCTACCGTCACCGGCGGGTGTCGGAGCAAGCATGGCAACGATTTCGCCCGCCTTGTTGCTAATCACGATTTCCCGCGCTTGGATTGTCTCAAACCGGGTTACGCCCGGGTACCACTTATCGGCCGCCGCGTTCCCGATGCCACCGCCGATGATGCCCAACGCCAGCCCGAACGCCGCCCATTTCAGCTTGTTTTTTCTCATGTCTCTCTCCTTGTGTGCGCTTAGTGCCGCCGACAAAAGTAAGTTTGTTCCTGCTCGATTCGTTCGCCTAACCGTCCTGTGAAATCGTAGTATCGCGCTAACCCGTCTGGGGTTAGCGTGATGGCGTACACGCCGCCTCCGAAATCCCACCGACGATTGACACCTTGTACGTAATAGTGCGCCCGCCAGGCATCGCCTGCGACATACACCTTGCCGGAATCCTCCGACGTTTTAACCAGAGTCAGTAGCCGCTTGGGTTTCGAATACTTCTTCCACACCTTGTAGGCCACGTAGTCATAGCAACTCCATGTAGGCGCCGCCGCCCGTTTGGGTTTGGTCGGTCTGGGTTGTTTGCGCGCAGTCGCACATGCCGCCGAGACGGCAATGCACACAATAACCGCAATAGCGAGGTTCCGCATTTCCCCTCCTTTTAGGTGAAAACGCGTTCAGCAAATTACACAAGTGTTCTCATTAGGGTCTTCGGCCGGTTCAACAGTTGTCCAAGATCGTCTCTTCCGAATAATCCTAGACAGAATTGACATATGACAAAGAACTCTTCCCGTGTACGGCGGAATTGCCAAGAGCAACGCAACTCTAATTTATGCGGACTGCGGACGTTTCTTCATCGACCGGTTGGCTTGTAATCCTCTTGTGCCCTTTGTGCTTTATGTGGTATGAACGATTTCGCCCTTTTTTCGTCGTGCGTAGTTTCTTGCGGTTTGATCCTGCTCTGGCTTCTAATCCTGTTAATCCTGATTGGTGTTGATCTTGCACTTGGGGTTTTAATCCTGCTTAATCCCGGTCGGTTTTGATCCTGTCCATCCATGTGAGTCTTGGTTCTTGAGTCAAAGAGGTCAGTCCTTTCCCGTAAACACATCCATGTACTGCGCGGTGGTTTTCTCCCAGGAGTACTCGGCCTGCACAAACGCCTGGACGCGGGTCTTCTCGCGTTCCTTTTCTTCATCGGACAGGTCCAGGTACCGGTGGATCCGTTCGACAAAGGCGGGATAGTCGCCGGGCGGGACGCCAAAGCCGCCGTCGCGCAGGCTCTCGCCAAGGGCATCCACGTCGAAATAGACCACGGGCAGGCCGGCGTACAGACACTCGAGTGGGGCAATGCCGAATCCTTCCGCGTCGTGGCGGAGGTGGATGTTGGGCATCAGGAAGAGTTGCGCCTCCCGGCGGAGCATGGCCAGCGTGGGGTCGTCGAGCCAGCCAGGCGTGAAGACGCGGTCTCCCAGGTTCAGGGATTTGACGGCGTTCCGGATGCCGTCCCGCACGGGTCCGCCGCCGCTGATGAGCAGACGAATATCATCTCTCATCAGCGGGACGCCGGCCTTGATGAACTCGGCCACGCCCTTCCGTGGAACCTGCCGCCCGTAGTTGAGGAGGACGGGGTTTGCGCCGAGGTCGAGGCCGTGCGCCCGCTCGAATCGGTTCCTCAGGCGTCGATGCTCATCGTCGGCGGGGATGAACGCGTGAATCCCCTGGTAAATGACGCGCGCTTTTCCGGCAGGCAAACCGTTGCGGACAGCGAGCGCTGAAGTGGCGCGGCTGACCATCACGGTCCGGTCGCAGGCGCGGGCGCCGGCCCGCATCAGGTGGCTGAAGAATGCGCGCCGGAACGTCAGCTCGGCGCCGTGGATGGTGACGGTGAACCGGGCCGGCGTGAATGGTCGCAGAAACGGAGCCAGGGCAGCCGTAACGCCGTCCATGAAGAATATCGCATCGGGACGGTGACGGAGAATGTGATAGACGGCGGCGCAGAAGGCGTAGGGCATGAACCAGGCCAGGTGAAAAAGCGGGTCTTTGCCCAGCGCGACGAGCGTCACGGGACAGTGTTGGCAAAGCCTGGTATAGAGTTCTTTCGCGTAGGTCTGAATGCCGCCGACAGAGGGTGGATAACGCCGGGCAATAAAGAGGATTCGCGGGTTGGAGTTCATGGGTGGTCCGTGGTCCGCGGTGTGCGGCCGGCAGAATCAGCGCTTAAACATTCACAATAACTGCCATATTATATGCGCCTTATGCGGCTTCTTGCAAGGGATTTCGAAGGAGGCGCGACCACCGCCGCCAACTTCCGACGCCCGGGGCCCGTCCTGCGGCACGGTAAATCCGGACAATTGAGCTCGGCCTGACGCGGTCCGCACTTGCCGGGGTCTTTTGTGTCTTGACGCGACGGTGCCTGCGGGTATCTTTTGTCCCCGCGAGACGCTGAAGCCGTTCCTTTTTCCATTTTACCCGGGTTCGGATTGGACGCGGTAGCGGACAGGCCGGTTTCATCGACATCCAAACCCAATACGATCGGAAAACAGTGAGATGAATTCAGAATCCCATGGCCTGGAAAGAGGCGAGCGAGCCACGGACTTCGTGCTTCCGCTGTCGCCGGACGGCAAGCCGACCCGGTTTTATTCGAAGGCGGGCGGAATGTTCACGTTGCTGGTTTTTTCCCGGGGCGACGATGAACGCCTCCCTGGTTTCTCGGCTGAGCTGGAGGGACGGGATGTGGATGTCCTGGCGGTCATGGCTTCCGAAAACGCGCCGGGTCCGGGGTGGCCCCACCCGGTCTTCGTGGATGCGAAGGGCGTGGTTCGTTCCGCGTATCGGATCCCGGACTCAGCATCGTCCGTCGTGTTCGTTCTGGATGCGAATCTGCGCGTGCTTGCGTCGATATTGCTGGATGAACCCCGTAACGCAGCGCGCAAGGTGCGAAACGTGCTGGATGCGAACCGGGCGGAGATCGAACCCGGGGTGGTTGAAACGCAGGCCCCGGTGCTGCTGATTCCGAACGTGCTCGATCCCGAAATCTGCAATTTTCTGATGCAGGTGTGGGAAAACAGGGGCAGCGTGGAAACCGGCGTGGAGCAATCGCAGGGAGCGGCGCGAGGGGAGCGGATCGACGTCGAACAAAAGAGCCGGCGAGACCATGTCGTAGACGACGACAAGCTGGTCAGGCTGCTTTCGACTTCCATCGGCCGCAGGGTGATTCCGGAGCTGCATCGGGCGTTCGCTTACCGCGCCACCCGGTTTGAAGGGTTCAAGATAGCGTGCTACGACGCCGCGTCGGGAGGGTTCTTTCACGCTCACCGGGACAATTTGAGCCCGTCGACCGCGCACCGCCGGTTTGCACTGACGTTGAACCTGAACGAGCAGTATGCGGGCGGGTGCCTGCAATTTCCGGAATTCGGCCCCCACCTCTACAGACCGGGGGCCGGCGGAGCGGTGGTGTTTTCCTGTTCGCACCTGCATGCGGTTACGGAGGTGACGTCCGGCCGCCGGTTCGCCCTGCTTTCCTTCATGTTCGGCGATGAGGCGTTGCGGCCCGGACAGCGCGCATCATGAAGACCACGGCGGGCGGTGCGTATCACCAGGTGTGGACCATCTTTCCGTCGCCAGGGAACCAGATTGCATCGGTGAGAGTCGAGATTCCCACGCCCAGCGTATAGCCGATCAGCAGTCCCACGAAAAACGGCTGAAAGCTCCGGTAGAGCGCGATGCCGCCAAACCTGAGCACAAGGGACTTGAAAGCCCACACGAGAAAGACCGTAAAGGCCGTGACCCTCACGGGGAACGCGTAGCCCACCGTGAATCCGACGGGGTGCAGCGGCCACCAGGGAAAGCGCAGCCGGAGCATGCCCAGGAGCAGGGTGCCCAGAACGCCGGCTGCAATGAATGCAAGCTCCGTTCCCGTGAAGGTGGGCGGAGCGCCCGCCCACGTGACCACGCGGTTGAACATCCGGAGGCCGTAGCCGCCGAATACGTAAACGTGCCGGATATTCGCCGCGCCGGTGGCGCTGTAGCAGAGGTTGAGCGTGTAGGCGATCGACGCCGCAAATCCCACCACGAATGCCGCGCAGAGGGCCGCGGTCACGCGGAACCGGTCCCAGCGAAAGCTGTGCTGGATTCGAGCCACGTGTACGAGTGATGGCAGGATGTATTGCCGGTGGCTCTCAACCACATTGGCCGAAAGTGCCAGGCCCACGTGGTCGGCGGTTTGTACCTGTGCGCCCAGTATTGCCGCGGTCAGCGCCTGGGTGCGCTGCGGCGTTTCGATGTAGACCAGGCCCGTTTCCGCCACAATCTTGGACAGGCCGAGGAAAAAGACGAGAAGCAGCCCGAGCTGGACGGTGACCGCCAGGAAGGAAATTCCCAGTGCGTGCAGCCAGGCCACCGAATAGGCCAGTGATACCAGCAGGCCGACAACGGCGGCGCGATAGGACAGCAGTTCGTCTCTGTCGTCCATACCCGGCTGTTTCTTCCAGGCACTGCGAAATACGCCTGCGATGTGCTTTCGGGCGATGAAGAGGCCCAGAAGTACGAGCGCGACGAAGCCACCCGCCTGTTGCAGCAGAACGCCGCCGTGGTATTCGCTGCTGACGGTGATGCCGAGGCGGTTGGTCAGGCCGATCTCGAACAGTGACAGCACGTGAAAGAGCCAGACGGATAGCAGCACCTCCAGATTCGTGAGGTAACCGAACGCCGCGACCACGAAGTTGAATTTGATCTGCAGCGGCGGGAAGTCGTGGCCGAAGGACAGGGTGCTCGAATACGTGGGGCCGAGTGGAATGAAGGGCACGCGGTGAGAAAAGCGGGGGAGGACATTCCACGCGAGAACGAAAATGCCGATCGCGAATCCTGCCCAGAAACGCCGGTTGTTGAAGAGCGGGATGGCGCCCGCGCCGGGATCGGAAATCATCATCAGCGGCAGCCGGGCCAGGGGAAAGACGATCCTTTCGTGTTCCACCCACTGTTTGCGGAGGATGACGGCGATGCAGAGGCAGGCGAAAAAGAGCGCGAACAGCAGGGTGAACCACCAGAACAGGGGTACCAGCCAGACCTCCCAGGGAACGGGCTGACCCCTGGGCAGACCTTCCCACAGGTGCGTGATGGCGCCGTTCCGGTCTGCGGGGACGGACCAGGACTGCAGGTGTTCCGTAACGTAGTCACCCCACCGGTTTTCGGGCGTGGCCTTGTAGTACGGCGTGGCGAGGACGGCGACGAGGCGGCCGGCGATGTTTTTCGTTGGAAACGCGCCGCCGATGAATCCCATGCAGAGGATCAAGCCAAGTTCCCTGGCGTTCAGGGCCCGGAGCGGACGGAAGTGCTGCAGGACCCGATTGACGAGGAAGAGGAGAAGGAACGGCAGCCAGAGGGACATGGGCAGGTGGCCCAGGGAGACCCGGGAGGCCCGAAGGCGGTAGGTGGTGTCTGTCGCGAAGAGGCAGATGATAACCGTAAGCGCAAGGCCGATGAGGATGGAGCGGCGGCTGACGACGTTTGCCATGGAGTGGAATCCGGGCTCCTGCGCGAGGTTTCGAGATTGTGACGCCTGGGCGGTTCGTACGCGGAATCGACGTCCGGCTGTTGCGTACGGGGCTGAAAGTGGCGATAATATGAGGCGTATGGGTCCACGTGTCAACGGGTGAATGGCAGGACTTTCCCAGGCTCGCGCGGTCGGATGCGGACAGCGTGGGCAGATGGGGTCCGCCGGAGGGTGTGTGTCCGATATCGGAAATAGTCTTCGTATCCGGCAGATGACGTCTGAAGATGTCGCGACCGGCATGCGGTTCAAGGCGCTGGCCGGCTGGAATCAGGTCGAAGCGGACTGGCAGCGTTTTCTGGCGCTTTCGCCCGGCGGTTGTTTTGTCGCCGAGATCGGGAGCGAGCCGGCAGGCACGGTGGTGACGGTGACGTTCGACGGGGTCTGCGGGTGGGTCGCGATGGTGCTGGTGCCGCCCGAGCGTCGGCGGCAGGGTATTGGTACGGCGATGCTGCGGCACGGGATTGCCCACCTGCAGTCCAGCGGCGTGGACACGATCAAGCTGGATGCGACACCCATGGGACGGCAGGTGTACGTGCCGCTGGGGTTCCGCGACGAATACGGGCTGGAGCGCCGGGAAGGAGTCGGAAAGGCGTGCAGGTGGACGTCGGTCCGCGAAATGCGGGACACGGATCTTGCGGACGTGTTTGCCTTCGATACGCCCCGTTTCGGCGTTTGCCGGGAGGGTCTGCTGAGGTATCTGTACCGGGATTCAGGGGGTTTGTGCGGGGTCTACCGCGGGGAGGGCAGCGCGGTCCAGGGATTCGTGATGGTCAGGCCCGGCAGCAACGCCTTCCAGATCGGTCCGCTGGCGGCGGTCCACGAGCGGGCGGGCAGGTCGCTGTTCTGCTGGGCGCTGGACAGGCTGGCCGGGGAACCGGTTTTCTTGGACGTGCCGCTGGAGAATCGGCACGGGACGGGGTTGGCAGAGGAATTCGGGTTTTCCGTACAGAGGGGATTTACGCGAATGTTCCTTGGCAAAGATCCTTTCGGGGGGTCTCCGCGGCAGGTGTACGCAACCTCGGGACCTGAAAAGGGTTAGGTGTTTCGAAATGACATCGCGTCCGTTGCTGGGGATCACGATGGGGGATGTCTGCGGCATCGGCCCCGAGGTGATCGTCAAGGCGCTGAGCCATTCGAGTGTATACGCGTTCTGTCGTCCGCTGGTGATCGGCGACGCGGAAGTACTCGCAGCTAACCTGGCGCACGCAAGCCGCCGGCTCGAGGTCCGGTGCGTCGACAACCCCGAATCGGGCGAGTACCGCTTCGGACAGATCGATCTCCGGGCGCCGGTCGACCTGGAACTTGCGCGGATAGAGACCGGTTGCGTGTGTCCCGAAGCGGGCCGGGCGGCCGCGGAGTGGGTGGTCCGGGCGGCGGACCTGGCTGCGGCAGGGCGAATCGACGGGATCGCGACGGCGCCTCTGAACAAGGAGGCGATGAACCGGGCGGGGTTCCCGTATGCCGGCCATACGGAACTGCTGGCGGAGCGCCTGGGCGTGCCGGACGTGCGCTTGATGCTGGCCTCGGAACGCCTCAACGTGGCCCACGTTACGGGACACGTGGCGCTGGAACAGGTGCCGGAGCGGTTGACCGAAGCACGCGTCTTCGGCACCATCAGACTGCTGAACGATGCACTGGCGGATATGGGCCGGCCGCATCCCCGCATTGCCGTGTGCGGCTTGAATCCTCACGCGGGCGAAGCGGGAATCCTTGGAAGAGAAGACGCGGACCTGATCCTGCCGGCCGTTCAAAGGGCGAACGCCGGGGGGATGCGGGTAACCGGGCCGCTTCCCGCGGATACGGTTTTTCTGAAGGCGTACAACGGCGGCTTCGACGGGGTGGTGGCGATGTACCACGACCAGGGCCACGCGCCGGTCAAGCTGGTGGCGTTCCACGATGCGGTGAACGTGACGCTGGGCCTGCCCGTCGTACGGGTCTCCGTCGACCACGGTACCGCGTTCGATATAGCTGGTAAGGGCGTCGCGAACGAGGCCAATATGCTCAGCACCCTGCGCCTGGGCGCGCGCCTGGCCGGAAGGAAACGCGCGAAAGCCAATCGCGGTGAATAGTTCGGCAGCCAGCGTCCGTCCCGGTACTCAATCCATGCCGGCGATGAAGTCCATCGTGACAAGATAGTCGCCGGTGTCGGTGAAGACCGGTGACCGCGCCGGCGGGTTTTCCGGGAAGAAACCGGCATAGGCGTCGTTGAAATCCGAAAACAGCGACCGGTCATTGAGGAAGACGGTGACCTTGAGTACGTTGTCCAGCGAGGTACCCGCGTCCTCGAGAATGCCGGATACGTTGGTGAGGAGTCGGCGGGTCTGGGCCTTCACGTCGCCGGAATCCACCTCTCCCGTTTCCGGGTCCACGGGAGGCTGGGCGGATATGAATATCAGATCGCCGTATATAATGGCCTGCGAGTAGGGGAACTTGGGGATGTTCCCCTTCGAACTGGTGAACGGTCGTTTCTTCATGAGAATGTCCTTTCGGGTGTACGAACAACAAGTGATATTTGGGTGCCGTAATATACGTCGCACGATGCCCGCGATTACAGATTTTCTGGAGCGTAGATGACCGATACGAAAAAAGCCGAATTCACCACATACAAGCATATCCTGGACAATCGGCGCCACAGCGTTGCCGATTTTCTGTGCGAGCACCTGTCCGATGCCGATGTATACCGCCTTGTTTCAGCATATTTCACGATTTACGGATATGAGGCATTGGAATCCGAACTGCGGGACGTAAAGGAAGTCCGCTTTCTGTTCGGCAATCCAGCGTCCGTGGGTGAATTGGACCCTGGAGAGAAAGACCCGAAATCTTACGATTTTACCGAAGACGGCCTCTCGCCACATCATGTTCTCCAGCAAAAATATCTGGCGCGAAGATGCGAGGAATGGGTGCGGAGACGAGGTGTCCGTATTCGATCCATTGGCAGATCCAATTTTCTTCACGGCAAAATGCATCTAACTGAATCGTCCATTGGAGGAGCGGCGGTGGTCGGAAGTTCCAACTTTACCAAGAGAGGACTTGGTTGCGACCAGGGGGCAAACGTCGAGATCAACCTCTCAGTCTCCGATTCGGCAATTCGTGAGGAATTGAGAACCTGGTTTGACGATCTCTGGACGGACACGAAACTTACCCGCAATGTAAAAAGGGATGTTCTCAACGCTCTCAACCGGATCGGCAAGGATCATTCACCGGAACTCATTTATTACAAGACGCTATATCAGTTGTTCCGGGACGATATAGATGCAAGGGAAGCCAGAGATCGAAATATAGAAGACACGAACCTGTATAAAACGGCTATCTGGAATGCGTTGTACAACTTTCAGAAGGACGGCGTCAAGAGCGTTATTACGCGCTTGCAGCGACACAATGGCTGCATCCTGGCCGATAGTGTGGGATTGGGAAAAACCTACACGGCGCTCGCTGTGATCAAGTATTACGAGTTGAAAAATGAGCGTGTGCTGGTATTGTGCCCGAAAAAGCTGAGTGACAATTGGGCCTTGTATCCTGTCTATAATGCACATGAAAACAACCCGTTCGACGATGACCAATTTGGGTACACATTGATGTCCCACACAGATCTGACCCGAAATAGCGGAAGATCAGGTCAAATCGACCTGGCGAACTTCAATTGGCGCAATTTTGATATGGTTGTTATCGACGAGTCTCATAATTTCAGGAATGACTCAACGCCACGGACAGATGAATACGGCAATAAACGACATAGTCGCTATTCTCGTCTGCTGGAAGAAGTGATTAAGGAGGGCACACAGACGAAGGTGCTTATGCTATCGGCGACGCCTGTTAACACTTCGCTGATAGATCTCCGGAATCAAATCCACTTGATGACGGAAGGACGCCACGATGTTTTTCGTTCGAGTTTGGGTATCGGCAATATTGATGTGCTCCTGAAACAAGCGCAGAGGG
This sequence comes from Candidatus Latescibacterota bacterium, assembly GCA_012271065.1. The sequence goes on from JAAXHE010000024.1 coordinate 10,658, forward strand.
AATTTAAGTCGTGGGAGAGCAAGACTTCGCAGACAGGGAAAAAGGACAAATCGAAACTCTTGGAACAGCTGGGCGCAGATTTTTTCGGACTGCTGGGCGGGATTTCGATAGCGAGATCCCGACGCCAGATCAAGACATTCTACGCCGACGAAATGGATCGAATCGGCGAATTCCCGAAACAACTGCGTCCTGAAAACCACCATCCACGAACCGACCTAACGGGGGGACTATCCTATGCAAATCTGACCGAGCAAATCGAAGCGTTTGGCTTATCTGTGTACAGACCATCCAGATACGTCGTCAGTGAAGACGCGAGGAGGCGCTTGGCAGAGGAGAAGCAGACTCTAAGATTCAACCAGGAGGATCGTGAACGCTTTCTGATTGGTATGATTCGCACCAATTTCCTAAAGCGGCTCGAAAGCTCGGCACACTCACTCGCGAAAACGCTCGGTCGGACGGTGGGGAAGATCGACGACTTGCTCAAGAAAATCGACACCTTCTTGGATAATCAGCAGGCACCTGGCGCGCAAGCCGACATCCTTCCCGATGACGACGAAGATGATGAGGAATACCTGGTTAATCGGGCACGAAACCCCTATCACCTAAGAGAGCTCGATTTGCCGCGCTGGAAGGATGATCTACAGAAAGACAGGGAAACACTTGCTGCGGTATGGCAGAGCGTTGGGGGGATCTCACCGGAGCGGGACGGAAAGCTGGCAAGAATCAAGGAACATATTCGAAACCGGGCAAATATGCCAACGACAGACAAGGATGGCAGGGTCAATCGCAAGATCCTTGTGTTTACGACCTTCAAAGATACTGCGGAATACCTCTACGAGAACTTAGGAGACTTGGTGGACGGATTGGGGCTGAATATGGCCATGGTCGCCGGAGACGTGACACATACGAAGATTGGCGCCAACAACTTCAACGCCATTCTCAGCAGCTTCGCGCCTAGTACCCTTTGACGGCTAACGCA
>JAAXHE010000021.1 GCA_012271065.1 Candidatus Latescibacterota bacterium
TTTTTCGATCTGGAGAAATTCCCCGGGCGCCGGGGTATGCGGCGTTCGCCACTGGTCAACCTGGAATTTGCGCTGATGGCCGACGGCGTACCCATCGACTCCGTCTACGCGACCCTCGATACGCCTGCGGGCGTGGACCGCGCATTCCGCAAGCTGGGTACGATCAAGGAGCACATCGTATGGTGGGAGGCGGGGGCGCAGCCGCCGCAGATGCTGGCCGACGGAGAGGTCGTTATGAGTACGGCCTACAACGGTCGCATCTTCAATGCGCAGGTGCTGGAAGACCAGCCATTTGTCGTGGTATGGGACGGCCAGGTCCTCGATACCGGCGGACTGGCCATCGTCGCGGGCACGCCCAACCTCGAAACGGCGAGGAAGTTTGTCAACTTCGCCACAAGCGCGCGGGCCATCGCCGGCGTGGGCCGTTATATTTCCTACAGCCCCACGCGCCGGTCCGCGATGCCGCTGATTTCGACGCACGCCGAAAAAGGCGTGGATATGAATCCGCACATGCCCACCAGCCCTCAGAACGTGAAGCGCGCCCTGCACAACAACTGGGAGTGGTGGAGCGATCACCTGGACGAAATGAACGAGCGCTTCAGCGCCTGGCTGGCGCGTTGAATTGGCACATTGTTTGCAACGTCCTTTTCGGCGATATTAACAGTCCGTTGATAAAGTCGCTCTGCAGGCCTGCCTGCAGCAGGCAGGTAGCCCGGATGGGCTTTTTCAACGGGCTGTTCAACAGAGTGCTGGACAAGCCGAAAGGAGAGGCACGATGGGCGCGACGTACGTTGACGTAACGATTCGAAATCCTGCCGATCTGCAGCGAAGCTGGACCGGGACATTCCTGGTGGACACCGGCGCGTTCGACTCGCTCGTGCCCAGGGCTCGGTTGGAAGCGATCGGACTTAAACCGAAAGGCACTCGCGAGTACACCCTCGCGGATGGGACCGGCATCAGCCTGGAGATTACCACCGCCGACCTGGAATTCGAGGGAGAGGTCGTGGGCGGCGCCATCGTATACGGCGAGGAAGGCGCGGAACCGCTGCTTGGCGTGACGGCACTCGAATCAGGTGGTTTCGAGGTGGATCCGCGCAACCAGGAGTTGAAACGTTTACCGGCGATCCTGTTGAAGAGAATCGAATGTTTGGTGGAATCGGAGCATGAAGACCATGAGCGAGAACATTATGGTCGAAGAGAGCAGCGGCAACGTCTTTACGGACCTCGGCTTTTGCGATGAGGAAGCCAGGGAGGAACTGCTCAAAGCGGAACTCGGTGCGGAAATCTTCCGGATTCTCGAACATCGGAGGCTGACTCAGACAAAGGCCGCAAGGATTATGGGCGTGAAGCAGCCTGAGATCTCCAGGCTCAAGCGCGGCAAGTTTTCGTATTACAGCGTAGAACGGCTGATGCGTTTCCTCCATCGTCTGAATTGCGAGGTGAGCATCCATATCAGTTGGCCGGAGAACAAGGGCGCCACGAAAGTCATTGCGATTTAGGGGAAGTACAGCAACGTCAACGCTGCAATGTGGTCAGACATCGAAACCGTCTGCCGGAACCGCGGAATGTGTCCCCGACAATCTGTACCCCGCAAGAGTTGATGGAGGTCTAGGGTTTCGCGATCCGATTGTTGTAGAGACGAGGAGACTGTGTCGCAGAGAGTTAGTGAGCTTTCCGTCCCGTAAACCGAAGCATAGACCGAGACGAACGATCGCACAGCCCTTAAACTGAAAACCTCAAGAAATGGAAACACAACAAAACCTCGCTCTCGATGACCCACACGCCCGCACGCAAAGTGAAGGACTGGACGTCGTCTACGCGAGCGCCAGCGGCTCGGAGAGATTTCAAAGGGACTCCCTGTTCGGAGGCTTCACATCGATGCGTGCGTTGACGTATACGCCGAGCATACCGATGATTTTGGGGCTGCTGAGGGACTACAACTACGAGGATTTCGAATGTATTTTCGGCCACAGCGGCATTCTGCCGCGTGACGCTGCCGATCTGCTGGGGTTCCAGGCCGTCGTGGATGAAAAGCTGAACAAAGGCTTCGTGGGTATCAAGGGTCTGTCCGAAGAACGGAAGAAATACATCTATGATCGCGCTGCGGATGAATCCGCCCGTTTTTTTTTAGTCAAGGACACGATCGCGCACGCTAAGATTTACCTTCTGGAACGGGAGGGACTGCATCGGGTTGTTGTCGGCTCGGCCAACCTTTCGGAGACGGCGTTCTCGGGGCGGCAGGCCGAAACATTGATCGCATTCGACAACGACGACGTTGCGTGGGACCACTATCGCCGGCAATATGACGCCGTTCGCGACATCGCCTCAAGCAGAGTACCACTGCGCGAACAGCCCATTCCGGCGGAACTCTTGCCAATAGAAGAGACGCCTGCGCTGAAGGAGGCTGAAAGCAGCAACAACGGCGTGTCGATTTTCGTGCCGTCGGAAGAGGATAGCGAGCCCGAATATAGTGTGCCTCGAGTCCTGACGCAGGTTGAACACATCAAGCCGGCCCGCAGGCAGGCACTGGCCGACATCCGGCCCGACAGAAAGGGTATAATTAGGTTCACATCGTCGATCGTCAGGCAGATGACGCGAATCCGCACGTCCAGCCATGAAAATGAGGGACCAAAGACGTATCTGTCATGCAACGGAGGTGTTTTCTCGCTCTCGGGCCAGGAACTCAGCCTTGACGTCGCCCCGTCTCTAGTCAGTAATGACGTCGCCGCCTGGTTAGAGTTCTTCGGCAATTATGAGAATGGCTTTGTAGGTGATATTGGCCGATTGCAGCGCGATTACTTCACATTCATGTGCTGGTTTTATTTCTCACCATTTATGTGCGACTTGCGAAATGCCGCCCTGCGGCGGAGTCGTTTCAGTTTCGACCAACCGATGTTCGCGGTACTCTACGGGCAAAGCAATTGCGGAAAGAGCAGCCTGATTGAAACGCTGATGGCGTCGATGTTTTCTCACCCCCGAATCGTCGAGACGCAGTATTTCACGCGAAGCAACCTTCGCGGATTGCAGGAATCCTATAAGCGGTTTCCGGTGGTCTTCGATGACGTAACGCGCGACCGTTTCAGCCGGCACGCTCCTGAAATTATCAAAGATGAGACCATCACCTATTCCGAGTATCCATGTTTTGCGCTTTCCATGAATGCCGATGCTCGAAGCTTTTTGCCGGAAATCGTGAAACGATGTCTCATGATCTATACGAGGACGTCTTTGCCTGGTGATGATCCCACGGCCCGGCGAAGACTCCAGCGGTCGGTCGCATCTATTCGCGACAGGCTTAGCACTGAGCTCTACCAGTCGTATCTGAAGCATATGCTAGCGGAAATGGATGAACTGCTCAAGTCTGGAGGTAGGGAAGGCGATGAAGTGGACGCACTTGAGCTGTCATCATCTGTCCTGTGCCGACTCTTCCAGGAGAACCTGCCGTCAGGTGTCGAAGTTCCCGCATGGTGTTCACCGATGACCTTGAGTGAGTATCAGGAACGGGCGTTTGAAAGGCCTCGCCTCATACTCGCGAACCTGCTGCACTCTGACAAATACAGTGGTGAACGCAAGCCGCCGTCCGGCAGTTGGACCGTCACCGGGGACACGGTGATCATTGCGGCGGACATTATGGCGTCGAGCCGCATGAAAAGCGATATTCCGGACTGGATCCTGGACGATACCGCCAGCGTAGCGGACCAGATCGTATTGAAACGCGACCGGCTCGAATCGTTCCTGAACCGACGAGTGAAGCGCCCGAGTCGGTGGCTGGGATTTCTCCGAAACTGAAACGGACTCTAAATATCTGGGATTGTCCAGCGCGGTCGGCAGGATTGCAAATACAATTCCGTATCTCGTCGATGACGTTTCGCCAGTGAATAGGGGATAAGGAATGCTCCAGGATCGCAAACTGAGGATCGCGCAGGTGGGATGCGGCAGCAGGGGGCTGGGCGTGCGGCTGCCCGCGATCCGCATGATGTCGGACGTGTTCGAATTGGCGGCCGTGTGCGACGTGGATGAAGCGAAGGCGCGGTCGGTCGGCGCGGATTACGGGGTCCCCGCGTATTCGCAGGTCCAGGACCTGGCGGCGCATGAACACCTCGACGTCGCGGCGATCAGTACGCCCGGCGATTCGCACCACGCCGTCGGCGCGTACCTGGCCGAGCGAGGCGTGAGTCTCATCGTGGAAACACCGATCGCGCCGGTGCTGCAGACCGCCGACGTGCTCATCCGGGCGGTCGAACGGAGCGGTGTGAAGCTGGAAGTCGCCGAGCAGTTCTGCCGGGAACCCATGCACCTGATGAAGCGCAAGGCGATCGAGGCCGGGCACATCGGGGATGTACTTCGGGTGTTCTCCCTCTTTCAGACCGGCGGCTATCACATCGTGAGCAACGTCCGGGCGATGGCGTGTGATTCCGAGGCCGTGCGCGTCACGGGCCTGGCGATGAATTCGCCGATTCCCAGGGTGAACGTAAGCGACATTCGGCAATACGAAACCGAATCCTGGACGATGGACCTGGTCGAATTCGCGAACGGCGCGCTGGCCGTGATGTCCTACTCTTCCATGTATCACGGCAGGGCCCTCGGTCGCAAGAACCAGACGTTGTTTCAGGTCGACGGCACCACCGGGACCATTGTCGAGGACGACGTGCATACCACCACGGAAGCACAGCGGCTGAGCGGCGGCCGGGCCACCGTCTGCCCGATCAGGACGCAAACGCGCGAAATGGACGGGATGCAGGTGCTGGACCGGATGGTGGCGGAGACCGACCCGCCGCTTGTGTGGCGGAATCCGTGGCCGCAATACCGGACTTCCCCGCGCGGGTTGGCGATCGTGGAGGAGATGGACAGTATAGCAAGGGCAGTACGTGACGACCTGCCGACGCGATATGACGGTTACCGTGCGCGGAAGGACATCGAGATCGAACTGGCGGTGGCCGAGTCCGGGCAGTTGGGGGGGAAACCCGTGGACCTGCCATTACGGGAACCCACGTTGCGGGAAACGAACTTGCTTGAACGATTCGAGCGAGATTATGCGTGCGATCCGTTCGACGTGGATGCGTGCGTGGACGTGTTCTTTCCGAAGCGGTAGTCAATTCCCCGGAAACGCCGGGTTTGGGAGATTCCCTAATGGGCAAAGGACACACATTCGCTTCCGAGACGAGAAGACTGACGGACGAGAGAACGGGTGCATCGATCCGTCAGATGACGGATCATCCCGCCATCAGTCACAATCTGTACTTTTCGAACCCGTCGTGGACGCCGGACGGAATGACCATTGTATTTACCTCGTATCGCTCCGGGAAACCCGACCTCTTCAAAATGGACGAGGCGGCCGGCACGATCACGCAGTTGACCGATACGGAAGGGTTCGGGGGCTTCGCCGCCTGCCCTTCGCGAGACGGGCAGAGGGTATTCTACAATGCGGGCGGACAGGTACGCGCCGTAGACTTAGACACGTTCGAGGAGTCGGTCCTCGCCAATTTCGGGAGCGGCAGCGCGGGTGGTTGCAGTCTCTCGTCAGACGGCGCGCGCCTCGTGACCTCGTTGCACCGGGACCGAACTTCGGCGGTGGTCGCCGTAGAGACTGACGGGACCGGTTTCCGCGTGGTGCGTGAACCGCCCCGCGCCGTCGGCCACGTTCAGGTCTGCCCGGTCGACCCGGACCTCATCCTTTACTCGAGCGACGTGCATCAGCGCATGTGGGAGGTAAGGATTGACGGGAGCGCTGAGCGTGCGCTGTTTGTGCACGACAAGTCGGTCTGGATCACGCACGAGACGTTTCTGGGGCATTCCGATGACGTGATGTTCGTGCATTGGCCCTACGCCCTGCGGGGAATCAGGGCGGGGGAGGACGAAGACCGGACCATCGCTTCCTTTAACGCCTGGCACCCGTCGCCCAGTGCTGATGGCTCCCTCATCGTGTGCGACACCACCTGTCCCGATATCGGGTTGCAGCTGATCGATCCGAAGACGGGCAAGCACGAGACATTGTGCTTTCCCGGCAGTTCGAACGGAGGATCGCAGTGGGCGAAAACGGTCCCCGAGGATGACCACAAGACGCGTCCCGAAACATACGGTCCTCAGTGGTCCCATCCGCACCCTTCCTTCAGTCCCGACGGGAAACGGGTCATTTATACATCGGACCGGACGGGCGTCAGCCAGATTTACGTCGTGGATGTGCCTGTTTGGGGTACCTCGCTCAACTGAGTGCCGCGCCCCGGCCGCGCCCAACTTCAAGCAAAAAACGCTTGACTCCCGATGCGCAATCCTGTAGATTTGCGTTCCGCCCTTTCTTCGAATTATCCTCATCAAAATAAAGAAGATATAAATATCCGCTTTCAATTGTGGGAAGGGCGGAAGCGGCGATCTCATTCCGGAGGACTTCTGTCGGGTGCGGTTGGATCTGGTGTTGGAAGCCCGTTGAAGAAGTCCATCCGGGCTACGGCCGGCCCGTGCGGTCGAAATACTGCGTTGCGTCACTTCGATGCATGGCGGAACGCGAGTGACCCCTGAATATGTCGTTGAGAATTTCGGAACTCGGGTTCGGTTGAAGTGTTGTCTTATAAGAAGCTGCATTAGAATTGCCGGTGAGTTCCCGAGCGCGAGCGAAAAGGTGTCGGTCCAGGCGGGCGAATTCGCCCCTATCTAAAGATAAGCGTGGATTCGACCAACGCAGACCGACGCGTTTGCAGCCGCGCGAAGACCGCTGGGAATTGTAATACAGCTTCTAAGGAAGGAGCGGAATTCCAGAATGATCCGGTGGACGTGTGTCCTGGGATTGGCGGCCTCCCTAATTGTTGGGTGCGCCCGCGAATCCGCGGACGAGTTGTTTTCCAAAGGGGAGGCGGCGGCACACAAGCAGGCGACCTATCCGCAGGCGGAAGTACATCTCAGGAAGTTCCTGGATTTTTATCCGGATGATCCAAGGGCAGACCTGGCGCTGCACGGTCTTGCGCGCGTGCTGCTGAATAGGCACAAATTCGACGAGGCCGTCGGGACTTATGAGACGCTGGTTCGGCGTTTCCCGGAAAGCCGGTACGCAGATCAGGCCCAGTTTATGATCGGGTACGCCTACGACCTCCAGGGTAAATTTGAAAGTGCCCGCGAAGCGTATCAGAAGGTCATCGATATGTTCCCGAAGTCTGAATTGAATGACGATGCCACCATTTCGATCCGGAATCTCGGTAAGCCGCCCGAGGATTGGTTTCCCGTCGATTCGACTTCGGCCGCTGGTGGAAACTGAACCTGGGGCGGGTGTGACAGGTTCGGAACGAGATCCATGCCGCCGCGCCCGACCCGACTTCACTCACCGTCGCAGGCTGTCAACAAGTCCGTGAAGCCATGGTTTCTCAACATTCTGTCAACGCAACCCGGCCGGACGGTATCGGTGTATACGGAAACCGTCCGGTGTTCTTTTGGATGCTGATTTCGAATCAGCTTCTCAGGATACAACGATGACGATCGCAGCCGATATACAGCAACTGAACGATGAAGTGGAACGGGAGGGCGCGTTCGTCCAGCGCCTCACGGGCGAGGTGGGCCGGGTGATCGTGGGCCAGCAGCCCATGGTTGAACGGCTGTTGATCGGGTTGCTGTGCAACGGCCACGTGTTGCTGGAAGGCGTGCCCGGTCTGGCAAAGACATTAACCATCACCACGATGGCGCGGGCAATCCAGTCCTCTTTCAGCCGCATTCAGTTCACGCCCGATCTGTTGCCCGCGGACCTGATCGGTACCATGATCTACAACCAGGCGACAGGCGAATTCGTACCGAAGAAAGGGCCTGTCTTCGCGCAACTCGTACTCGCCGACGAAGTGAACAGGGCGCCCGCCAAGGTTCAGAGCGCGATGCTCGAGGCGATGCAGGAGCGCCAGGTGACCATCGGCGAC
>JAAXHE010000020.1 GCA_012271065.1 Candidatus Latescibacterota bacterium
CGCTGGGAATTTTAAGACAGCTTCTTTGGTACGCTTTGCATGCTCCGGTTTTCTTTCTCTTTTTCTCTATCTTTGTTGGTCACCGTCGCTTGCCAGACGGGTCCGAAGGACGCCCCGAGCCCGCGCACCGGTCCGGCAGGCGCCCCCGTTTCGTCGTCAGCAGTTAAGCGTCTTGAGGTGGAAATCGAGAGGCTGGAAGCCGCCCTCAACGCGTTGTTGGACGAAAAGCCGAATATAGTTATCGACACGGTACACAATCGCCTGCAGGTCTGGCACCGAAACCGTCTATTGGAGGAAGCGGTCTGCGCAACCGGAAGCGGAAAGATTCTGCTGAGCGACAATCGGAAATTGTGGCGGTTCAACACGCCGAAAGGACGATTCGAAATCCGGCGAAAAGTGGTGAACCCAATATGGCAGAAGCCGGAATGGGCTTTCGTGGAGGCAGGTCTGGAGGCGCCCGTACTACCGTGGGATTTCAGACGCCTGGATCCGGTCACGCTGGGCAGGTTCGCACTGGATCTGGGCGACGGCTACGAGATTCACGGCAATCTCTACCCGAATCTGATCGGGCGAAATATCACCCACGGATGCATTCGTCTGAACGACGCCGACCTAGAGTCCACGTTCGCCAGGGCACACACCGGAAGCCGTGTCTACATCTATTGACTCTCCCTTTCGCCATCCTGATCTCCTTGTCCATACCGTCTGTCCCGGCCAGCGCCGGGAGCGCTCCGGACTCGCTCGAACAGACGCTCCTCAACAGAAAACAGGCACTGGACCTCGAACTTCGATTCGTAAGCAAGAATCCCGACGCCTACTACCTTGTCATCGACCTTCCAACCCGCAAGGTCTATCTGAAGGCCGGCGCGCATATCCTGAGGGTATGCGCAATTCAGAATTATCGACTTGCGGAAGCGTCAAACCCGTCGTCGTCGCAACTCCAAATGATCGCCCGGCTCGACCCCCACAGTGTCGAACCCGGAAATTCCGGGCTTCGGCTTCGAGGCCGACGGCTACCGATTGATTTCAGTGGCCGGCTGATTGAGGGTCCCCGGGGTCGTTCCAGGCTGTATTTTTCACCTTCCCTGCTCATCCAGCCGTACGAATTTCCCCTGCCTGACAGGACCTTCGGCATCGCCCTTGTTTCGTCCGACATCAAGGCTCTGGACTCCGCTCTTCGGCCGGGATGCACCGCGATTCTTGTTCCAACCTTGGATTTCATACCTTAACAGTCCGATGATAAAGTCGCTCTGCAGGCGAGGCCGAGCCATTGCGGCCGAAGACAAGGCGCGCAACCGAGNNGGATGGGCTTTTTCAACGGGCTGATAAGAGTCCGTCCCGTGAAGCAGTTTCTCCTAGCGATTCTGACGCTCGCCCTGTCGCGACCCGTGCCGGTTACAGCGCAGGACGAAACCCGTTATTCAGAAGACCCGCTGCTGCTCGGCGCTGGCGCAAGACCTCTGGGGATGGGCAGCGCTTTTGTGGCCGTAAGTGACGATGCAACAGCCATTTATTGGAACCCCGCAGGCCTTGAACGGCTCCGGCGGCGAGAATTGCAGATACAACATGCCGAGCAGTTCGGCGGGACGGTCAACCATGACGTCTTTACCTTGTGCGGGCCTTCTCCTCTCGGCGGATTTGGCGTCGGTCTTACGCGCCTGGGCGTGGACGGCGTCAAGATCACCACTCTTGAAAATCCAACATTTGCGCCGGGTCCGGACAATCGTCCGGTCGTCTCCCGTGTCGCGGGTACAACTGAGTACCACCTCCATCTTGCCTTTGGCCGGCGCCTGAGGTCGAATCTGTCCGCGGGCGCCGGAGTGAAGCTCGTATCCCGCAACCTCGACGCCGGAAAAGGATCGGGATTCGGTATCGATTTCGGCATGCTCTTTATCCCCCGTCAGGGCCTCACCACCGGACTGATGGTTCGTAATCTCATTCCCCTGAAGATCACTTTCGACTCCGGCTCGTCGGACCGGGTCCCGCCGGTCCTTGTGTTCGGGCTCGCGCTCACGCGGCCGGTTGAGACGGCTGACGGAGTGGTCACATGCAGCGGGAGTTTCAGCGTCGGAGAGGAAAAATCCGCCGCGGACAATTTTCAGGGTGCGAGAGTCGGCATTGAATACCTGTACCGTAACAAGCTGGCCTTGCGTCTGGGTGCAAGGGGAAATCACTTTACCGCAGGTGCGGGCGTCAGGCTGGGGAGACGCGTTGCTTTCGACCTCGCCTTTCTGGAACATGGTGAATTGGACAACACCTACCGCATCTCGGGTTCCGTGTATTTCTGAATTCAGGACTCGTTTATGCAAAACGCGGACGATTTCAAATCCGGATATATCGCCATCGCCGGCAAGGCCAACGTGGGCAAGTCCACGCTGTTTAACCTGCTCGTCGGCGAACGCCTGTCCATTGTGACCGCAAAACCTCAGACCACGCGGCACCGGGTATCGGGCATTCTTACCTCCCGGACCTCTCAGATGATTTTTCTGGATACCCCGGGGTTGTTTCAACCCCGTTGCCGTCTGCACGAGCGAATGTGCGATCAGATAAGGCGTTCCGTGAGTGACGCGGATGTATTTCTTGGTGTGATTGACGCCTCGGCCTTCGATGCCACGTTCGACCAGGAAATGCGTGAAGTCCTCCGCAGGGTCCGGAGCCCGCGCATCGTCGCGGTCAATAAATCCGACCTGGTTTCCCCGGCCCGGGGAATGCTGTGCGCAGATACCGTGAGGAAAGAGGCCCACGTACAGGATGTTCTGCCGGTCTCAGCCCAGTCCGGTGACAATGTCGATCTGCTTCTGTCCAGTCTTGAGCAGGCGCTGCCTTCAGGACCTCTATTCTTCCCGGAAGACATGCTCACCGAGCACCCGGAGCGGTTTTTTGTCACCGAACTCATCAGGGAGGAAATTTTCCTGCAACTGCGTCAGGAACTGCCCTATGCAACGACGGTCAAAGTGGAGACGTACCGGGAAGGCGGTCACAGAACCTACATTCGGGCCAGTATTGTCGTCGAACGGAAGTCCCAGAAGGGCATCGTCATCGGTGGAAACGGAAATACACTGAAATCCATTGGCAAGAATGCGCGAGGCAAGATTGAAGCCTTCCTGGACGCCCCGATCTATCTGGACCTGCGGGTGAAGGTTGTCCAGAATTGGCGGAAAAAGGAACAGGCCCTGCGCGGATTCGGCTACTGAACGTGGATACCAACGGTGCCTCAAACCATAAAGACATTGCTCAAGTTTTCCATCGGGGCGGCGCTCGCCACAGGGTTTCTGTGGTTGGCTTTTCAGGGCGTCGCACCTGCCAGGCTGTGGTCTGCCGTCAGACAAGCCAGCGCTTCTTGGCTTGCCCTGAGTGTCTTTCTGCTTTTCCTCTCGATCTTCCCCCGTGCCTGGCGTTGGCAGATCCTCCTGAAACCCGTCTGCCGTCAGATATCCTTCCTTAAAGCCAGCCATGCCATACTCGTTGGCTACGCGGCAACAAACGTCATTTCCCGTGCCGGCGAGATCGCGCGCGGGGTTGCGCTTCAACGGGACCGGCGCCTGCCGCTGAGCGGTATTCTCGCCACCATTCTCGTAGAACGGGCGATCGACATGCTGGCGCTTCTCATCTTTCTGGGCGGGGTCCTCTATTTTTCGAGAGAGAGAATCGTCACGGCGTTCCCATGGATGGAAGGGGTCGCGCTCTTCGCACTGGCGGCCACGGTGAGCATCCTTGTGCTTTTTACGCTTCTGTCGATCTACGGCGATCGCGCGTTGAATATCGTACGTCTGCCGGTACGATGGGTCTCCCGATCGGCCGCGGACCGGCTGACCGGAATTCTCCGTTCCGTGTTTCAGGGACTGGGCGGCGTACACGCAACCTCGGGCTATATTGGCATCCTCGTATCAAGTATTCTTCTCAACCTGGTATATATACTCACCACTTACGTGACGTTTTTCGCGTTCGGTTTTCCGTCACGTTTCGCCCTTGGCTTTTTCGACGCCGTCGTGGTGTTGATCATCTCGACTATCGGCGTTATCATACCCACCCCGGGAGGAACGGGGACTTACCATTATTTCTGCAGCCAGACCCTCAACGCGGTGTGCGACGTACCGCTGGCGGACGCCCTTGCCTTCGCGACGGTGATGCATGGTCTTGCCTTCATTACATACCTGGTCGCGGGTGGACCGGGGCTGATACGCCTTCTGCTCGCCCGCAGGCGCGGCGCCGTGCGAAAAGCAGATTCAAGTGAGAATAAATAAAGAGGCGCGAATCATGTGTCCGCGCCCTGCAAGATGCCAAACCCTTTTCTCCATGCGATCAGGACTGCAGCCGCCGGGACATCTCCATCGCCTCCTCCGCCTCTTCGATAAGGCCCTTCTGCTGGTAGAGCCTCGAAAGACTCGTATGGGCAAGCGGCTCATCAGGAGCGATCCGAATCGCACTCCGGGCGTGCAGAATCGCCTCATCGACTTTTCCCTGCCTGTCCAGGACCTGCGCCAGGCCCAGATGCCCCATGTAGAAGTCCGGATCTTCTTCCAGCGCCTTGTGAAACATCTCAAAGGCCCCGTCCAGGCTGCCTGAGGAGATCAGCTTCAATCCTTCCCTGTAGTGGTCTTTCGCCGCCAATTTTCACGTTCTCCCGAAACTATGAAATCAGACACCTCCGGACGGTTTCGCGCCGGACTGCAGCGAGGCGGACCGGGTTTGGACCCTGGCGTGGCTTTTCGGTCGTCCTAGAAATGCCCCGTAATGTCAATTGAGAAATACTGGTGGGGGTGGTAGGTCTGCGCAAAATCCGTGGGCCATGCCAGATCGTACCGGAACAGGAAGTAGCCCAGGTTCACCCGAACGCCGAATCCGTAACCAGCGGCCATCTGTGGTTTCTCGAACCCGTGTTTGGACCTGCCATCGCGAAAGTGCTGTGGCACGTTGAGTTCAAAGCCGCCGTCGCGGGCGATCCAGCCGTCGCGCCATCTCTCCCATTCAAAGGCGCCGCCGATGTCCAGGAACAATTCGCCCTGGACGTTCTGGAAGAAGAGGGGCAGCGGCCATCCCATGACAAGCTCCCGGATGAGGGGAAAACGGAACGCCGCATTGGCCAACACGTATGTGTCGCCGGCCAATTCGAACAATTCGACGCCGCGCAGCGGCCAGACAAAGCTGGAAAAGAAGATCCGGTCCTGATCCACGTTGGCAAATGTTGAGAAATTCGGATTCACCGGGTTGTTGACGCCCCCGACGAAATAGACCCTCTTGTTTGGACCGAAGCTGGTGCCGCCGGAGAGACGAAAGGCAAAGGTATATTCGTCCAGTGCGAGCATGTACTCGCGGAGGTCCACGTTGAGTGCCGCAAAACGCATTCCCGCCCAGCTTCCTTCAACGCCGAGGCGCACCCGGCGCCCGTCCACGGCTCCGAAGCCGCCCATCAGCGAGTTGTCGTCCACCAGAGCCAGGTAGGAAACCACCGCTCCCCGGGAATCGACTTCCGTGCCCGAGAGCCCGCGCAGGCTGCTGCCGGTGAAGCCGCGGCGAACCCACCGATTGTCGTACCGTTCCCGTTCGAGGCGTTCGCGGGAAATCCTGATGCCCCGCGTGCCCAGTTCCATCCTGCTGAATCGGCTGAACGGCCGAACCAGGCTCGCTTCCGCGCCGAAATACCGATCGGCGTTCAACTGACCCCGGTCGAAAAAGAACAGACGCGTATGAAAGGCGCTGAGGTAATAGTTGGTCTGGTGTTTGAGGTTCTGGTATCCGAGGAAGAGGTCGCTGTCTTTGAGGGAGAAGCTCAGTCCGGACTGTATAATGAGCCTGTGGTCGCCCATCACGTCGGTCAGGGACAGGTGCAACAGGCTGCTCACGCCGTAGAACGTATCGAAGCCCGCGTTCGCCCCGAAGAATTCCGGTTTGAGTTTCACGCGGTATTTGTTCACCGTGAACTCCCGGTTCCAGTCGCGCAGCGTCAGCTCCCTGTCGCCGTCGGTTTCCAGCGTATCCGTCCCGGCCTCCTCCTCCTCGTCGTCGCCGAGCGCCTCCGCCGCCGCCAGCGCCATCTGGTCCGACATCCACGTCTCCACCTTCCTGTCCGCCGCCGCAACCACCGCCGCCGTGTCTTCCTGCGCTGCCACACCCCCGCTGTCGACCACCACCGCCGCCTTCTGCTCCTGCTGCCGCTCCCGCTGCAGCTCCACGAACGGACGGTCCTCGATGCCCGCCAGACGCTTCGCATAACGCGTCAGCGGCAGATCCTCCATCCCCCGCTTCTGCTTGCGCGGGTCCTTCATCACGAAGATGTCATAGCCCCCGCGGTGAAACGTCGTAAACGCCAGCTTCTTGCCGTCCGCGCTCCAGTCGATATACCGCGCTCCCGACAGCAGATTGCTGATCGGATACATCTGAGAGCCGTCCACGTGCGCGATGTAGATGTTGCCCACGCCCGTCCTGTCCGACACGAACGCCAACGTCTGCGAGTCCGGTCCCCACGTGGGATGGCTGTCGTTCACCTCGCTTTCCACCACACGCCGGATCTCGCTCCCGTCCGCCTTCAGCACGAACACGTCATACACACCGAACTCGAAGTCCTTCGACCCGTCATACGAAAGGTCCGCCGACGGTCGGTCCGAACTGATCGCGATCCACTTCCCGTCCGGCGACCAGTCCAGGTGCTTCTCGTCATACGGGTCACGCGTCATCCGGCGCAACGACTCGTCACCCACGTCCACCACATACACGTCCGACCACCCGTCCTTCAACCCCACGATCGCGATCTGCTTCCCGTCCGGCGACCACGTGGGCTCGAACAACCCGTCCAGATCGAACTTGAAACGCTTCGTCACACGCTTCTTGCGCACGTCCAGCGTATACAGCGTGTTCTTGTTGCGCGACTTTGCCGCAAACGCGATCTGCCTGCCGTCCGGCGACCACGTGATGCCCGGTCGCAGCACGAACAACCCCTCGAAGTCCGACGAACGCTCGCCCTCCACCAAACGACCCAGATCCTGACCGTCGATCGCCGACATCAGATAGATGTCGAACGTTCCCTGACGCTCCGTCACATACGCGATCTTGTCGCCCTGCGGTGAAAACGACGCCGCGATATTGTAAAAACCACGGCCCGCACCCGCCTCCGTCAGCTGCTTCGCCACCTCCTCCGACGGATGGTGCAGGTTGATCTCGTTCCAATACTGACGCTTCAACCACAACTGCCACTTCTCGTCCAGCTCCTCCACACCCTCGCCCACCGACGCCTTCAGCGCCTTGTCCACGGACCGCGCGGAACGGAACGACGAAATGAACTCCGCCACCTTGTCCTTGCCATACTCCTCCTCGATCATCACGAAGACGGACTGCCCGCCCTTATACGCAAACGCGCCGCTCAACGACATCATACCCGGCACGAATCCCGTGATCGTCGCGTGACGCATGAAATTGTCGGCCGCGCGGTCCCACCCCCCCTGCGACAGATACTCCGCCACGCCCTCCGCAATCCACAACGGCGGCAGCGACGCCGCCTGCGTCATCATCGCGCCCAGCCACCCGCCGCCCGTCCACATCTCCAGCGTCACCACGTGCGCCAGCTCGTGGTGGATCACGTGACGGAAATCGGCATACGACCCCGTATACGGAATCACCACGCGACCCTGCGCAAACTCCGTGAAACCCCCCGTGAACTCCGACTGCTCCGTCGGCGTGATGTTCGTTACCGAAAACCCGTTGTGAGAGTTGTAGATCACAATCGGATACCGGTCCTTCAGCGTATACTTCAAGTCCTTCTCCAATCGCACCAGCGATCGCTCCGCCTCCTTCGCCGCAAACTCCGCCGCAGGCTGCGACGCCTTGTCGAAATAGATCTTGAAATGCTCCGTCTCCAGATAGTGCCAGTCGTAATCGTCATACGTCACCTTGTTCTTGCCGAAATACTCCTGGCCCATCGCAATACCGCAGGAGAACAGACTGATGAGTATCGCTGACATCAAGTGACGCCCGATCATGATCGACCTCCTTACCTGCGCGGGAGTTGCGGTGGCCGACGACGACGGTAGCGTCACCGCCCACTACATCTCTGACTGTCGGCGTTTTTCGCGATCTTACAACGACGATGGGGTGGGGGTCGGCCGCCGGGATTTTACCGCCCCCACCCCGCTCCCGCAAGAATTCTGCGGGAAGAACTCAATGGCCTGATTGCGTGTTCCCTTTCTCAACGACATCTGCCGCCCGTGCCTCGCGCTACACCATTTAGAACGACGGTATGTCCAAACCGTTCCCCCGATTTTTCCAATGACATCCGCCATCTCTTCCATATATTAGCCTCAATCCGAAAAAAACAGC
>JAAXHE010000337.1:0-3410 GCA_012271065.1 Candidatus Latescibacterota bacterium
CCACCTCGAACTCCTCGCCGATATCCGTCCGGTTGAGCAATCGGTTGAGTTGTACTCTGGCCAGATAGACGTTGTTGAACGCCTCAATTGACGCCTGGGTGGCCCTGGCCACTTCACTCTCCCAACGGTATACATCGGCGACGCCGGCATAGCCGACCGAATTTCTGGTTCGGGCAATCTTAAGATTGCGGCGAGAGACCTCGAGGTTTTCATCCTGGATGCGCGCCCCGGTCTTGGCCAGAAGGATATCGAAATAGGATGTGGCAAGATTCAGCACCACGTCAAGCGCGACCAGATCGGCGCGATGTCGGGCGGCTTCGGCCAGGTAACGCTGTATTTCGACGTTGGCGAAGGCCGATTCCGAAAATACCACCTGCTGTACAGTCCCCGTTCCCGTAATTGTCCGCTCCGGCTGTTGACCACGAGCCGATTCGGCGACGTTGGGATCGATCTGCAAGATCGTGGTCGAGGCATCGACGGTGGGCAGGAGGGGTGATCTGGCTCGGCGGATGTCCTGATCGGCCAAATCAACGCTGCGTTTTTCGAGACGCAGGTCGAGGTTGGTTTTCAAACCCTCCGCGATGACTTCCCTCAAGCTAAAGCGCCGATCGGCCGTGGGTTCGTCGACTTGAAGGAAGCGGGCGGAAAACAGCGTTTCAAAGGGGAGGTCGAGACCGATTCGTCGGACCGTTGCCGCATTCAGTACCCACTGATCGTCGAGATTGCGCCGTACCGGCATCGCCGAAAGATCCTCTCCCAGCACGACTGCCTCCACGATAAGGGCGAGATTGCGGATGATCAGATCCTGGCCGTTCTCGTTGCCGATGCACGCCATCATTCCCGCGTCCACAAACGACCGGCTCAGGGCAAGGGATGGCAGTTTTCGATCGACAAGGAATGCCGCCAACCGGGCGACCTCATCGGGCGTCCTGTCCAGGACCATCGCCAGGTAGACCGAGTCGACTGCGTCGCTCAGGGCCGGCAGGCCCTCCTCCGAACTCCAGAAAACCAATTCCAACTCAGCCCCGTAAGCGGATACCAGATGTCCGAAAAAACTCTCCAGTCCCGGCCTGTCTCTCAGGTATCCGCTGACGATGACGGCCAGATGTCGAAACGGATGGATGCGTCTGAACGCCTCCAGGTTTTTTCGGAGCGGATGTGTGCTGAGGACATAGGTGAAATTCTCTATGCCGGAGACGCCGGGCCCGGCGAGGGGAATCTGTTGCATTTCGGCGTCCAGTATTCCAACGGCGATCGTTGGCTTCGGAAAGTCTCCGTAGGCGGTCAGAATCCCTGCGCTTGCAGGCCCGACCGCGATAATCATATCGACCGCCGCGTCGTTGACCAACGAAAGATAGTCTGCAAGCTCAGCCGAAAAGTGGATGTGCTCGGAAGTGAAGTAGACTGACTTTTCGGACCCCAGTACTTTGTGTATTTCCTCCTTCAAGTAAACGAGCTTGTTCCCGGTGTCGATTGCGGGCGCCGAAAAATCAAGTAGCAAGCCTATATGGAGATCGCGTTTGTCGATCTGAGCCTGGGCAGGACAGGGCGTCCACATCAGCACAAGAATGACAATGACCGCTATAGCAATTCGTAGCATCGGGAGACTCACTCAAACCGGCTGGAAAGAGACAGAATAAACCGCAAATGACCGGTGTTCGGTCGCCGGGTAACGCTTGTGGGCTGCTCAAGACCGCTGCCGTCTACAGGAACGAAAGTTTCCCGGACGCAGACGGGCGGGACAATCGCAGAGTCATCGCCCGCCTGCTCGACGATATTCATCCAGATTCGGCCGTCGAAACCTTAACCGTCAAATCCGCCGGCGCGACTGTGCTCGCTTTGTCTTGAGGGGGCACAATGGGTATACGATAGAGTTTTCGACATGAAACTAAAGATAGCCGTTTCTGTCAATCGAATTTCCTTTCTTGAAATGCATTTTACGGGCGAGGTGCCCCAGGATGCGTAGCAAGTGAAGTTCCGAGATCCCCGACGGAGGACGTTTCTGTTTGCCGTGAGGACGGTTAAGGGTTATTTTTATAATGACTTATTCAACGCAACGTCGTTCATTACCGCGATGGGAGAGCGTCTGGGGTGACGTTCCACGAAGCGTTACTTCTGGGAATTGTGCAGGGACTGTCCGAATTCCTGCCGGTGAGCAGTTCCGGGCATCTCGTGCTGGGACAGGCGCTGCTGGGGATGCAGCCCGGCGACCTGGTTTTCGAGGTGATCGTCCACTTCGGCACATTGCTCGCAGTGCTTACGGTACTTGGGGGCCGGATAAGGGCACTGGCAGCCGGCTGTGTCCGGCGGGACCCTGCGTCCTGGCGCATGGTGCTGCTGTTGTTTGTCGGCACCATACCGGCCGGCGCCGTCGGATTTTTTTTCGAGGACTATCTGGCGCTGGCGTTTCAAAGCCCCGCCGCGGCGGCCGGATGCCTCGTGGCAACAGGCGCGGTCCTCTGGAGCACACGTTACGTTACGCGCAGCCACGAAGAAATCGGGGTCGGCGATGCATTGATCATCGGGTTCGCGCAGGCGTTTGCGATACTTCCCGGGATTTCGCGCTCGGGCCTTACCATCTGCGCCGGTCTATGGAGAGGCATCGACGGCCGGGAAGCGGCGTCTTTTTCCTTCCTGCTTTCGATCCCCGTGATCCTCGGCGCGACCGTGTTGAAGGCGGACGGCCTCATCGCCGATCCGCCCGAATGGAACGTCTCCGGTCCACTGCTCATCGGTCTGATTGCCGCATTCGTTTCGGGCGTGATTGCAATCCGGTGGCTGTTCGCCCTGTTGCAGGGCGGCCGGTTGGATCGGTTTTCGTACTATTGCTGGACGATTGGCTTTACGGCGCTGATGGTATTTTTCCTGGGTTCGTGAAGGGACTCTCTATGCGAATGGCGATAGGTCTTGTTGTCCTGGTCGTATTGGCGGGGTGCGGGAGAAATCCGAAAGGATTGCAGGCCGAAGAACTGTCGAATATGCTGTCGATAACAAACCTGTCCGCGCAACCGGTGTACAATCAGGGCGCGCCGCCGCTGATTGTCGCGGTGCGGATCGACGCGGACGTGGTGCACGTTGGGGACGTGCCGATCGAAGATCCGTTTGTGCTGACATGGCGGCTGGTGGACGATCAGAACGATACCGTGGGGCAGACGTCCAGACGACTGGAGGGAAATATGGAGCCGGGGGACGTCAGGCGCGTGACGTTGACCGTGGAATTCGAGGCCCGGGAGAGTGTCGCAGGGCTCAGGAACGTGGCGACGTTTGATCCCGTATCCGGTTAGCAGTCCGTTGAGAAAGTCGCTCTGCAGGCGAGGCCGAGCCATTGTGGTTGAAGACAAGGCGCGCGACCGAGTCCCATCCGTCGATTCGGCGAGGGAGCGTAACGCAGTATTTCGACCGCAAGGGCC
>JAAXHE010000337.1:3431-4665 GCA_012271065.1 Candidatus Latescibacterota bacterium
ATGGACTTTTTCAACGGGCTGTTAGGCCAGAATTGCCTTGATTGCGGGTTCCGGATGTGGTATTTTCCGATCCGTTCATTCACACAAGGATTCCGACTCCGGCGACGTTGCCGGGTTTTTTTCGCCTGGAACTGAACGAATGGAACTCTACATTATCCGGCACGGGCAGTCTGCGAATAATGCGACGGCGGACGTCGGTCAGCGTGTCTGCGACCCGCCGCTCACGGAAATCGGCGAAGCGCAGGCCGAACGGCTGGCCCGCTACCTGGCCTCGGCCGGAGAAGGGGTTGAGGAAATCCACGCCGCCGGGATGCAGCAGAATTGCGGCGGTTTTGTCTTCGACCGGATATTTTCGAGCCCGATGCTGCGGGCGATACAGACATCGGCGCCGGTAGGAAAGGCGCTGGGGGTCCGCCCCGAAATCTGGATCGATATTCACGAAGAGGGCGGCATCTGGCTGGATGAGGGGGACGGCAGGGGAGAGGTGGGATACCCCGGTCTCACGGCGAGTGAAATCAACTCGCGGTTCCCGGAGTTCGATGTACCCGAAGCGGTCACGGACCAGGGCTGGTGGAACCGGCCGCCGGAGATAAAGGAGGAGTGGCGGGCGCGGGCGAGGACGGTGGCATCCGTAATCCACGATCAATTTGCCGGTACCGAGGAACGGATAGCGCTGGTTTGCCACGGCGGATTCGCCAACGACCTGCTCCACGCCGTGTTTTCGGGTATGCCTGACGCTGTCTATTTCGAAAGCCCCAACACGGCCATCAGCCGCCTGGATTTCGATGGCGAGGGCCGGGTGCAGATGCGGTATCTGGCTCGCGTGGCTCATCTTACGCCGGAATTGACTACGTGAAAGATCGGGCCACGAAACGCAGAACGTAAATCATCCATTATTGAGTCCCCTCCGAAAACGGGTGTAATGGGGGCATCGTGAAGTTGGTCAGCGTTGGAAGTTGAGAAGGAGCGTGTGTCGAGGATGAGACGTGCAGGTGCGTCCTGACACAGCATGGTCAACCCCCGACGTTGCTCAGAGCGATGGCTTGGAGGTTTTTGGCGAGAACTCCCCACTTATGCGGGGAGCATCGTGGGTGTTGCGACGTAATTCCGGATCCGAACTAGGTTGACCCATAGGGTGCGACAGCGCGCCCACAATTGGTGCGGCATCAGTCCACGATAGCGGGTTTTGCCGTTGTTGGTGTGATAGCTCAACTGGAAGATGCTGGCTTCGACG
>JAAXHE010000067.1 GCA_012271065.1 Candidatus Latescibacterota bacterium
GACCGCTGGGAATTTTAAGACAGCTTTTCAGTCCCTATGCCGGAAATTCGAATTGCCCCGCGATTGGCGCCGGCGTATATTCCCGGAACGCAACGGAATCATGTCAGTCAGCGCCGGCTTCACACACTGAAAGGAACCGAGATGTACGATAGATGCCGTTCTGCGGTGACTTACTCCTGCGTTTTATGCCTGTCTCTGAGCGGCGTCCTCGCGCCGGCGGCGTATCCGTCGGAAAAGGACCTGGTCAAGACCGAAGTCCATCAGGTCGGGCGGGATTCGGAAGATCAATACATCGTTTTTCTGCGTAACAGCGAGACCGCACGACTTCTGCCTATCTGGATCGGTCCCTGCGAAGCGATGGCAATCTGGCGCAAACTGAAGAACGAGACGTTTCCTCGTCCGTTCACCCACGATCTGTTCCACAACGTTCTGGAAGGGGCCGGCGTTCGCCTCCGATCCATTGTAATCGACGAACTTCGCCCACTGAAAGAAGGGGGACTGGGGAGTACGTATTTCGCCGTACTTACCCTGCAGGGTCCGGATGGAACGACGTTCAAGATGGACGCGCGTCCGAGTGATTCAATGGCGTTGGCCGTTAGAATGGGCCTACCGGTACACGTGGTTCGTGGCATCATTGAAAGCCACGGCATTCCTGAGAGTGAGGCGCCTCCGAAACCGGCTGACCCCAGAAAGACACCCAGGTACTATTAGCCTCCCGAAGGAATCGTCCTGCCACCGGCGGTTGAATGGTGAGGAGTTTACGCGACGGAACGCCATGTCCCGATGCTGCATCTTCAGGCATGTTCGTTATCATGACACCACATCGAAATCGTGTACGTCCTCGCCTGCCTCGATCGATAGAATATCGAGCGCGGCGGACGCACCCTGACCAGCGGAAATAATCGCCTGCGTTTTCCGCAGCCGCGTACTCCATCCCACTACGTAGAGTCCGTCTACTGCCGTACGACCGTCCCTGTCGCATCCCAGCCCGTCCGGACCTCTCTCAAGACCGATACTCACGCCAAGCTTCACATTGGTTCCGGCCGCCAGAATCAGATAGTCACCGTTGTGGGTGGCCCCGCCCTCCGCGGTCAATGTAAAACCGGCTTGCGTCTTTTCGATACCGGCGACCTGCACGTCCTCAATTCGTGCACCCTGAGCCGCGACCTGATCCCGGGAAATGCGTTGAAACTCGCTCCCGGTCAATTCGGGAATACCCAGATAATTGTAGAGCATGGCTTTATGCATGGGGGTTGTATTCTGCCCGAACACCACAACATCCATGCCGTTCTTGGCCAGGAACAGAGCCGCGCTCAGTCCACCGGGACCATCTCCTACCACCAATACCGATGCCATTACATCCTCCTGTCAGGGCGTTTAAACCAACTTGTGTCTGCGATTGGCGCTATCGTGTCCCCTCACGATGGATTCCGCAGCAATGCATGCAGTTGGGTATCTGTTGTAACCGGTGCGGAACAGACTGAATTTCTGCACACGTACGCGGTGGGTCTTCCATTAATTGCCTTCTTGTCCGAAAGTAATGGAATGCGCCGCGCCAGATCTTCCCTCTTGTCCGGATCCGCGAGAACGATCACCCGGCTGGATGGCAGGCGTCCGTAAGCGGTCTTCAGGAGATCTTTCGTCGCTGAATCCTCCGGTTCGCCCACCAAAACGATCTCAACCGGACGCCTGGTGAAGGTGTCCAGACCGCAGAGCATCTGGCCGAAACCGGATGGCATCTCTCGGAGCATCGGTTCGAACAGCTTCAGGGTCTGCTCCGCCTTCTGCCACAGGTCCGGCCGGTCGAGAATCGTACCCAGACGCATCAGCGACATAACGGCCATCGAATTTCCGGATGGTATTGCGTTGTCGTACGGATTCTTTGAGCGTACGATCAGTTTTTCATTCGCCCGACCTGTGAAATAGAAACCGCCCTGCTTCGGATCCCAGAATTCCAGGAGCATCGTCTCTGTGAGTGCCTCCGCCGCATTCAGCCAGCGAGGATCGAAGGAGGCTTCGTAGAGGTCGAGCAGTCCGTTGCTGAAGAAGGCGTAATCGTCCTGGTAACCGGGGAACCGGGCCCTCCCGGTGTTGTAAGTGTGCAGCAGATGGCCGGATTCCGTCTGCATATTCCGGAGTATGAAATCGGCCGAGTTCTGCGCCGCTGCCAGATACTCCGATCGACCGAGAACCTGATACGCGCGAGCAAGAGCCGAGATCATGAGACCGTTCCAGCTCACCTGGATTTTATCGTCACGCTCCGGCTTGATCCTGTTCTCGCGGACATCTGCCAATATCTTCCGCCCGCGCTGAATCACATCGTCCAGGCGCTCCGGGTCCACATCCAGGAAACGGGCCAATTCTGACACTTCAACCGGTATATTCAAGATGCTCTTTCCGTGTTCAAAATTACCCTCCGGACGCACATCGTAGTACCGGCAAAACAGCCGTCCTTCTTCCTGCCCCATTAATGCGCACACCTCCTCCTGGTCCCAGACGAAAAACTTGCCCTCCTCCCCTTCGCTGTCCGCGTCCTGAGTGGAATAGAATCCGCCCTGCGGGTCGGTCATCTCGCGAATGACGTATGACAGTGTTTCCCGCACAATCTGCCGAAACAGTGGCTCTCCGGTGTGTTGAAAGGCTTCCAGATAGAGTACGGTCAACAGGGCATTGTCATAAAGCATCTTCTCGAAGTGGGGGACCAGCCAGCGATGGTCAACGGAGTACCGGTGAAATCCGCCGCCCAGATGATCGTATATCCCTCCCCGCGCC
This sequence comes from Candidatus Latescibacterota bacterium, assembly GCA_012271065.1. The sequence goes on from JAAXHE010000067.1 coordinate 2,773, forward strand.
ATCTTCCGCAGGGTGAGAAGTACCATATCCATTGCATTGCGATTCCCGGTTTTCTCGAATTCCCGAAGAAAGACCGACAGATTCATGGTGCCGGGAAACTTCGGCTGCGATCCGAATCCTCCATTCTCCCAGTCAAAGTTACGGGCGATTTGCGAATGTCCTTCAGAAAACAAAGCTCCCGTCAACGTTCCATCCAGGTTTCGCAGGTCGGTCAGCCGTTTCAATCCGGCCATCAGGCGTTCGGCAGCTTCTCCTACTTTGCCCCTGTTGTCGCGGTAATGCGTTGCCACTGACCGGAGTACGTCGGGAAATCCGGGGCGGCCGTATCTGCTGTCGGGAGGGAAATAGGTGCCGCCGTAAAACGGTGTTCCGTCCGGTGTGAGAAACACACTCATCGGCCATCCGCCTGCGCCGGTCATCATCTGTACCGCATTCATGTAAATCTCGTCCACATCCGGCCGTTCTTCGCGGTCTACCTTGACGTTCACGAAGAATTGGTTCATCACGGCTGCGATGGCTTCATTTTCAAATGACTCCCTCTCCATCACGTGACACCAGTGACAGGCCGAATATCCGATACTCAGGAAAACGGGACGGTCTGCTTTCTTCGCAAGTTCAAAGGCCTCGTCGCCCCACGGATACCAGTCCACCGGGTTATGTGCGTGTTGCAGCAGATAGGGACTGGTCTCGTGTAACAACCTGTTTGCAAATCGTGGTTTTTTCATTGAGATTTTCGAAAACCTGGTCTATGTTGTACTCATTGGAAACACAACAATGTCGTTGCCGGTCGTCCCGGCTTCATCTTCATCAGCAAGCTTGAATTCCACGCGCCCCACCGGTCTGACCAGGTAAATATCTCGCCTGTCGGGCGTGTGCGCACAAATCGTCCACCCGGCAAGACCGCTTCGAGTATAAAGTTGCCCAGCGTACATGCCTCGTTCCGGGGAACCTGGATCTCGAGCCGGTTTTCCATACGCAGATGTTCAAGGCATTTCGCTGGCAAATCCATCCGGATCGGCGCATAGTCGTTCGCGGGAGGGAGGCTGCCGACCAGTACGCCATTGAGGAATACCTTTTTGTCCTGGCGCAGGGCATGCCATCCGCAGAACCGAAGGGAAGCACGCCGGATATGATTCAGGTCGTCGTAAATCAATTGGGCATCCGGCGGATGGTCCATCTTTTCGAATGCCGAGAGATCTCCCGGGCGTTGCCAGACGAGTCGTGTTTCCACACCTCGATTCAAGTGATGCCATGACGCTTCGACCGAGGTTCGGCCGACGTGAACAATAAACCATCCTGGCGCCGTATTTTCGAGGTAGCCTGGCCAACAGGTCAGCACGTCCTGGGGATACGGTATCAGGTCCTGTACCCGGTCCAGCGGCGTTGGCATCTCACTGGAAAGTCCGATGGACGCGCACATGCATTGCAGAACCGGGCGTCCATCCGTACGGTGAAGTAACACGTTCTGGTTGTGGGTATGCCCGCAAAAAAAAGCGTCAACCGGATGCTCCTGCAGTATTTCCGGCAGATCGAGATGGAGGTCGATGTTGGTGAAAAAGGCCCTTGCCAGCGGCCAGACAGGATGATGTCCGAACAGAAACGTTCGATCAATTCCCGCGGCCTCCCGTTCATTCAATGCGAGTTCCAGCCATTCCCGTTGTGCGCCCTTCCGTTTCCAGGCGGGGGTGTCGAGGAAAATGAGCCGGCAGCCGGCGACGTCCAGAAAGAAAAACCGCTCCTCGGGTGTCCTGCCCAGCCAGCGGCCCAGATACGGACGAACAACGCTGTCGAATGCCTCGACTCTGTCCCTGTTTCCGCACGCAAACAGAAGCGGAATCCCGTATCCCTCGAAGAATTCCAGCCCTTCCTTGATCTCATCGACCGCGAGTTCGACGTCTTGATGGCCCTCCACCAGATCACCGGTGATGACCAGGAATTCAGGAGAAACTTCCTTTAGAGAGGCCATCATCGGCATCAGGACATATCGAACGCTCTCAAGATACTGGTCAATCTGCAAGGGACGAAACGAACCGCCGGTGTCGCCCGTCGGTCGGCCAAATTTTGAATGCAGAAAATGCGTGTCACCCACCACGGCAAAAGTGAACGGTTTCTCGAGTCTTTGGCCGACCTCCTGGAGATTCATCACAAGACCTCAAACACCGCCGCCCGGCGGACCGCCGCCCCGCCGGCCGCCGCCGCGTCCACGTTGAAACCCGCGACGCATTCTCTCCAGATATCCATCCAGAACTTCATCCTGTTTGTCGTCCAGCACCGCCTTGACCTTCTCGAACATTGAACTCCGAAGGCGGCCGAGTTTCTCCATGATTTGCTGCCGGTCGGCGCCGTTACGCATTTCTTTCAGCAGTTCGGCCCGGCTTCCATGAATCTCCATTAGAGCTTTTCTGATCTTAATCAGTTGGTCGTCCTTCAACGATATCTTTTCGTCGAAAGCCAGAAAGCTCAGCGTCTGCTCCAGGGGCAACATCATTCGCATCCGGGCCGCGCCCCCGCGCCGTCCCCGTTCGCGTCCGCCCCTGCGATCGGGCTGTGCCGCTGCATCCATGGTAAGCGCCAATACGACAAAGGCAATCAGCGCAAGTCCCGTAATTCTTTCGCCCCGCTTCATTGAAACCTCCCTGTGGTTGAAATCCGGTCCAGGCGGATGAAATACGGCCCGGATCAGGCGTCTTGGGTGTTCCTTAGACAGCCGGGATCCGGGCGGCGTTCCATCATACAACACAGGCTTCCAGGCTGGCAGCCCGTTGAAAGAGCCCATCCGGGCTGCGGCCGGCCCTTGCGGTCGAAATACCGCGTTGCGCGGCCTCGCCAGCAGAGCGACTTTATCAAAGAGCTGCTAGAATACGACCTGGGAGACGGCCTTTGAAATCAGCACAACGGAAACCGAAGTCATCCCGATGAGCCCCATACCACAGTAATATCCTGCCAGCAGAATGGGTGCGTACGCCCGCCACTTGGATTCGCCGAAACGCCGGGCGAAATAGAAACGTCCAAGCAGTGCCCCGGCAAACTGCAGGATCACGAAATGCGGCCACGTGGCAAGCGAGCCCACGAAGCCGAAAAAGAACAGCGTAGGCGCCTTCAACGCGGCCAGAATGAGATACATGAGGCCGCCAACGGCGAATCCGGCGCCGATGATTTCGGGCTTGATGATATCTTTGAGGAGTTCGACGCCGACGGTCCCTTGCCCTTCGAGGTCCGGCATTGTCGACTTTAGCCACATCGTGGTCATTGTGGCGTCGTATGGCCAGAATGTCTGCACATAGTAATAGCTGGATGAGGGAATGGGTCCAAGTCGCCAGATGAACTCCCAGAAGATGAAGCTGAAGATGAAAATGACCACCATGGTCACCGCGGTCAATTTCACGTAACTGACAAATTTCGTTTTCGTGAGTTCCATCTGTTTGTAGGTAGGCACGGCCAGGCCGTGGTCGTGCAGCGGAAGGGGGGCGAACCAGACCGCGACGCCCTTGTATCCGGAAAGAAGTATTCCCGCTTCCCGCAAATAGGGGATACTCGCCCCGTACGGGCTTCCCGTCAGGCCGATCATGCGCGCGCCGATATAAGAAGAAATCGGCGTGTAGATGAGTCCGAAGAACACGACCCAGCCCCAGTGGAACTCGGGGACCAGCATCTGGCACATCACGATAAAGCCCAATGTGGCGGCGCCCCAGAACAGAATAGGGTAAATCATCTTCATATCCGACCGGCCCTTCGGAAGGTCCTCGAGGTCGATACCGGACGTATGATGCCCCGTTTGCTGCTTCTGACGGCGCTGTTCCATAAGCACCCGAAATACCTGGTAGAATCCAGTGAACGCGATGACGAACGAAGTGCCGATCCCAAAGCTGAGCCAGAAGTCGAACTGGTTGGAGATCGAAGTCGGGATCGCCGTCATGCCCGCGGACCAGCGGTCCAGGATTTCCCATCTGTACAGAAACGGATTGACAACCAGGTTTCCAAGGACGGCGCCGGCGAACGACCCGATAACCACCCAGAACGGCAAAACGAACCCGACGATCAGGTGGCCCAGGTCGGTTGCTACTCCAAACAGCGCCGCCGGCAGGATGGTCTTGATCTGTTCCGTGAAATCGATCCAGGGAATGGGAAGGATCTGGACCGTATCGGTCAGGAATATGCTGGACAGCGTCGGGACCACGACGTACAGAAGGCCCCAGACGAGTCCGATACACGCTCCGGTACTGAATACCCGCCATCTCCAGCCTTCCTGCTTGGCCGATGTTTCGGCGAGCGCGGTGGCCCCGCGGGCCTGAACGGGAGCCAGCGGAAACGGCAACCGTTCGATGTCGCTCGTAATGCGAAACATCACGTACCCAAGCGACAGTCTCGCGGTATTGCTTAACAGTGTCAATGCGACGAGGATGCCGATCGGCTTCAACCACGCGGCGTGCAGGAACGTACGTTCCGCGTAAATCTCCGGATGTTCGCTGATCCGGGGAACCACCCAGTCCGGTATGAAATCCGCAAGCCCTCTGGCGGCCGGGGACTGGATAAGGTATTGGTCCCAGATCAATCCGCCGAACGGCCCTCCGTACACCAGTGCCGCACTGCCCAACCGGACGCCCACGCCCAGCAATCCGCCGGCAACCCAGTAGATGACCAGGACCTCCTGGGTCTTCAGCCGCACGAAGGACCTTTTGGCGATTTCCAGGAAGAGGATGATGGTCACCCATTCGGACGCGCCCGCCATGTTCTGCCCGGTAACCAGGCCAAGATAGATTGCACCGGGCAGCATCACCAGGCCCACAAAAAGCGTCGCCCACAGGGTCTTCATATTGAAGCCATCTTCGAACGGCGCATCGACCGGCATGATGTTTTCGTACTGTTCCTGCTCTTCTCTAGGGTCCTTGGGTTCGATTGCCAAAGCCACCCCTCCTCGTTGGGAGCAGAGAGTCGAGGGTCAACCCGCCGGTTGCCCGCGATCCGGAGCGTATACTTCCTATACTGCCGCTTCTTCTACCGTGTCAGACAGAATGCGGTTGCCCTCGTCCGCGTACTGGTGCTTCAGTTCGGGTGGAATGGTGCGCCAGACCAGGAATCGCTTCCGGAGGACGTTCAGGAAACCCCTGTTGATGCGTTTCCACGAGGCCACGTCACCGCTGAGCCGGTTGATGACGACCTCAATCTTGTAAATATCGTGTTCTCTCGTTGGAATGGCCAGCAGCGCCACTTCCTGGCTGATGCCCAGGTCGTATGGCGCAAGCCAGCACGTGAGGTTGATCTCATATTGTGGCTCACCCTGCATGTCCTGCGAAGTGAAACGGACGTAATCGGCCACAAAGTCGCCTACGGAACCCTCGCCGTATGACTCGAAGACGCGTGTCAGATATGTGTACATACCCAATACTTCCGCGCCGCCAACGGTAAACGGAAAATCGAATACCCATCTGTCGCCCTCGGGCTCAGGAAACTCCCACTTTCGGGTCACGTCAGGCACGGCCATATCCGCAGCTTTTTTGGCAGGGTACAGTGTAGAGAGGAATACCGTAGCCATGACAATCAATGTGGACGAAATGGCCGACAACGAAGAATAGTTCAATTCGAGGCTGAGCAGTTGTCCCTGCGCCTGCGCCTGGGTAAACAGCACGAGAACAAGCACTTGTCCAATCAGATATCCGAACACGGCGCCCACCGTGGCGAATACGGTCGCTTCCGCCAGAAACAGCGCCGCAATGTGATTGGGCGCCAGCCCGACCGCCGAATAAATCCCGATCTCGTTGAACCGTTCGTACACCGCGCCCATCATTGTATTCAGCACGATCAATGCGGCAATCAGAATCGGAATGAAGAGCGTGCCCAATCCCGATAGAGACGTTGAACCGATGGAACTGTACACCGTGACCTTGTTTTCGTGGCCCACAAACATAGTCAAAGAAACCCGTGTCATGAATTCCTCGACATCAGGCAGGAAGTTCGACCTGGGATTGCCCTGGGCGTCCACGAAGTTCGCTAACGCGACGGAGTTCAGAGTGCCTCCGATATTGCGGACGTAATCATAAGGCAATATCATCACATTGGTCGACTCCAGATGCGTAAACGTCTCGATCGGAGCCGCAGCGACGACCCGCGGGTCCTGGTCCTGAGCGTCCGCCAGGTCGTCCTTCTCCTTTACCGTATCCACCGGCGTCAGCTTCTCGTCGTCCATGTCCTTGTATTTGTTGAATCCCTCGGAATCCATGATTCCAATCACGGTGAAGACGCCTCCCAGCATCTCGATCTTCGCACTCCCGGCGTCTTCAGGGAAGATCCCCACCAGTTCCGCGAGATCGTTCGGGAGAATACACACATTCGTCTCTCCGGGGACAAACCATCTTCCGCTGATCAGGTATTGGTCGACGCCGGTGATTTCAGGTTCTTCCGCGGTAAGCCCCAGCAAGCCGTTTACGAAGCTGTCCTTTCCGGTGGTGATGCCCACGTCGAAATCGACATAGGTGTCTCTTGAGCCCAGGTAGGAAGTCTGATCCGTGATCCGCGAGAAATTGACGTACGCCCGTTCCCCGCGAACCTGCGAAAGATACCACGCACGGGGAACAATGGCCGCACGGCCCTTGAAAGCGCTGGTCAGGTACTGAAGTACGGATTCCTGCAATCCCCTCCAGGATCGATCCCGTACCAGGCCGCCCGGGTACGGCGGCTGGTTGTCCCTCGGCAGGCGATAAAATTTGATGGACGTCTGCACCGATGTAAACGACAGGGCGGTGAACGTAAGCAACGTCAGGGTGATCGCCGTCAGCCCGGTACGGAGGGGTCGTTTTCGCAGATTGGAAATGCCCAGAATGATGGAAGCGGCAGTCGCACTCAACCGACCCACATCCGCCTCGTACGTGCCCGCCGAGGCCTGTTTCATCTTCCTGACTTCCTCGCCGAACTTGGAAACGACAATGAACATCGCAATGCCGCCCAGGGCCATGATTACAAATGCCAGGAAGATGATGTAGGGCGTGCTGCTCAGTTTGAAGGCCGGATGCACGTATCGGAGGATAATGAAAAACAGCACGAAGATTCCTGCAAAGCCGACCAGACGGCGGGTGATATCCGGGAATCCGAAAAGCAGCCGTTCGCAGAAGAAGGAGAACGGAAGCAGGAGAATGAAATAAAAGATAATCCCGCGCACCGTGTCGTTTGCGGTTGACATGACTTCGGGGTATCCCCGTGCTTCCAGGCCCCACGCCTCTCTGGACGCGGCAATAAAACCTTCGTAGTCCTGGCTGGCCAGATTCGCGCGCGCCTTCTTCAGCGCGTCGGCCGCATGCGTGTGCAACTTCTCCAGCCGTGCGTTGGTAATTCCGTACTGGGCGAGCTGCTTCATCCTGATATCGTCGACCACCCACATATCCTTGGCGGCCTTGTAGGAAGGATACAGGATTATGCCAGGAGGATATCCCGCGCCCCGGGACCGCTCCAGCAACTCATCGTCCACATCCCACTTGTCCACGGGTTGTTCCAGCAACTCCTCAGGTGCGTTGGTCAGCAGGTATTTCACGCCAAAAAGGCCTGTACTCATCAGAATCTTGATGGGGTCGGGACGGTCGGTAGTGGGGTTCATGGCCGTAAACGCGACCGCTGCCCGTGTGACATCGCCTTCCTTGATACTCTGATTTTCAATGTAATAATAGCCGTATTCCATCGGCTGGGAATCGCCCGCATTCAACACGGTCATGAAATCGAGCGCGGAAAGGTAACTGGAATCGATGATTTCAAACACGCTGAGAGACCGGCACTTGAAAAGGACCGCCAGCATCTCGTTTTCCCACCAACCGTAACCCTGCCTCGTCGGGAACTTTTCCTCCCCTTCCGTGCCCAGGTCCGGCGCCGAGATGATTCTGCCGCGATCGTCGATTTCGTATGCCAATATCTGATTTGTAAACCGGTTACGCATGATGTCGAAGCGGAACCGCCCTGTGGCTTCGACTTCCGCCCTGGTTCCGAACATAGGCCCCGTGGAGCGATCGCTTACGTACCTGGGGCCCTGGGTGGTCTTGTCCACAATCAATGTTCGGACCCCGCCGCAGCTCGCAACCGGACCGGGCTGCTGGTAGGTGACGATCGCCCCCGGTACCGGTACGCGTGGAATCGCGAAATCGGCATCCCGTTCGAACCAGAGAATTCGCCCCTTCATGCTGTGACCAAGGTCCTGAAGCTTGAGTTTGGACACCCGGAAGAACTCGGGATCTTCCAACGCCTTCAGCAGCATGCCTGTTGCTGTACGTGTCTGGTGGGCCAGGTTGGGGAAGTTGACGAATTCCACCTGGTCGGCGGGCGTATCCACCTTTTCGCGGGTTGTGGAAGGGCTGGCCAGCGTAATTCCTTCCTTGCCGACGAATTTGACCGCTTCGCTGTCGAATCCCAGACGGATAGGCATGTAGTTCTTCCAGGTTCGCTTCGGCGGCGCGACGGCGTCGACGTGGCGCTCCTCGCCGGGATAGACTTTGGCAAGGTATTTGTTGAACTTCTTGGCGTAGGGTGCAAGCAGGTTGTTTTCGTAGTTGTTCGTTGACCAGTTCGGGTTGATGAACGTACCGTGGGAGAAACTGGCGATCTGGTCCGTTTCACTCGACAGGTCGAACCCGACGAAGAGACGGAAGTCGATCTTCTGTCCGTCCGGAATCTTCTCCCGGAAGTGGTCGCTTTCCCTGGAATGCCTGAACAGAAAATCATTGATGCCGGCCAACCCCTGGAAATGTGCGCCCGTTACCAGGAATTTTACCGTATACCTCGGCAGCTGCGGCAGTCGGGAGGAAGCGTCCAGCCAGGATGGGTCTTTCAACGCAGCCGCGACTTCCAGAAGGGCAGCCAGCCCTGTGGCGTTCTCCGCGCCCGGGGCCAGTGCGGGCACGACGGAAATGGCGTCGTAAAATGAACTCAGGACGACCATCTCGTCCTTCCACTTCCGTTCTTCACGCTCAGTAACGTAATCATCGGAGCCGGGCAGTGTGGCGTAGATGTTCCACGTGGGGACCTTTTCCCAGTCCATCCTCGACGTGACGTTCACGAGCGCGGTGCCGGACTCCGCAAGTGAAACAAGACGGACCGCGTCGTCTCTGTTCACCCAGAACCTCGGCACGTCCACCGGCACCTGGAGGATTTTCTCCAGTGCCTGTCCTCTGCTCACGCCGCCGTTATCGTAGAAGATGACAGCCTGCGCACCCAGCATGCGGGGATTGAGGTAGTTCTGTCCGCAATCGAACTGCATCAATGCAATGCTGTTTTTCACAGGTTTCGAGTTCAACGCTTTGAAGGAGCCGTCTCCCGCGTCGATCAGTGCGCCGGTAACACCTTGTTCCGGCAGGGAAGGTGTCTGCACATGATTGGGCCAGAGTCCGTAAAGCCGGATCTTCACACCGGAGTCCAGGATCTCCAGTTTCGCGCCCTTGTCGATAGGTACCGTAACGTCGTGTTCCTCGACCGTAATGTCTTCCAGGCCCAGCGCCTGGAAACGGCTCTTGACGTATTCGAAAGCCTTCCGGTGCCCCGGATACCCCGGCACGCGAGATCCCAATCCAGTGAGAGCAGATACGGTTTCCTGAAGACGCTCCTCTGAGATCTGATCGGCGAGATCCTGAATGCTTTCGTCTCTCCGGGAGGGTTTTTCCTCGCGCAGCTGCGGAACACTTGGCTTGATATTGAACACACGAACAAAAAAGTCGGTTACCTGTCCCGGGTTGAACACGGTAACCGACGAAAGCATAAAGATCGCGATCAGCCAGAGAATCACGCCGCCTAGTTTGCGCAGCATTTTCAACTCCTGAATCTTGAGTAACGAGGACTACGTTTCGGGCGTCTTGACTCTATCGACGAACCATAGTAAAAAGCCCGATAGCGGGCCTGGCGGGGATTGAATCGCGTTCAGGCACATCGGCGCGGTCCCGGCATGAAACACGTTGCGGATGGTCGTCGAAATCATCCGCCGGTGACCGATGGTTCTCTTCGAAATACCGGCCGTTCCGGGCGAATCACAAAATTTGGATATAATAAATATGAAAACTGTTGTCAAGGCATTTTCCGTTGCTCTAATCATCTGATTTTTCTGGTTTTCGCGCCTCCCGTCAACCGCATCCGAAGTACGCAGACAAGAAAAACCCTTGCGCCGGAACAGGCTTTTTTTATATTGGTGATCCGCTGATACGGCAAGCTGTACGGGTTCATCGATCTTACCCTCTCCCGAAAGGAGATGTGCCTTATGGCCCGGTGCGCTCCCCGCCTGATCTCAATTCCGGTTGCCGCGCTTTGTGTTTCTTTCTGCGGCGGTCCCGAGAAGAAAATCGAGGAAAAGCTCGCCGCGAACGTACTCTTCTTCGCCAACTTTGACGACAGATCCCGTTTCGAGGCATTTACGAAGAAAAAGGGCACGGTCGCTGCAATGGAAACGAGCAGCCCTCCCTGGCATGAGTTTACCGGTGGCAAAGAGGACGGTTTCGTTTCATTCGCGAACGGTGCAACCTATCTGAGTTATCAGGCTAAAGGCAACTTTCCCTACGACGCCGGCAGTTCCTGGTCCGGCGGGGTCTCTTTCTGGCTGAGCGTAGATCCAAACAACGATTTCAAGGAGAAATTTCCCGAGCCCTTTTCCGTCGGAAAGAAGTGGGACGACGCGGTCATTTTCGTAGACTTCGACAAGAACCGGAAGGATCGTCCTCCGAGCGCACTCCGTTTCGGCTGTTATCCCGACAAAACGCAAAAGGTCGGGGAAGAACTGGTAAGGCAGTGGACGATCCGGTACGACAGGCTCAACTGGAAGTCCGACCAATGGCGCCACGTTGTGGTCACCTGGTCCAATATCAACAGTGGAAACTCCGATGCCGAATACGCGCTTTTCGTCGACGGCGAGGAAATCGGTCGGAAGAAGAATATCCGACGCGACATTACCTGGAATATGGATGAATTGGCCATCCGGTTCAACAATTACGCCTATTCCGGCAAGATTGACGAAATCGCCATATTCAATACCATGCTGGACCCTGCCGACGTCATCTATCTCTACAAGCCCAAACGACCCTTGAATATCCTTCTTAAAAAAGACCGATAGGTACACGTCGGCGATTCCGTTTCGCCCAAAACCAGAATGCGGTTCCTGCAGCCACGATGTTCGGCCCGAAAGTGCAGGATTCCTCAACTGGCGCCGTCAGTTCACACCCCTTCGACATCCGGAATGCGGGCATTCGCCAGTTTATCTGAATGTCTACCCCGCCTCGGCTGACGCGATTCGACATCATTCGTTAATTGCTTTCTTGCTGAACGGCAACTTGGCCCGTAAGCCATCGCAGGAAGAGAGGGGCGATAGAGACGATGCTATCACCCCCTTTTCGTGGCCGCCGGGTCCACGCCTGTCGCCGGCGTTGCAAACCGGTCGCAGGTCGGTCCTGTCGTCGAAGTCCGGATGCGGCGGATAAGGTCCAACAGTCCGTTGAAAGAATCGCTCTTCAGGCGAGGGAGCGCAGCGCAGTATTTCGATCGCATGGGCCGGCCGTAGCCCGGAGGGGCTTTTTCAACGGGCTGCCAGGCGATATCCTGCGTTTGACTGTTGTCTACCGAGGCGCATGTGTCTAACACTCTGATCTTCGTTTTTCTCATTGGCATCGGATGGTTCGGAAGTCCGACCCATGGCGCAGAGGTCGGAGGCAATGATGCTGAACTGGCTCATTTCCGGCGCCTGATCAATGTGCGGCCCAAGGACATTCAGGCGAATATGCACTACCAGGATTTGATGATAAAGGCAGACCGCCGACGGGAGGTGCTTTCCGAATACCGGAGACGCCTGCAGGCCAGACCCGGGTCGGCCGTGGGCCTTTACCTGTACGGGCGCCTGCTGACACGGCCCGATGAACGACTTGAATACCTGAAACGGTCGACAAGAGCCAATCCCCGAATCTTTCATGCACGTGTCGATCTGGGCAGAACATACTATCACAAAGGGAATTATGACTCGGCCCTGGCGCAATACAGAGCCGCGCTGGAACTCAAACCCGGGTCGGCTTTCGTGCGAAATCTGATGGGCCTGGCCTATTACCATAAAGGATACGCCGATCAGGCAGTTGCGGAGTACAGACGTGCGGTCAAACTCAACGACAAATTTACGGACGCGTATCTCAATCTGGGCCTTACATATATATATACGGGACGGTCGGACAAAGCCATTGAAATCTATGAACAGGCGCTTCAGTTTCAGTCCGACACCGCGGAACGCCGCTATATCTACAGAAATCTGGGAATGGCATACGCGCAGGAAGGGAAACTCGGGAAGGCACGGGCCGCCTATCTGAAGGCATTGGAGATCGACCCGCAATACGGTGAGGCGTACGTAAGTCTAGGCAACCTGGCGTTTAATCGGGGGGATTATGAAACGGCCGCCGACACCTATCGAAAGGCGACGGCTGCCGGGGCGGACGATGCTTCAGTCTATCTGAAACTGGGGGTGTCGTACTTCAACATTCGCAATTATGAAAATTCCATTGCGCATCTTCAGAACGCCGTCGAGGCGGATTCGCTTCAGACAGACGCTTACTTTTACCTGGGGCTGGCCTGCTATCGAGACGGTCGCCACGAAGAAGCCCGGGAAGCGCTCGAAGCCTACGTGCGTAAGGAAAAACGCACTTCGAAGAATTCCGTCGTATTCGACGCCAAGCAACTACTGGATGACCTCAATCGTCTTCGAATAAGGTCATCCATTCCGGGTGCCAAGAAGAAGGAATAGGAATCCATTGGCGAACAGCCCACTGACGAGACCGATCCTCAGTGTGTCGCTGAATTTCTCAAGTTCTCCGAAAAACCCAACGATCAGCATCGACAGAACCAGAGGCGTCACCGGCGTCCAACGTTTGGGAACCCCGATCCATCGGAGAAGCAATGTTCCCAGTACCGAGAGCGCTGCAACACCCAGTTGGTTTTCGAATCCCATGGATTCCTCCTGTTATTCTTGCAGTGTCTTCTGTCGATGTGTTGCTGTTGTCCGTAAGATTACGATTCCGTGATCCTGATGTTTGCGGGAACTGCGGACTTCGACGTCGCAGCCCCGATCGGGGAGTCAATTCGGTTCCGGGCCCGGGCTGCCACACGACACAGACCTGCCGGTAGATTCCCGAGCGCCCCCAATATACCGTCTACCCCAGGGGCTCGCAACCGCAAACAGTCCGTTGACAAGGTCGCTCTGCAGGCGAGGCCGAAGACAAGGCGCGCGACCGAGTCCCATC
>JAAXHE010000322.1:0-13489 GCA_012271065.1 Candidatus Latescibacterota bacterium
AGGCTGCGCTTGCTCGCCTCTCATAGCCGAATTTGCCCGCCGGCGCTGCGCGCCCCTCGCGCCTCATAACCGACACATTTTCGCGCGCGCTCGGGACTCGCCGGGAATTTTAAAACAACTTCTTAGAACGCCCGTCCGGTCTGCGCCTGCAGATCGATTTTTCTAACGCCGGATCAATCCGGCCAGACGAATTGCCTCAGCGGCGGTCTCTTTCGATAAAAAACGGAAAGCGAGCGGATAGGCAATCGCACCCGCAACCGCGCAGGACGCAATCAACGCGGAATCGGGCAGTACGCCAATCACCAGCCACTTGTATCCGGCCACCACCCCTGCCATCAGCGCACTGCCCAGCACGGCGGGATACAATGCCTTGAGGTACTCTCCAAATGCAATCCTGGCCAGCCGGTTCACGATGCCCTGCGAGGCCGCGGTCAGGACCAACACGCCGAGGCTTACAGCCGCCGCTGCTCCCGTTATCCCCCCGGAGATGCCCAACCAAAGGGCGGCAAACATAAAGATGGCGCCGGCGACATTCCAGATCAGCGCCAGCCCGGTACGGCCCACGGCGGAAAAGACCAACCCGGCGGGAGAAGCGATAGCGCGAAGCGCTCCGGCCGGACTGAGCAACTGAAGGACAACCGCCGCAGGGGCCATCTTCGGCTCAAACAGCAAGACGACGCCTGGATGCGCCAAAAGGAAAAGTCCCGCCATTACAGGGAACACGAGCACGGCGACGTATTTCACCGTGGAGAGATAAGCCCGGCCGAGCCGGGCGACATCGTCCTGGAGAGCGGAGAAAGCCGGAAAAGTCACCTTTGCAACGGCCTGAACCACTCGGGTCTGCGGAAATGCGATGAGGCGGTACGCCAGTCCGTAGTAGCCCAGCGCCTCGATCCCAAGGAATCTGCCGATTAGAAGATAGTCCAGGTTCTGCTGGACATAACCCACCAGCCTTGAACCCGTCCATTTGCCTCCGAATCCGAGCAATACACGGGCGTCCGCAGCGCTGAAGGCGCAGACAGGGTTGATGGGGCAGAAAAACCAGGGACCCAAACCCAGAACGGCGTGGCGGACCACAAAAGCCCAGACCAGACTCCACACCTCGAATCCCGACAGCGACAGCGACGCCATCGTAATTCCGCTCGAAAACGCCGCACAGACATCCAGGATTGCCAACTGTCCGAAACGAAACGTGCGCTCCATCCGGGCTCGGGGAACGGTTCCAATCCCCGCGAATACGAGCACCGGGGCCATTGTCGGGAGAACGGCCGAAACCTGAGGGCCGTCAAAAAAAAGCCCGCCCCAGAAGCGGGCGGTCAGATAGAGGAGGGCGGCCAGCGAACAGGAGATGAACAGGCCCATCCAGAACGCGGCGGCCAGATGCGCTTCGCGCGCATCCCGCTTCTGAATGAGAGCTCTCCCGAGACCCATTTCCGAGGCCAGTATGCCCAACCCCACAATAGTGGCTGCGGCGACCTCCGTACCGAAAGCCCTGGACGGTTCGCTCAGATGCCGCACCGCCAACCCCAGCGCGCCCACCTGAATCAGATAGCCGGCGCCCTGCGCCAGGCCGGTCCACGAGAAACCCCGGACGGTTGTGCGACGCAGGTCGGTCATCCGGCCTCTCCTGCAAAGCAACGCTTCCAACAGTCTGCTATGCGGTCTTCACCCGGGCCAATCGCACGCCGGTCCAAACCGCCGCCGCGATCACACAAGCAAGAATTGTAACGAAAATCCCGGGCGATACCACAGCCGCAACGATTCCGCACAGAGCCAGAAGCCCGCCCGCGAGATGTATTCGCCGAACCGCGCCCCTGACGGAATATCCCATCCTGACCAGCCGCTGCGCGACGTGATCCCGGCTGGCCTTCATCACGGGCAAGCCCTTCCGCTTTCTTACGATACACAGGAAAACGGCTTCGAAACAGGGCACCCCCAGCACCATAATCGTGCAGATTTCACCCTGCACGCCCGGCATCGCCCTGGAAATCTCCACCGACATTGCGCCAAGCACAAATCCTGCAAAAAGACTCCCGGCGTCGCCCATATAGACTCGGGCGGGATGGGCATTGTAAACCAGAAACCCCAAAAACCCTCCCGCCAGGCTCGCGCCAAGAATCACAACCGGCGCCGCGCCGCCGACCAGCCCCAGACCCGCCAGACCAATTGCGGCTATGGCGCCGGCGCCCGCGGACAGACCGTCCATCATATCGAGTACATTGAACGCATTGCACATCCAGACCAGCCAGACGCCGGTCAGTACGGCGTCGACGACCGTACTGCCCGTTGTGTCGAATCGAAGTCCGCTCCCGACCGCAACAACGACCGTGAAGACCTGAAAACCAAGCTTTTGAAAGGGCGAAAGCGGCCACTTATCGTCGACGAATCCGATGGCGCCCATTCCAAGGGCGCCGATCCACAGGCCCACCGGAAACGACAGCGGCGCAAAGGGAAGCAGCAGCAGGGTGGCGATCGCGATGGCCACGCCGCCGATCGGAGGAACCGACTCCGCACCGTCTCCGCCGTCGGAATGCAACCACGAGGCGCGCAGAGCGGCGGCACGGAGAAGCGGTGTCAATAACAGAGCGCTTCCGAAACCGAATGCGAGGAAGAGAGCGGATGACAACACGGCGTACTTTCTACTTGAGAGCGGGGTCGGTGTCGGAGTCGCGGCAGCCGGGTTGAAAGCTCCGAACAGCGTCGATAACCTGCGCCACGTCACCGTCGGTCATGGACGGATAGAGCGGAAGCGTTACCAGTTCACGCCACACCGACTCGGTTACCGGCAGTGCGCAACGATAGGGTTCGTGGATCGGATAGAGATGGTTCGGATAATAATGTACGCTGGAATCCACATCCCGACCGTGCAGATGGGCTACAAGATTGTCTCTGTCCGCCACGCGCGGCACGTATGCATGAAAGGCGCTGCGCGCGTATGGCGCAATCCAGGGCGTTTGAAGCCACGCCAGATCGGAAAACGCCTTGTTGTACTGCAGGACGATTTCACGTCTCTGGGCGTTTGCCGACTCGAGCCTCGCCAGCTGGACCAGACCGATTGCCGCATTCAGATCGTTCATATAGAACTTGTGACCCACTTCAGTCACTTCGTACAACCAGCGCTTCTGCTGCGGACCTGCGGTAAACCGGTCCCAGGTACCCTGGGGGATGCCCATCCAGCTGAGCCGTTTAAGTCGCTCGGCCAACTGCGCATCGCTGGTGGTCAGCATGCCGCCATCGCAGGTCGTCAGGTTCTTCTGCGCCTGAAAGCTGAAACACCCGATCGTGCCCAAACCACCAACCATCCGGCCCCTGTACCGGGCGCCGCAGGCGTGGGCGGCATCCTCTACGATCGGAATGTCCCTGGACGCGGCGATCTCCAGTATCGGGTCCATGTCGCACGGATGGCCACTGTGATGAACAACCATTATTGCAGCCGTTCTGTCCGAAATCCGCCGTGCCACGCAATCCGGATCCAGGTTCAATGTATCTGGATCGATGTCGCAAAAGACGGGGGTAGCCCCGTTCTGCAGAATGGCATGGTTTGTGGCGACAAAGGTCATGGATGTGGTAATGACCTCGCGGCCCTCCACGCCCAGCACCTTGAGCGCCAGCAGCAGTGCCGACGAACACGAATTCACGCTGACTGCAAATGACGTCCCGATATACTCGGCAAACCGTTTTTCGAAGGCTGCGGCCTTCGTGCCTGCCCCCACCCAGCCGGACAGCATCACCTCTCGAACCGCCGCTACTTCCTCTTCGTCGAAACAGGCCCGCCAGATGGGAATCATGAAATCTCCTTCGGACCCGCGCATCCCAACCTGGAACCGAAGCCGATGCGACCATCAATGCCCAGGGTCAGGATCCGTCTGTACGCCTTGAGCCTCGCCCCCGCCTCCTTCCGGAATCGGGGCAATAAAAACAGACCTCCCCAGAGCATCGTTCTCAAAATCATCTCCGGAAACGTCAGTAACGCCAACAGGCGGCCCGCCTGATCTCCCAGGTGTTTTTTCATCACATAGAGATGACTCGCCACTCCCTCCACCAGCATCCGTTCCAGCACCTTCCTCGAGCTCTCACCTCCCGCATGGAATGCGTAAGCCTCCGGCAGATAGGCCACGGACCACCCGGCCCTACCAAGCCTGAGGCAGAGGTCTACGTCTTCATAATACATAAAAATAGCGTCGTCCATGCCGCCAACTGCAACGAAAGCGCGGCGACGCATAAGGAAACAGGCACCTGTCACCCAGCCGACCGAAGCCGGCCCACGTGAGACCCGGCAGCCGAATTTAAGAAATGGAAAAACAAGATGCAACAGGAATTTACGGCAGATTTCGCCAGTCAATCGAGGCGCCTTTCCGCAAGAAAGCTGCGCTCGGCCTCTCCGGTCAACGAGTCGTGGTCCGACAACGCCGACACGGTCATTGGCTTCAAGATAGTCCAGCAGGCGTTCAACCGCATCCGGCGCCACGGTCACATCCGGATTCAGAACGAGAACATATGGAGTGGCGGATGTTTCAACCCCCCGGTTGACGCCACGCCCGAACCCGAAATTCCCTCCCATCTCAACCAGCCTCACGCCGTCGCCAAAGGTGTCCAGTGCGTCAGGGCTTCCATCTGACGATGCGTTGTCCACCACAACCACGTCCAGCTGCAGACGCCCCTCTATTCCTTTGAGGCACCCGACGCACCGGAGGAGGTCGTCACCCGCGTTCCAGTTTACGATCACCGCCGTCACCGCCGGTTTCATCCGCCTCTCCATCCAAACGGGCCAGAATACCGAGAAAACACGCATGCCAGAAAATCAGCCGGTTCCCCATCATCGTATTGTCGGTCACAATATACACCAGCAGCGCCGCGTAGACCGCAAGAAACGCAACGCAAAACCCCTTCAGCAGCGGATCGTCGGTACGGCGAAACATGCCGTAGGCGATTCGCAGTCCCCTGACGAATATCCACAGGAAGGCGATCACGCCCAGAATTCCCATGCGCATCATGATCGTGAGATAGGTATTGTCTACGCCTCCTGAGGTAAAGACGTACGGGCGGGAATACTCGTCGACCCTCAAATAGGAAATCGTGGCTCCGTGTCCTCCACCCAGCACCGGCCTCTGCCAGATCTTCTCCAGGGCCAGCGCATAGGCCAGCAGACGCCCCTGAATCTCCAGGTCGCCTTCAGTTACGGTGCGCCGCAACCGATGAGCCGCCATATCCTCCACGCCCGCACCGGTGATCTGCTGGAAATAGTAGCCCAGGCCCAGCAGTAAAACGGGAATAAGCATCAATATCAGAAGCCGTCGTCCTCGATTCCTCCCGCGGTCCAGCAGGACCAGACCGCCCACGCAGAAGAGTCCGAACAACAGGCTTCCCCACATCGCGCGTCCCATCGTGACCACCAGCGCAAGACCGATGGGAACCAGAAGAAATCCACCCAACATGCGCCGAACCGGCGACGTGTCGTAAAGGAAGGCCGCCGCAAGGACCAGAACACCCATCGGCAGCAGCAGCCCCTCCCGCCTGGCCACCCTGTAGAAGGCTCCGGCATACGAGAGATCGACCGTGCGTACGAATTCGATCAGGTACTCTACCCCCACGACGGCCGCCGAGATCACCAGCACGGTTAGAAACATCCCGCGCCTGCGTAGATCGAAAAACCCTGTTGCAATGAAAAACAACACGTAGTAAAGCGGATACCGTACGTCCCGCATCACCTGCCGAACGTCCTGCCCGTAAAACAGACCCAGCCCGATCGATGCCACCACCAATCCAAGAAAAACCAGCATCGGACGGTCCAGCCGGGTGCGACGCCAGCCCAACCTCCGTTCCTGCAACCAGGCGACAAACGCAACTCCCCACACCACCAGAAACAGCGCCTCGCAGAAGTGCAGGTTTCCGGGTAACATCAGATGGTCTTCGTAAAACTCGGACGAAATCACGGAGGCGATAAAGCACAGATACAAGAGCGCCGACGTTACCGACGTCAAAAGGGCAATACCGGAAACCACGATCAGGCTCACCGTGATTGCCGGAATGACCTCGCCGAAATGCCAGACGGGCAGCGAAATCAGCGCGAGTTGCACGAGGCATACGACCGGGATCAGCCACCGTTCGCGCATCCGTGCGATCAATCCGCCCGTTTCCGTTGCCATCGGTCCCCTTCCCGCTCAGAAGCTCTTTGGATACAGCCTCTCTTAGAAAAAATTCAGGTCGAGTGTCATGCGCCATTCGTTCGTGCTTCCGTCCCCGCGTTTGCCACCCCGAATGGATACATTGCTCCCTCGCGTCAGCCTGTAGGTCGAGGAGAGAACGAAATCGGAGAACGGCTCGAAAACCAGATCCACGCCAATTTGCGTCCGCTCTTCCACCGTGCCGCTCAAAAATTCCCGAATCGCAGGATCCTCCGGCCGCCGCCCCCGCCGCGCATCTCCTCCGACATTCGTCAGCGTGCCGTCCGAATTATCGATATTCTCCCCAAGACGCGTCCTTTCGAAGCCAAGGGCCGCAGAAACCGAGGGAGAAAGCCGGTGCGTCAGCCGGGCCCAGACCCGGTCCGAATTCGGTCCGGTCGGATACCCCAGGAGCGCGTCGAAATGCGTAAACGCGTTGATATTGAACCTGTGAGAATACACAAACGGTTCGATGTGCACGAACTCGGCTCGAAAATCCGTATCCGGCAACCCGAACGCATCCACCCAGAACACGCCCGCCTGTGCCGCGAGCTTGTTGGAGAAATCGCCAGGGCTGAACTTCCTCAAGTCATCCATAAATAACGCGAAATAGGTCTGTAGCCGGCTGACCGGCCGAAGAGAAATATCCAGCCCCACAGCCAGGTTGTCCTTGTCCCCCACCGCCATCTGAGCGGCGGTGAGTACCGAAGCGGGAGATGCATAAAGAAACTCGAAATCACGGTCTCCGTAAATTACCGCCTCCTGGAATCCCAGACGGACGCGCCGAGAAACATCGACTTCCACCCGGTGGGCGGCGATCGCCTTGGAACGAAGAAACGTGCGGCGGTGACCGTTGTCAAAACCCGTGCGGGACGGATCCACAAGGCCCGAATCGGCTTCCAGGAATCCGAGAATGTGGATGAAACGCACCCGCCGGTACGCCGTCCTGAACCGAGCCATCCCGAAAGTCGGCGCGAGAGGCGCCAGCAGCAGGTTGCCGCTCCTGCCCGGTCCCCAGTCCAGGCTGCCCTTTGCGGCATCCGCGTCGAACCAGCGCGTCGCCCACACCAGCTGATAGGTGGCTTCGCGAAAGTCCACCGCCTTTCCCTTGAATTGAACCAGTTCGATCGGCCGCGCCAGTACGTCCGCCCGGGTCAGGCGGGGCAGGGTACTCCATTCCCTGGCTTCGAAGTGCCGCGCGCGAAAACCCAGACGGTCTCCAAGCGTGCCGCGGACAATCGCGCCGATATGCGTTTGCGAAACCGTTTCCTTCTCCCTGACCTCGCCCCGAACCAGAATCAGTTGCTGACGGAAGAGCGCTTCGACTGCGACAGATGCAGACGTATCCCGCCGTGAAAAGAGTACGCCCGCCAACCGCTCGAGCGCGCCGGTACCGGCTTCGGGCGCGGCATAGCCCAACCGCGCGACCTCCAGGCGAAAAGAGGCCAGATGTCTCCGGAGTATCCCTTGCTCTGTGCCGGACATGGCGGCCTGCGCATCGCGATTCCGCAGAACGTGAATCAGTAGCCCGGCGACTTTCAGACGTGTGTATGGCCTGGTCTGCGACGCGGCCGAGTCCAGCCAGCCATGGGCATCGTACCGGTCGAGTGTCCGATAGACCCCGTGTGTTAGCGGGACGTCCGGGGTATTGTCGCCCGCGTGGACAATCCCGCACAGGGAAAGAACAGCCAGCATGAAGAATACGGATCTCACGACGCCTTTTCCGGAGGAAACGGGACTCCGTGAAAAACTGACTTTCCGGTACCGTCACTACGGCCTCGGCCATGCCTGCAGACGCGCCGTCCGAAGTGCCCGAACTGAAGAATAAACACCAGCTTCTCGACTCTCCAGGCCGGGCGACAGTCCGCCCAATTATACCATAACCCCGCGAATTGTCAAGCGAACGGCCTCCGATGTTCAGGCGGCTGTACTTTTCCCCGAAATCCCTTGACTTTGCATGGTCAACCTGCTATTATTCGCATCCTGAATCCGGATTCACACCTGATTTCGGTCCAGCAAACGCCCAATTCGCGTCCTGTCCCGGAAACGAGGCGCCGTTCGGCAGTCCGCGTCGGGGCAGAACACTTATGGGCGCCGCGTCCCGATGGTACAGACATTCAAACCTGCTTCTGAATGCGCGGACTGCAAGCTTTGCGAACGAGGGCGGACGGCCGTGCCCGGCAACGGGTCGCCGGATATCGCCCGCGTCGTCCGGGAAGTCGTCGGGAGGATTCGGAACGGAAAAGACGGCCTCATCGAAGTTCCGGTAGGTGTCTCCGCAAGGCACTGTCACCTGAACCGTGAAGCCATGGATATCCTCTTCGGGGCGGGGTCGGAACTCACGCCTTACAGAGAGCTCTTTCAGCCCGGCGCGTATGCGGCGGAAGAATGCGTCTCCGTGATCGGGCCCCGGCTGCGCGCCATCGAGCGCGTGCGTATTCTGGGACCCGCCCGGGACTATAACCAGGTCGAATTGGCCCGTACGGACGCCATCTTTCTAGGTCTCGATCCCCCAGTGCGGGACTCGGGCGACCTGCAGGGCGCCCAGCGGGTCACTTTTGTGGGCCCAAAGGGGTCCCTTACCGTACCTGCCGCCATCCGCGCCGTGCGGCACCTCCATCTCCGTCCCATGGACGTTGCGGATATGGGGCTCGGGGGACGCAGCGCCGTTCGCGCTCACATCAGCGGCGACAAGGGACTCACCTTTGAGAATGTCAGGCTGAAAATCGATCCCGGTTATCTGCCCGAACTCCATCTGGACACCGACGACGCCAACGCGGCCGACCTTGTTTGCGGAGGCAAGGCATTCATCGAATCCTGAGAAGCTGCTTTCCGGGGGGCCTGCTTTGACTGACACGGCACACGCAGCACGGGCGACTAACACTATTGAACTGTAACTCATTGGCGTCTTTGTGGATTAAAAAGGCTATCAGAACTGTACCAAATCGTCTGACCAGCGCGCGAATCTTCATCCTGGTGGTGTTGCTGACGCCTCCGGCGGTCGCATGTTATCACCGGGTGCAGATGGACGATCCCTATATCACGTACCGCTATGCGCGAAACCTCGCTGAAGGACGAGGCTTCGTCTATAACGAAGGTGAACGGGTTCTCGGTACCACGGCGCCGCTTTACGCCGTGCTCCTCTCGGTTCCCGGCCGTATCGCCGGAAACTATCCGCTGATCAGCGCCCTTTTCAGCGGCGCCGCGCTGGGGGCGCTAGGATGGCTGATCGGGCGCATCCTGGCAGACTTCGGCGAAAACAGGGCCGGTTTCGTTGCCGCGTTTCTCGTGGTTTTGAATCCGTATCTTGGCGACGTACTGGGATTTGAACTGATTCTGTTCCAGGCGCTGATATTCGGCGCCTACGCGGCCTATTTTTCGGACCGCCCGAATCTCGCGGCTCTGCTGCTTGCGCTTGGCACGCTTACCCGCGGTGACGGGCTCGTACCCGCCGGACTGATCCTGGGCCACTACCTGTGGATTCACAGGGGAGAGGCCTGGCGGCCGCTGCTTGTCTTCGCCGTTGTTGTCGGCGGGTGGTCGATCTACGCGGCGTGGACCTTCGGTTCGCCCTTTCCCAATACGCTCGAGGCAAAACGGGCGATGGGCGCGAGCGGGCTCTGGCGGTCGTTATGGCACGGCGTCCTCTACACGGGCCGGCGCTACCTCGAGTCGTCGCCATTTTTCGTGTGGTTTGCGCTGCCGGCGCTCCTGGGCGTCATCAGGATATTTCGTCTGGACAGGCGCATTCTGCTCATTGCGGGCTGGCCGTTACTCATCTTTCTAGGGTACTGGGCGATGGGGGTTCCGGCGGCCTACAACTATTATGCCGGTCTGGTACCACTCCTGATGATACTGACCGCTCTGGGTACGGCCTCGCTGGCCGGCCGGATCGCGCGCGAGTGGTCCGGCTGGCGGCGCCATGAAATCCGGATATGCGCGCTGTTGTGTATCCCGCTGCTGATTGCCCTGCTGACCCCGACCGCCAATCTGTTGGGCCGGGAGCCCCAGCCGCGTTACCGCATCTACAGGACGGCCGGTGAGTGGCTCGCAGAAAATACTCCGGCGAATGCTTCCGTCGGAATGGTCGAAATTGGCATCGTGGGCTTTTACAGCGACCGCTATATTGTGGACGTCTGCGGTCTGATCACCCCCACGGTCGGCCCACACATGGCGGCCGGTGACGTTTCCTGGCCCATTCGGACTTCCAGGCCGGATTTCATGCTCTTGCACGATCCACTTTGGGCTTCTCTTGAAGGCCCGATCGCGTCCGCGCCGTGGTTCCGGGAATCCTACGAATGTATCAGGACCTTCGACGGCCCGCGTCCCTACAGGCTGGTCGTCTACAGAAAAAAATAGGTGGGCGCTATACCCGCCTGGATTGGGTCAAACACTCTCAACAGGAGGAATCGCGACATGGGTGAAGCCCTTGGCATGATTGAAACCAGAGGTCTGGTGGCAATGATTGAAGCGACCGACGCCATGGTGAAAGCGGCCAACGTAAAGCTTGTAAACTGGGAAAAAATCGGCGCCGGCTACGTGACTGCCGTTGTCCGGGGCGACGTGGCCGCAGTTAAAGCCGCCACCGAGGCTGGCGCCGCCGCTGCCGGCAAGATTGGCGAGCTGATTTCCGTGCATGTGATTCCGCGGCCCCATGGCAGCCTCGAAGATGTGCTGCCCATTGGAAAATCGTCCTGAAGAGTTGAGCATCTACGATGATTCTGGGTAAAGTGGTGGGGACGGTTGTCGCCACCCAGAAAGACAAGGGTCTCGAGGGGTTCAAACTCCAGGTCATTCAGACCCTGGACATTCAGACCCTTAGGCCGGGGAGCCGTTTCCTGGTTGCCGTCGACGCCGTCGGCGCCGGAACCAATGAAGTCGTCCTGTGTACAAGTGGAAGTTCCGCGCGGATGACCGGCTCGACCGAAGACCGTCCGGTCGACGCGGTCGTCGTCGCCATCGTCGATTCTGTCGAGATGGAGGACGAAACGACCTACCGAAAACACCCATGAAACGCAGCCGTTTACGGTGTGAAGTCCCCCGTCAATCCGACGTACTGATTGCATACCGCATCTGGATTCATCTTACGTCTATTAATCATGAACTTCAGCGAAGCACAAATCAGATCGGTCGTTGAGGAAGTCGTCCGAACCCTCGCGCCGGAAGCGCAGGCTCCCGCGGTCGTCTCGCCTCCCGTCCGGACGCCCGGCAACGGGGACGATGGCATATTCGAACGTCTGGACAGTGCGATCGAAGCGTCTGCTCGGGCGCAGCGCGAACTGGAGGCCCTGTCGCAGGAGACCAGGCGCGGAATTATCGAGGCCATTCGAAATGCGGCGCTGGACCATGCCAAGGGCCTCGCGCAGATGACCATCGACGAGACCGGAATGGGCAGAATTGCCCACAAGATCCGGAAGTTCGACGTGGTTGCCCGTCTCACCCCCGGCGTCGAGGACCTGGAACCGGTGGCGTGGACCGGAGACCGGGGACTGACCGTCGTGGAACTGGCGCCCTTCGGCGTCGTCGCCGCCGTCACACCCTCCACACATCCGGTTCCCACGACCGTGAACAACGCCATCAGCCTGATCGCCGCAGGAAACAGTGCAGTAATTGCGCCTCATCCTGCCGCGAAAAAGGTCTCCCAGCTGGGCATTCAAATCCTCAACCGGGCGATTGTCGACGCGGGAGGACCTCCAAACCTGTTGACCGCTGTCCATGACCCCAGTATTCAGACCGCCCGGGATCTTTTCGTACATCCGAAGATCGACCTGGTGCTGGTGACTGGCGGGGGCGGCGTGGTCAGGGCCGCGATGCAGGCGCCGAAGAGAGTCATCGCCGCGGGTCCCGGGAATCCCCCGGTGGTGGTCGACGAAACCGCTGACCTCGACACGGCGGCGTCGGGTATCGTGGAAGGCGGCGCATTCGACAACAATATCCTCTGTATCGGCGAAAAGGAAATCTTCGTCGTCGAATCCGTCGCAGACGAACTCAAACGTTCACTCCTTTCAAGGGGATGCGTGGAACTGGACCGCGGCCAGATCGACAGCCTGACCGGGTGCGCGTTCAACGCAGATGATGGCGGCGAACATATCGTCAACCGGGAATTCGTGGGACGAAACCCGCACGTCCTCGCCGAGAGCATTGGCCTGAACGTACCGCCCGAAACCGAGTTGCTGGTCGGCGAGGTTGAAGCCCGACATCCCTTCACGCAGAACGAACAGATGATGCCGTTCATCCCAATTGTCCGTGTTCCCGACGTCAACACCGGGATCGAAAGGGCCGTGGAGGCCGAACACGGCTATCACCACACAGCGGTGATGCACTCGAAGAACGTCGAAAACATGACCAACATGGCGAGGGCCTGCCGTTGCAGTCTCTTTATCAAGAATGGTCCGTCCACCGCCGGTGTGGGGGCCGGCGGCGAAGGATACACCTCATTTTCCATCGCAACGCCCACCGGCGAGGGCTGCACGTCGGCCAGAACCTTCACGCGCCAGCGACGCTGCACGCTGGTCGACTATTTCAGGATCGTCTGAAATCCGGCGAGGACTATTCCCGGTTTCCACTTTCAATGCCCAGGTGCCCATGCAACTCGGCCGCGTCTCAGGAAAAATCATAGCCACAAGGAAAGACCCGTCGCTCACCGGCATCCGGATGCTCGTAATCCAACCTTTGGACCACCGCCGGAACGATTTCGGAGATGCGCTCGTGGCTGCCGACGTGGTCAGCGCGGGACAGGGCGAGACCGTCTACTGGGTCAGCGCGAGAGAAGCGCCCAATGCCCTGCCCGGAAAATACGGGCCCGTGGACGCCGCGATCGTCGGCATCGCCGACCGGATCGATATCCGGAACGAATAATACCTGAGCCGTGCGCAGTTCTCCGGCCTTACCCAGATCCCCGGTTCCCATGATTCTTGCACGAGTCATCGGTAGCGTTGTTTCCACGCTGAAACATCCGGCCTACGAAGCCACAAAACTGATGGTGGTACAACCTGTCCAACCGGACGGCGCCGACACGGATGACACCCTGCTTGCCGTCGACGCGGCCGGTGCAGGCGCGGGCGAAACCGTACTCGTCCTCCGCCAGGGCGTTGCGGCCGCGCAGGTCCTGGGGGTCGACCGGCCGCCGATCCGCTCCGTAATCGTCGGGATTGTGGATCGGGTCGACTGTGAGCCGCAGAGGTAGATGAACCGCAGCCGTCGACGACCTGCACCTTAGCAGCCCGTTGAAAAAGTCCATCCGGGCTACGGCCGGCCATTGCGGTCGAAATACTGCGTTGCGCTCCCTCGCCGAATCGCCGGATGGGACTCGGTCGCGCGCCTTG
>JAAXHE010000322.1:13508-20431 GCA_012271065.1 Candidatus Latescibacterota bacterium
TGCAGAGCGACTTTATCAACGGACTTTAGAAGGTCACATCGTGATGACACTCCATCAGGCGAAACTGGATATCCTGGAAGCAGGGCGCAGACTCTACAACAGAGGTTACATCGTCTCGAGCGACGGCAATATCTCCGCCCGCTTCGACGAAGGCCGCCTGATTGTAACGCCCAGCGGGCTGTGCAAAGGGAATTTCTCCGTAGAAGATCTGTGCGTCTGCGATATGGAAGGCAGGAAGATCAGCGGCCTCCACAGCCCTTCCTCGGAAATCGGCATGCATCTCTTCCTCTACAGGGAAAGGCCCGACATCAAGGCGGTCGTCCATGCGCATCCACCTACGGCTACGGGATTCTCAGTTGCCGGAATGCCGCTCACCGATTGCGTTCTGCCCGAGGTCGTGATCACGCTCGGCTCGATTCCCACGGCGAAGTACGGCACCCCCGGAGGGCCGGAGATCTCCGAACCGATTCGAAAGTTCGTCAAGGACTACGATGCCTATCTGCTCGAGAATCATGGCGCTACCACCGTGGGTTCCGACGTGATGAACGCCTATTTCAAAATGGAAACACTGGAACATTTCGCACGAATCCTCTTCGTCGCGCGCCAGCTGGGCGGCGCCAACGTCCTGAACCAGGAACAGGTCGACAAACTCCTCCGGATCCGCGAACGCCTGGGTATCCGGGGCCCGGATCCCGCGTGCGTCGTCGGCGATGCGCCGTCCATGCCTGACACGTCAGAATCGGAAATCCCTACCCGTCGCACACGCAGCGCCTCGAACCCTGCAGGCGATCCTCCGCCGCCGGAAGACGACCTCATCGCCGAAATCACCCGCCAGGTGACGCACGAACTCCGCACCA
This sequence comes from Candidatus Latescibacterota bacterium, assembly GCA_012271065.1. Next base: position 14,366 of record JAAXHE010000322.1, read on the forward strand.
AGATCCAGTGATAATCTGAAACACCTCAAGCAGCCTATGAAAATCCTCGTCGCCAACGTTGGCAGTACGTCATTCAAGTACAAACTATTCGATATGACGGACGAGACAGTGCTCGCAGAGGGGCGCCTCGAGCGTATCGGCGACGAGCGATGTCCCGTTCAGCATCGCATCGACCGCTCGGAAACCCGATCCACCTGCGCGCTTCCCGATTATCCTTCTGCGATCCGTAACGTAATGGAAGCGCTTGGCAGCGTGGTTGGCAGCCGGGGGGCCTCCGACCTGGATGCCGTGGGATTCAAGACCGTCCACCTGCGTGGAGAACCCGGGACGTACCTGCTGGACGACGGGATTCTCGAGCGCATGGCCGACTACAACGATCTCGCGCCTGCCCACAACCCGCCGTACATACAGGCTGTCCGGATCTTTCACGCGCTTTACCCCAAACTGCCGCTGGTCGGGCTGTTCGAACCGGCCTTCCACGCCACCATACCGGATTACGCGTACACCTACAGCGTTCCCTTTGCCTGGTACGAGACTCACGGTGTGCGCAAATACGGCTTCCACGGCGCCTCACACCGCTACGTCTCGGAACGAGTGCCAGTGCTCCTCGAACGACCGGTCGAAGGGCTGAACCTGATTTCCTGCCACCTGGGCGGGAGTGCGTCTCTGTGCGCCGTCAAGGACGGAAGGTCTATCGACACCACGATGGGATTCTCCGCCCAGGACGGTATCATCCACGGCAACCGGAACGGCGCCATCGACCCCTTCATCATTCCGTTTATAATGGATCGCGAAGGCCTCTCTACAGACGATATCCGTCGCATTCTCACCACGGAAAGCGGCCTGGCCGGCATTTCCGGCCTCAGCGGCGACGTCCGCGACCTCGAGTCGGCCGCCGCCGCCGGCAACCGTCGGGCCAGACTGGCCATCGAGACGTTCTGCTACGGCGTGAAAACTTCCATCGGCGCGATGGCTGCCGCGCTTGGCGGCGTCGACGCGCTGGCCTTTGCGGGAGGCATCGGTGAACGCGGCGTTAACGTTCGCCAACGCATCTGCCGTGGTCTGAGATTTCTGGGAATTGAGCTGGACCCGGAAAGGAACCGTTCGGGGCCTCCTGAGCGGCTGGTCTCCGCTTCCGAAAGCGCCGTAAAAATCGCGATTGTGACCACCAACGAAGAGATCATCGTGGCCCGGGAGACCGCGGCCTTCCTGACAGCTCGTTAAAAAAGCCCATCCGGGCTGCGGCCGGCCCCTGCGACCGCAATGCTGCGCTGCCTGCCTGCAGAGCCAATTCTTCTACGGACTACTATGCCGTCCCTGGCAACGTAGGGATCCTCGAACCCATGAATTCCTTCTTCATCGCGCTGTTTCTCCTGCTCGCGAACCCGCTGCCCGGTTTCGATCGGGAACTCTGGACCGCCTTCCCCAATATGAACTCGGTTACAGCCCTGGCCGAAGGCAGCCAGTACATCTACGTGGGTACCGAGCGCGGCATCCGGCGTTACGACATTTACGGCGAACGCTGGCACAGGCCGCTGACAGTCCTTGACGGCCTGCCGGACAATCGCATTCGCGCCATTGCCTACGACGCCAATACCGGCGAACTATGGATGGACACGCCGTCGGGCGCGGCCCGCTGGCTCACGCGGCTGGAATCCGTTTCCTATTTCGGCGACGACCCGCCCCCGCGCCGTCCGCCGGCGCCGATTCCGCCTGTCTATTTGCCTTTCGGCTACTTCATTGAGAGCGGATGGATCCGCGGCCCGCGAAGGAGCTATCCCATCACGGCGACGCTGATGGACACCTGGCACACGCTGTGGATCGGCACCGGCGGACTGGGTATTGCCAAGGCGAAAATGACGGACCGGCAAGTCGAATTCCACGCTTTCGGGCCTCTCGACGAGAATGTCACTGCCATGGCGAGAGACGGAGACAGCATCTGGTTCGGAGGCAGAGGCGTCTACGGCATAAGGGAACAGGCAATATCACGGTACCATCTCGAAACCCAACTGTGGGAATACTTCGAACCGGAGCACATTATGGGTCTCGATGAGGCACGTATTTCCGCCATTCTTCCCGACAGCGCCACGGTCTGGTTCGGCGCCTGGAACGGCCTCATCCGATACGTGCGCCACTCCGGTCAGTGGACAACCTATCGATTGCCCGGCAGGCGCGAGGTCACCGCCCTGGCCAGAGCGGGATCCCGGGTCTGGATCGGCACTCAGGCCGGACTGGCGGTGTTCGATACACAGGCGGACACGATCCGCTGGGTCGGCGGCAGCGAAAGGTTCACCATTCATGCCATGGCCGCCGGCGCCGGCTACATATGGGCCGGTACGCATCTGGGTCTGTTTCGCTGTCCCGTCGACGACGTGAACTGGACGCCCGTCCGGAGCCCAGGTGGACTCACGTCCCGTCCCATCAACGGGCTGGCCACCAGCAGGAACCACGTGTGGGCAACGGTTGAGTCGCCGTCCGCGCTCATTCATGTGGCCGCGCCGGACTCGGCATGGCAACGATTCGCTCTCGCCGAGATTCACGGCGACCGTCACGTATCGATTGCGGCCGATACCAGCCACGTCTGGCTTGCCACCGACCTTGGCGCGTTCCGCTTCGATATTTCCACTAAACTCTGGAAGCGCTACACGCAGTCCAGCGGCCTGATCGATGACCGTACGCAGGCCGTGCTGCTTCAGGACGACTACGTCTGGTTCGGCACGGAAAAAGGTGCGAGCCGTTACGATTGGTCGCAGGACTTTTTTCGATAACGCATTGTTTTCCATTTATTAAATGTCAACTTCCCTCGGTCGTGAACGAAAAAAAACGTGACACAAACCGACATTTTCCTTATCTTTAGGATCGGCACATTACGTTACTTAGCGGCAGTGTTCTGTCCCAGAAATAGGTTGCCTTTAATTCGGCAGTCGAGTCGCCCGGTTCGCAAGGCGCCAGCGCGCAGGCGACCTGCGTAAGGTCGGCCAGCGAAGGCAACGCCGCGAGACGGGATGAATCGGCGGCCGAATGGTGAGATATTTGTGGGACAGAACACCGATACGTAATCGAATGGTCCTGATGATCTTTCCCCTATTTCATCTGCTAAGTTGAACGACAGCGGCCACTCCGGGCGTCTCCGTGCGCCCGGAGTGGCCGCTGTCGTGTTTTCGCATTTCCCGCTCTGGATCCCCATATGGCCAAAAGCGCGTTAGGTCTTATTGAAACTCGTGGATTTACCGGCGTCGTTGAAGCGGCAGACGCGGCCGTGAAGGCAGCCGCGGTCGAACTTGCGGCTGTCGAAAAGATAGATGGAGGCCTCGTTTCCATTCGAATCCTGGGAGACGTTGGGGCCGTACAGGCCGCTGTCCAGGCGGCCGCCGAGGCTGCAGAACGGGTCGGCCAGCTGGTATCCCAACACGTGATTCCGAATCCCCACGACGATCTGGTGGACGTGTTCGAACTGAACGGGCCCCAGACCCAATCTCCGGAAAATCCAGACGTCAGCGGTCTCTCGGTTTTACAGCTCCGACAGCTGGCCAGACAGACACCCGGTCTGTCCATAAAGGGTCGCGAGATCTCTCGCGCCACCCGCCAACAATTGATCCAGGCGCTGCTCAGCGCGGATGCCAACATCGACACCTAATGTCGAAGGAGTCCCGGATGGATAAAGACACGCTTTGGGAACGCATCAAGAGAGGGATCATCGACAGTGCCACAACAGCGGCCCACAAGGCCGAGCACCTGGGGAAAATCGGACGCGCCAGGCTCGATATCGCGGGAACCCGCCATGCCATACACGAAGCATTCGCGGAGTTGGGCGGCGCGGTCTACACGCACCTGTCCGAGGGCGGCGAAAGTGACGTTGCCCAGGCAGTCGACGTACAGGATCAGGTGCGGAGAATCAGCGAACTTGAAAACCTTCTGCAAGAACGGGAAGCACTTCTGAAGAACCTGAAAGCCGGCGACAACCAGGAAGAGGAGAAGACCGCAGAGGCGGAGACATAGTATCGGCATGACACCCCAACCCGCGCGGGTTTGCCAGGTTGTCTTCTTTGCGGTCCTCTTCCTGTTGCGGTTCCAGACCGCATGGGCCGACAGTCCCGTACGGTCGTTTGCAAACGTCGTCAGGCTGGTAAGGCCGGCCGTTGTCAGCATATCGGCCAACAGTTCCTACGGCCGTGAGTCATCCCGGTCGGGGTTGCGCCGGAGTCCGTCGGCGCTGCGTTTCGGATCGGGTTTTGTCCTGGACGCGACCGGACATATCCTGACCAGCAACCACGTGATTGAAGGTGCAATCGGAATTCAGGTCGGGTTTTCCGACGGTTCGGAATATGACGCTGAAATCGTCGGGCAGGATCCCGATACCGACCTGGCGCTCTTGCGCCTTCATTCAAAGGCTCCGATCGATCGTTCGCGCATAGCCCGTCTGGGCAATTCAGATTCAGTACAGGTCGGTGACTGGGTGATGGCCGTCGGCAGTCCTTTCGGCTTTCACCATACCGTCAGCGTCGGTGTGATCAGCGGCAAGGGACGGCATCTGGAGCGAATTCAGGGCGACATTTCGACGCCGCCCTTTCAGGATTTCCTGCAGACGGACGCGTCCATCAATCCCGGCAACAGCGGCGGGCCCCTGGTCAATAGCGCCGGGCGGGTCGTCGGCGTGAATACCGCTTACAATCCCGTGGGATCCGGCATCGGGTTCGCCATTCCGATAGACGTTGCCGGAAGGGTTGCGGCGGAACTCCGTAAACATGGGGAGGTTGTCCGCGGTTACCTCGGAATCCGTCCCCAGGACCTGACTCCCGATCTTGCGGACGCGCTGGATCTGCAGTCGACTTCGGGCATTCTGATCGGGGAAGTTCAGGCGGACAGCCCGGCGGGGCGCGGCGGCCTCAAGCGTGGCGACGTCATCAGGACGCTGAACGCCAGCCCTATCACGAATGCCCAGAATTTTCTCAACCGGATTACACGTTACCGTCCGGGGGAATCCATTGCGCTTGTTGTCCTTCGGGACGGGAGACCGCTCAGGATCTCCTGCACGCTAGGCCGGAGGCAGAAGCAGTCTCGGCCCCCGAACGAATTCAGATCCAACAGTTCGAATTGGCCCGGACTTGAGGTCAAGAATCGCTCAGATTGGGAAAGCGGCCGCCTGCGGGTTTCCAGATCCGGCCCCGGAGTCGTGGTACATTACGTCGCGCCCGGAAGTCCGGCGGAAAAAAAACAGATCGAACGCGGCGATGCGATCCTTGAAATCGACGGCGTTGCCATCTCAAACGTCCGGGACTATCACAAGATGGTTGAAGAGATCAAGAGGGCTGTAAGGCCCGGTATGTTCCTGATCCTGAAGAAGGACGACGGCAATACGCTCTTCGTTGCCCTCCGGCCGGGGCGCTGAACCCTCTTCAGTCATCTGCTGAAGGCCGTCCGGCAGTCTGAAAGGAGGCAATCTTATGTAGCGCTCACCTGTCTACAGGACCGACATCAGCATCAGCAAGGTTCACTACGACAGTCTTAATCCCCTTCGAGGAACTCAGTCGTTTCTCCCGAACTGATTTTCTCGGCTCACAGTCCGGCTCCGAAACCCCGGCCAACTGAACCGACCTTCCCCGGTGCAAAGAAAGGCTGACGAGTGTCTAAGCTAGCTAAAAGGCCGTACGCGCGCGAAGATGAATCCCTGGATCAGTACCTTCAAGAGATCGGAGAAGTCGACCTTCTCACGGCAGACGAAGAGATCGCCCTCGCCAAGCGAATCAAGAAAGGCGACCAGGATGCCCTCGAGAAGCTTACCAAAGCAAACCTGAGATTCGTAGTAAGCGTGGCCAAACAATACCAGAACCAGGGTCTCTCGATGGGAGACCTGATCAATGAAGGAAATCTGGGACTTATAAAGGCGGCCAAACGCTTCGACGAGACAAAGGGCTTCAAGTTTATTTCCTATGCTGTATGGTGGATCAGGCAGGCCATACTTCAGGCCCTTGCCGAACAGTCAAGAATCGTACGGCTGCCCCTGAACAGGGTAGGCGCCCTGCACAAAATCGGCAAGGCATCCAGCGGGCTGGAGCAGGAATTCGG
>JAAXHE010000322.1:20439-20858 GCA_012271065.1 Candidatus Latescibacterota bacterium
AGCCGGCACCTTTCGCTTGACGCCCCGTTCAGCGAAAGCGAAGACAACAGTCTGCTGGACATTCTCGAAGATCAACTGCAACCACCTCCCGATGAATCGCTCATAGACGACTCGCTTCACCGCGAAGTCGAGAAGGCGCTGGCAACCCTCACGCCACGGGAAGCCGAAGTGATCAGTCTCTACTTCGGCATCAACAGGGAGCACCCGCTTACACTGGAAGAAATCGGCGAACGATTCGGATTGACCCGGGAGCGGGTACGCCAGATCAAGGAAAAGGCCATCCACAGGCTGCGCCACAACTCCCGAAGCCGCCCACTCAAGGCATATCTTCACTGAAGACACCATGGGTCCATACAGTCCGTTGGAAGAGTCGCTCTGCAGGCGAGGCCGAGTCATTGTGGACGAAGACAAGGCGCGCG
>JAAXHE010000336.1 GCA_012271065.1 Candidatus Latescibacterota bacterium
ACGATTCATGAATTAATCGGGTTCAGGAGAAAAACCAGCAACTCCAGAAGGAAGTGAAAAAATACCGGGCTCTTGCCACGAAACGCCGGCTCAAGAACGAAGAGTTGCAGAAAGCAATCACCCAGCTAGAAGACGAAAAGAAGGCTGACGAAGCCGAAATCGATCGGCTTATCGGCGAATCGGACAGCCTCACTGTCGCCCTGCGCCATCAGAGAGACGTCACGATGAAGTTGTCGCAGGACCTGGCCGCGGCCAACGAGGATATCGAGAGAACTCAGAAGAGACTCGATCAGGCCAAGAACATGGTGCGCGTGGTCGTGGGCACGGAAGACCGTCTGAAGGCGGACGGATTCCTGGAAACGGGCCGCCGCTTCTTCCGCAAGGGGTACAAGCTGGTCCAGAAACCCGGTCACGACGACCTGAAAGTCACGCTATTCTCCGTCGGCGAAGGCCCCACCCTGGACCGAGGTCAGAAACTGAAGGAGTTGATCGGCCGCACAGGGAAGCTGAAAAAAGACAAGGACTTTGCGGTCAGATTGAGCGCGGACGGCACCCACATCACCCTGGTCAGCGACCTCCTCAAGGGTGAGGCCGTGCTGGTGGTGATCGAGTAACGCCTCTCTTTGTTCAATTCCGCTGCACAGTCCAGTTCACCCTGAGACAATCCATCCATCGCAACGCCAGTTCGACCCGGGCAACCCTCCGAGCATCCCCCTGCGAGGGTTGCCCGAATTTAAATGGGGCGCGCGCCGGCAATTGCTGTCCGGTAATCGCCTCCAGCGCATCCCTCCTCGCCGCAAAATTCGCGATGCGTCCCATCCGGGCGTCTTCCTGCGCATGCGCATCGTCATGCCACGTCCGGTACCGCCTGCAGGTTTCTTGCCGCGATCTGCAGTAGCGTTCGTGCGGCACCCGAAGGACGTCGGCGGGCCTTTTCCCAATCCTGAAGCTTTCGAACCGATACGCCCAGCAGGCGGGCGAACTGAACCTGCGACAGACTGGCATCCTTTCTGATCCGGATGACTTCCCCCACATTGATCACACGGCCATCACAGTGTCCCGTCTCGGAAATATCTCACCATTCTTCCGCCGGTTCATCCCTTCTGGCTGCGTTCCCTTCGCTCGCCGACCACTCCGCGGTCGCCTCGCTCAGGCGCCTTGCCAGCCACGCGATCCGGCGGCCGAATAACGGCAATCTATTTCCAAAACGGAACACTCGCCCCGCCTGAGTTCTCGGAGCCCCTCCAGAATCTCGAGGCCCACGTCACGTCCAATCTCATTCATTTTCTTCTATTCTCCTCGAGCCAGGCGACTGTGAAATCCACGACGTCGCGCTGAGGCATGAGTTGGCAGTTTGCGAGCCCTACCTGGCCCACACGCACCTCTTTCCCAGCATCCGAATTCAGAAAGTCCTCACCGATACGATCGAAATCGGAGCTGTCCGGTTCGACTTCCTCAAAGGTCTCCCATCGCCGGGATCCCGATGCATAGATCGGAGCGCCCTCCTGCACAACCTTCCGGGTCGGAAAATTCGCCCGGTATTCCGCCAGATGCATGGACGTATTGGATCCGTGGCTCGCGCCGAGAAGAAGGACAAAACCGTTCAGGTCGTAGACTCTCGCGAGCGGCGAACCCTCGCCCAGGCCGAATTCCAGTGAATGATCGTCCACGATTCGGGATGCCTGAGGGCCACACGCGCAAAATGACAGTTGCGGGTGAGAACTGCGGAGAACGCCTCCCTGCTTACGGAATGTCTCGGCGATGACGCCCATATGACTGGTCGGCGTAAGCGCCTCATCGTAGGCCGGCATGTTCTCCCGAATGACCGGCCACCAGGACTCGGGGACCGGCGGGTTCTCCCACTTTCCCGGCTCGGAAAGGCCGGGCGAGTGGGCGGGCATCACGAGCGTTCCCGAAGATCCCAGAACGCCCTGAAGAGCGGTAATAGCCGCGACGGCTCCCCCGCACACCCATCCCATCGCGCTCAAGGATGAATGTGCCAGGACAACCATGCCGGGTTTGAGGCCAAGCGCCCGGAGATCCCTTTGTAACGATTCAATCGTGGCGGGCGTTTTCGTTTTATCTATGACGCGGTCAACGCTCATTTTTCACACCTGATGTACAACCTGTTTCGCGGCGATGGCCACGATCTCTACAAGCGTGTCTCCTTCCAGCCCGACTTCCACGCAGGCGCGCTTGGGCCAGTGATCGGGCCCGATCCAGTCATCCCAGACCTCGTTGAGGATGGGCTTTTTGGACATGTCCGTAATGTAGACTGTCGCGGACAGCAGCCGTGTTCTGTCGGTTCCGGCCTCCGTCAGGTTTGCATCCAGCTGTTCAAGCGCCTGCCTGGTCTGGTCCCTGAAATCCGTCGAGAGATCGGGCGCGATGACGGCTGTATAAACGATGCCGTCGTGTTCCACGGATTCGCTCCGGCCAACGGCCTTTCCCGGGTATCTTCTGATGGTCATCGCTACGCCTCTCCTGTCTGTCCAAAAACAAATGGTTGGTCACCGCGCTGCGATAATCCTATATTTCGTGGAAATCGAACCGGGTAAACATCTGATTTGCGCCATCCCGGATAGTGAATCTCCTGCCGGTCTGAGGTCGCCGGGACGCTGCTTTCAGGCAATGTCGAGGAATTCGGGTGCATGTCGCTGTTGACGTTTAAACTGCTTGCCGCAATCGCGATTCTGGCCGTTGCGGTGATCGGCGGCGTCATCCCGCTGATGGCTGCCCGCCACGATTATAGCAGGCGGTTCTTTTCATTGGGTAATGCCTTTGCCGGCGGACTCTTCCTGGGGGTCGGATTCATCCACCTGTTGCCCGATGGAATGGAGAAGCTGGAAGGAATCGTGGAATTCCCGCTGGCCGCGCTTCTGGCGGCGCTTGGCCTCGGCGCCCTGCTGCTGATCGATCGCGTGATCTACGGCGACCATAATGCCGATCATTCGCCTGGCAGCACGCAGTTGCAGCAATCCGTCTACCCGTACGTACTCCTGGCGCTGCTGTCGATCCACTCGATTATTGCCGGCATCACGCTCGGACTCGAGTCGAACGTGGTGGGCTCGTTCGTCATTTTGCTCGGGATCCTCTGCCACAAGGGATCCGCCGCTTTCGCACTCAGGGTGTGCATCTACGAGGCGGGCATCCGGGCGGGAAAACAGAAATCCATGCTTGCGATCTTCGCGATAATGACACCATTGGGCGTGATCATCGGCCTGATGATGGCGGCGCTCCTGGGTGAGAATGAACACATCGCGGCCCTGATCGAAGGGAGTTTCAACGCAATTGCCGCCGGAACGTTCATCTACGTGGCGGCAGTTGAAATCATCGACGCGGAGATGTCGACGAGGGAAATGCGCCTGGCGAAATACGTGCTGAGCGCGCTTGCCGGGGACGACGACGTTCCCATGCCAGTGAGGGATACCGACAGGGTGGTAAAATTCTTACTCATCGTCGTCGGCATCTCCCTGATGGCGCCACTATCCGAGTGGCACGTCCACTGAGGAAACCGCCAACCCCGGTTTTTACTTTCGACAGATGATGAAGTGTTCCATCCAGAAGTGCCAGATGCAATCGACCGATCCGAAACCCGCCTCCTTAACAGCCCGTTGAAAAAGCCCATTCAAGCTCCGCGGTTAAGGAAGATATCCGGTCCTTTTCGGCGCTTTCTTCATCCACCCGTGCCGCGAGCCGTATAGACGCGGCCGCCCTTGACGACGGTCACGGGAACAAGATTCCGCTTACCCGTCCGGACCTCCCCCGTCGAGTCTTCGAGACGAAAGTCCCCTTCCCGCAGCTCAAACACGACTGCATCCCCGAACGCGCCTGGCGACAGCGTCCCCACCTCGCCCTCCATGCCGATTATCGCAGAAGGCACGGACGTCACGCGCGAGATCGATTCTTCAATCGACAGACCCAGGTGCAGAAACTTCGTCACCACGGAGGCCAGGTCGTAAACGGGACCGTTGACATTGTAAATGTGCAGGTCCGATGAAATCGTCGTCGGAAGCACGTCCTGCGACAGCGCCTTCTCGACGATCTGCCAGGAAAACGACCCGGCGCCGTGACCCACGTCGAACACGACACCCCGTTCAATCGCTTCCAGGACCGAATCCCGGATCCGTCCCTCGCCGTTGAGAATCCCGCACGGATAGTCGTGATAACAATGCGTTAGAATATCTCCGCCGTTCATGACATTCAGAATATCGTCTATCGATTCGCACCACGCGTCCTGCGGATGCACCATAATCGGCAGCCCGGCGGCGTCCGCCGCCTCTCTTGCTCTGTATAGAGGGTCCATCCCGGACCGTTCGCTGACGATTGTATTCCTCGTCAGCCGGACCTTCACGCCGAGGACGATGTCCCGGTGCCGCTCGATCATGCGGCACGCCTTGTCCACGTCCGCGTATTCGGGAATCTCGAACTCGCCGATCTCTTCGGTGAGCATGCCCTGCGAGGAGACATTCATCTGCGCCAGTATCCGCGTCTCGCTCACGTCGATAACGTATTTCCGGAAACCCGGAAAGGTATCGGCGCCCGCGGACCCCGCATCGACCACCGTCGTCGCTCCTCGCGCCAGGCATGTGGGATCGGGTTCAATGCCATAGTGGCTGACACCGGCGAATACATGGACGTGAAGATCGATCAACCCGGGCGTAACCACGCAACCCGCCGCGTCGATCACCGCGCGGCCATCGTCCTTATCGAGACATTCGCCGACAGCGGCAACCCGTCCCGCCGCGAACCCCACGTCCCGCTCGCCGCTGAGGCCCTGCGCGGGATCGGCCAGCATCCCTCCCTTGATAAGCAGATCGTACTTCATGGTAGACTCAGATTCCGTGAGAATGATCCTGCGATGGCCTCACGCCAGGTGTGTACTCTTCGTGTCGGCTGCTCAAGCGGATTCTGTCGGTTCACTGGAAACGGAATAATCAAAATCATAGGTCAACGCATCCCCCACCGGCCTATAGCCGATATTGGTGTAGATGCTGTTGGACGTGGGATTCAGTTGATCTGTAAACAGGCTGCAGAACGAATAGCCGTCCGAGAGCAGCTTCTTCGTCAGCGACCAGACACACGACGTCGCGTATCCCCTGTTGCGATGCTCAGCCGGCGTATACACGCCATTGATGGTGATACCGTTTCTGGTAGCGCGAGAGGTCTTCGCCATGGATACAGGGCCGCCGCGGTCCCAGATGTACAGTTGTTCAGTCCGAATGTACCGCTCGGCGGCGCCGGCGGCCGCGCCCGGATCCATTGGCTCACCGATCTGCTCCGAAAATTCGGAAGTCCACCGCGCCGTCAGTGCGTGATCGTCCATTGACGCCAGGCGCAATACCCCTCCGGAAAGCGGCACGTCGGCGACCTCTCTGATTTCGAAGGCGCGCATTCGCATGGTCAGACTGGCTGAACCGCCGGGCACGGCTTCCGCCCAGCGATCGGAAAAGACGCGGGCTTCCTCCTCCGGTCCGACGACGCCGGGTATCGGGACCTCGTTCATTTGCAGATGGCGAACCAGTGGAATCACCGCATCCTCGGTCTTCGCCTCGAATCTGCTGAGGATGAGTTTTCTTCCGTGCGTCAAGATTGCCATACCGACGGCCCGGCCCCGATCCATGACACTCAGCATCACGGGTGGCTCGACGCCGTAGCGCTGCGGATTCCCGGCAAGCCCGTACATCAGGCCGAGCGGCAGGTTGTGTTCGCTCTCACGCCTTTCCAGGTACGCCGCGGTATTGGAAATCAGGTCCTCGGCACGGTCGTGAGACAATATCTCGATCACGCTTCTGTCCTTTTTCACATGGACCCGGTGGTTCGCCTGATTACGGCCTGATTGCGGAGCGGTGCGTATTGCCGGATCGCGTTGTACGCGACGTAGTGCGTCGTGTCTTTTAAGGTCTTGCGACGTCAGGGCAGTACCCGTCGTCTTCTCAGATCGGCCCTCAACTGCCCCGCGTTTCGAAAGTGAATGGACGGCAGGCCGATCGATTCCGCGCTCCTCACGTTCCGGATTCGATCGTCGATAAACAGACACTCCTGCGGTTGGTACCCCAGCGAACAGAGTACAACCGGAAAGACCGTCGGGTCGGACTTGGTCTTGCCCAGCTCGAACGAGTAGAACCGATCGTCGAATATGTCCAGAAACGGATGAATCGAACTGATGTATCGAACCCATTCCCGCACGTGGTCCGACAGCAAGGCAAGACGATACGTTTTCTCAACTTCGCGAAGAATATCGAGAGAACCATCGATCCGGACGTGGAAGTTGTCCCTGAGCATGCGTTTGAGCGGCGCCAGGCCGAGGTCCCAGCCCGTTCGCTCCAGAATCCCGCCCAGATAGGAATCCTCCGATATCTCCCCTCTCAGGACCTGCATCACCGGTTCTCCCCCAAAGCACTCCAGAAGACCATCTTCGGGAATGGAGAGCGCTGTCGAGATACGCTTTTCGACTCCGGGAAGCCCGGCGATGAAAACCTCAGACAGATCGAAGACGATACAGCGAGGAGGGTCTTCGTTTTTCATTCTAATCGGCCTCGCCATGCAGCCATCGAAGCCCGCCAGGCCAGCCCTTTTTCGCCATGGTCAGGATTGCGCGATAGTATTCGTTCAATCCGGTTACGGTATAGTCATAGGTGTCCGAGTCACGCACTTTGTAGTTGGCGATTCCGGCTGATGCAAACTGGGAAGGCCGCATTTGCGCGCCTTCAGAACCCCCGTACCGCATGACCAGTTCGGCGTCGTTCATCAGGTCCCACGTCGTTGCCGGCCGGCCGTCGTCCTTCCGATAGACGAACCCCGAATTCGTGTCGACGGCGCCCCAGGTTCCCAGTCGATGGACTTCGACGATAACGTGTCCGCTGTACGCAGCATTGAGATTGAAGAGATTCACAGCAACCTGCCGCTCCTGATCACCAATGGGTAATTCAGCCTGCGCGAGCAATGCTTGCAGGACCGGTCGGGAACCTTCAACATAACCTGTCGCCAGGTCCGTGAAATCCTCGTAAAGGTACGCCACGGTTTTGCTGCAAAGCCTGATCATGCCCGACATGATCGCGCGGACAACGCTGCCTTCGGCATGAGGATCGTTGTCGAGCATCACCCCGTATGCCCTGCCGAAGGCCTTCGGGCCTGTAAACGTATGAAGTTCGATTGCTGTCATACAGATTCACCTGTACGGCTTCCGGACCGGTTCCGCAACAGTACCATACGCCTCGGTAATCGCTCGCCATTCGCTCCACGTCCATCTTTGGATCCAATTGAATTATCTGCGAAATGCACGTCACCTTCATTCAGTGCCGTTGTAAATCCGTACCTTGTTGTTTATATTCCGCACTGATTGGCGTCGCGTATCCATATCGCTAACCGGTTTAGCTTACGGCTGAATGCTTGTTTCCTGACCATTATGACTGATACGCAGCTATTGCAGGAATTCGAAGCCCTCGCCGAGCGCATGGACATCCCCGTCACGTACGCGAATCTCGAAGGCGGCAACGGCGGCCTGTGCGTGGTGAAAGGCAAGCGACGCTTTATCCTGAACCGAAGCGCTGAGGCAAGAACACGAAATGAGATTTTCACGCGGGAATTCGCACAGCTATCGCTGGAGGAGGTGTACATCCGCCCCGTCGTTCGCGAACGCATCGACGCCGTAAGATCCGCCCGCGGATAATCACCCTGCAACACCGCGACTTCTGTTTACACGTAGCGTATATTCTTCCCGAGCATGGCCAGTGCTTCGCCGGTTGCGACCATCGGCCGCAGCGACCTCGCCCAGAATATGGAATCCTGAGGGGCGTAAACCGTGTCGAGAACCCTGCCGAACGGGTCGGTCACGTCCGCTACGGGGTCGCCCTTTTGCAGATGATCGTACAGCGCGGCCCGGTAATCCAGAAAGCCGCCGCGGGCGGCCAGGAGCGACAGGAAGCCGTCCACAACGATCTGACGACGCGGAGTTTGCGGGCGGCCCTCGATAAACCCGTAATACTTCAGAATATTCTCCACCCCCGTCACGCCCTTCTCTATGCTGTCTTCATCCCAACCGAGACAGCCTCCCAGCTCCGGATCGATCGTTGGAATCCCTTCATCCGGCGCGGCGCGCGCCAGCTGACCTTCCGGACCCCGGCAGTCCAGAATGTACCCAATGCCAAAAATACGGGCCATTTCCATACACGCCCGATGGATGCGTTTCCGCCGGTCCACCCTCACGCGGACTTCGTCGATCATGGGCCGGACGCCGCCCTGGTGCAGATCGATACAATAATCCGCCTGTTTCACGGCACGATGGAAGAGTCTATACGCCACACGCTCGCTCGACGTGCCCTCCTTGCGACCTGGAAAGCACCGGTTCATCTTCTTTCCGTCAACGGGATTCAGCGACTCCCCCGCGTGAAAGGCGTGCAAGTTGACGATCAGGGTCGCAATCAACCTGCCCTTCAGAACCGCAGGGTCCAGCCGCTTCAACACGCGTCTGATCACGGCGATTCCGTTCAGTTCGTCTCCGTCGCTGGCGGCCTGCAGGTAAAGCGTCGGTCCCGGCTCCGCACCGTTCACCAGCACCACGGGAAGGCGCGCCGGGGAGTTATCCTGCATCTCTCCGACCTTGAGATAGCCATCCCGCCGCTGCCCCGGCTCGGCCTCGATATGCTCCATCTTGAGTACATCGCCCATATGGACCTCAACACTGAAAACCGTACTTCCCGATTCAACAATAAACATGCACGGTACCATCGTCCTTTGTCAACAGAAAATGGCAAATCAAGTACGTCTTTGGCTCGTCTCGATCGACTGGGATCCGGGATCACCCAAACAAGAACCAGACATTCAAGAATCGATCTCGCCGTCCCACAGGACAACCTTGCATTTGTAGGGGCAACCCTTGTGGTTGCCCGCCTTGTGGCGGTTTCCGGCTTTCACTTTATTCCCTCTTACGTCTCACCGATTTTTTGTTTTTATATTATTTTTGGACTATATATTATTTAATATGTGGACCGTCGTCGAACATCGCAGGATCGGCAGGCAGGTCGATTCGATCCCCGCGAAGACCCTTAAATGCTACGAGACCTGGAAGGACGTGGTATTCCTATCGGGCCCGGAAGGCGTCAGAGGCATTGAGGGCTTTCGTGACGAATCGCGTCCGGGAAAAAAGAAGGGCCGGCGACAGTCCTGGCTGGACGGCGGATGGCGCGTTGTCTACAGAGTCAAGAAACGGGAAATCCGTGTGAGGGCCATACGCGGACAGTGAGTACGGGAGATAACGAGATGGGAAATCACCGCAATGCGAAGAAGCGCGCGGCTGTCTCCGTCGGAGAATCGGTCCGCACAATCCGCGAACTTCAGAAACTCAGCCAGAATGAACTTGCCAGGCGCACCGGAATCCCTCAGCCGACAATCTCGGCCATCGAAAACGGACGCATCCGGCTTGGCGTCGAGCGCGCCAAGGTACTGGCGCGAGCGTTAACCTGCCATCCGGCCGTCCTGGTGTTCCCGGGCTGGGAGATGGAACTGCGAGCAGGCGCCTGATCCGGTCTCTCATCTTTCACAGAAACCCCGGATCCGCGCAGCCGGAAATGTCGGCCTGGACGATGGGAAGTTCATCGACGCAGGCGGCGGTTTCCGGTTTTCTCTTTGAATGAAATAACAGTCTTTTCCTATATCGAGAACCTGGACGTCGTTTTAAATGCATCCGTGCTTTCTTTCGTACCTTTCCGATGGAGGTCTGCCATGAAGCGGATCGCAATCAAGGTCTTTGCCATCATCGGCGGCGTGGCTACATTGTTCGTCATCGTACTTGCGGCAGTCGCCGTCGCGCTGATCTACAAGCAAGGAGAAGAGGTCCCGCGATTCACGATCCTGGAAATAAACCTGGAACGGGATCTTCCCGAGTACGTACCCGGTAATCCGATCGCGGAAGTCCTGTTCCCCGATGCGGTAACCGTGCGCGATCTGGTGGAAGGCCTCCACCGTGCCGCGTCGGACGAGCGCGTTGTGGCGCTTCTGGCAAGGGCCGGGAACAGCGGCATGGGCCTCGCCCGGCTGCAGGAGGTGCGAGACGCCGTCCACGCCTTCGGCGAGAGCGGCAAGCCCGCGGTCGCCTACGCGGAGACATTCGGCGAGTTCGGCCCGGGCAACGGCGCCTATTATCTCGCGACCGCGTTCGACGAGATCTATCTCCAGCCGTCCGGCGTGGTTGGGCTGACCGGCCTGATCGCAGAGACCCCATTCATCAGCGGAATGCTGGAAAAGCTGGGCATCGTCCCCCGTATGGACCATCGGGATGAGTACAAGAGCGCGAAAAACGTCTACACCGAACGTGAGTACACGCCCGCACACAGGGAAGCGACGCAGGCGGTGATGGACTCGCAATTCGATCAACTGGTTCGGGGAATCGGCGACAGGCGCGGCCTGTCGCCGGAGATTGTCCGCGACCTCTTCGATCGGGGTCCGTTTTTCGCGAAAGATGCTCTCGAGGCCGGACTGATTGACGGTCTGGCATACCGGGACGAGGTTTACGAGCGCGTAAAGGAACAGGTCGACGCCGGCGCGAAGTTTCTGACGCTGCGAAAATACCTGAATCGGCTAGAGGACGACCACGAACAGGCCGAGACAGTGGCGCTAATCTACGGTGTCGGCAGCGTGACGCGTGGCAAGAGCGATTTCGACCCCGCCTCCGGCGAGACCACGATGGGATCGGATACGGTCGCCAGGGCCTTCCGGAATGCGGCCCGGGACGACGAGGTCGAAGCGATCCTCTTCCGAGTGGACAGTCCCGGCGGGTCCTACGTGGCCTCGGACGTGATATGGCGCGAAACCGTCCGTGCCCGAGAGGCCGGCAAACCGGTGGTCGTATCCATGGGCGACGTGGCGGGCTCCGGCGGGTATTTCGTGGCCATGGCAGCGGACAGAATCGTAGCGCAACCGGGGACGATTACCGGTTCGATAGGCGTGGTGGCGGGCAAGATGCTCACGTCGGGGCTGTGGGAGAAAACCGGGATCTCTTGGGACGAAGTCCACACAAGCGCCCATTCCACCATGTGGACGGGCACCAAAGACTTCTCAGACGAAGAATGGACATTGTTCCAGAACTGGCTGGACACGGTGTACGAGGATTTTACGGACAAGGTGGCCGAGGGGCGCTCGCTGCCAAAGGAGCGGGTGCTCGACATCGCCAAAGGCCGGATCTGGACCGGAGAGGACGCCAGAAAGCTGGGGCTGGTGGATGAGCTGGGAGGTTTTCAGACGGCGATGAAACACGTTCGCGAGGCGGCACAGCTATCGCCGGATGCCGGACTCCGGTTCAAGGTCTTTCCCAGGGCGAAGTCCCCGTGGGAATATCTCCTGGAACACGGCATTGTCCGCAGCGGTGAGTCCGTCGCCGCGTCCGCATACGTCCATACAATGCGCAGACTTCAACCGATCTTCACGCTCGCGCGTCGCCTGGGACTCATCCCCGCGCCCGGGGTGTTGACCATGCCGGACATTGGGCCGTTTCAGTAGGACCGCTCTAAAGAACGATGAATAGCCGCCGGATTAAGGTGCAATTGGACCCTGATCGCATAAGGTACTGTGACATCGGACTCGTCGGGGCGACCCTTGTGGTTGCCCGCCCGCAGGAGGGTCGAAGAACATCCGTAATATTACAGATTGAACCTTGACGATTGAGGCCATTTCGGCTACAATACAAGTGTCCCGATGTTCAACAATCAAGGATGATTGGGTTGGCGAAAATACCTTCGACGGCAGGTGACAGGCTATCGCCGGCTACCCGCGGCCCTGGGTGATGTATGTATATGCCTCCTTTCACACGAAGGACCGATCTTCATAGAAGCGAATTTGGCTCTTAGCGTAGCTGGCCCGCACAATTTCCGACGCGCGTCGTAAGATCTCCCTTCGGCCACTCCAAATGTCCGCACGGGGACTCGCCCACCTCCGTAATACGCAGATTGCAATTGAGGACAACAGATGCAAGACCTGAGAAGGTACCTGCCGAAGGCCGTGCGTACCGAAGCAGATCTTGACCGGCTTATTCCGACGTTGGCGAAGTCAAGTTCCATTAACGCTATTGAGATGGCAGCAAGGAAAATCCCCACAGAGCACGTTCTACACATGGGGAATTCGACTCAGCTCGAATTCGCGGATCCAGGTACCGTTCATCTGGCTGTGACGTCCCCGCCCTATTGGACACTGAAGAGGTATCGTGACGAGGAGGGCCAGCTGGGTCACGTTGAGGACTACGATGAGTTCCTGGAACTGCTCGAATCCGTTTGGTGTAAAGTACTGGAAGCGCTGGTTCCGGGCGGGCGATTGATTTGCGTTGTCGGAGACGTATGTCTATCACGGCGCGAGAACAAGGGAGAGCATACTTGTGTTCCTCTCCATTCCTCAATTCAGGAACGCTGCCGTCGCCTGGGATATTCGAACCTTGCTCCGATCATCTGGCACAAGATCGCAAACGCCACCTACGAAGTGGACGGCAATTCCAGATTTCTCGGCAAGCCGTACGAGCCGAACGGCGTTATAAAGAACGATATTGAGTACATTCTTATGCTCAGGAAACCTGGAGGCTACAGGAGACCTGGCAAAGCGGCTCGTCTATTGAGCACGATTTCCGATGCCAACCACAAACGATGGTTTCAGCAGATTTGGCACGACGTGACAGGTGAGTCTACAAGACAGCATCCGGCGCCGTATCCGCTTGAGTTGGCGACGAGACTGGTGAGGATGTTCAGCTTCGCGGGCGATACAGTTCTTGATCCCTTTATGGGAACGGGCACAACGAATCTCGCAGCAGCCAACTGGGGCAGAAACAGTATCGGAATCGAACTGGACGATTACTACTACACCATGGCCGAACGCAGACTGAGAAACGCGGCTCAGGATATGTTTTCCGATATTGACGTGTCTGTCCGGAAACCCGCGTTTGCATAGTCCTTTGGGAAAAATCATGTGCTCAGACTACAGTTCGCAGGCAGACTATCTGAATGCCGTACAGCCCGACGCCGAGAAACGAAAACTGGCAGTCGAGCAAGCCCTCTCTGAGGCGTTTTTCGATTTCATTGAAAAACACGAGACAAGCGTAATTCTCTTCTCATCAATGACTGCCTTTGATCTGGCCGAGGGTATACTGAGGTACCCACTCGTGCTCAAAGCGTTGATAGCTGCCTGCAATATCGCGGCCAGGGCGATCGAAAGAGATCTCGGCATCAGGAATCTGAACACCTACGAGCCGCGCCTGACACGTGAATCTGCCAACGTGATCGCGGGTTACATTAAGCCATTCTTGCCCGAATATCTGGAGATCCCATCACTGGGAACGGTTGATCGCATCGCGTACGTGGACAAAGAAATCAGGAAAAATAAGGGAAACTGGGAGCGGAGAATATCGGACGAGCTCAGAAGGCGTGCAGAAAAGGCCTTCAATAAACGCAAATTCACGGTCGGTGGAGAAACGTTCGAGCTTGACGCTGCCTATCCCGCTACTACCTATTGACTTCTA
Organism: Candidatus Latescibacterota bacterium; assembly: GCA_012271065.1. Next base: position 13,496 of record JAAXHE010000336.1, read on the forward strand.
AGACT
>JAAXHE010000347.1 GCA_012271065.1 Candidatus Latescibacterota bacterium
CCTGCCTACGGCGTGTTCCTTGAAAAACGGGGAAGACGTGAGACGGGAGAGGGTAGAGAACGTATGCCGTGTAAGGTTTCTTCTCATGCCGCAGGCAATGAGGAATTGCATACCGGGCAAGGATTTCTTCTACCGTCTCACCTCTACCGTCCACCCTCTTGCCTCTAACCGAATCTGGCTGATGGCTGACGGCTGATAGCTGACAGCGTGTCTTCAGATCATAACGACAGGAGATATCATGGCGAAATATCGAGCCGGAGTGATCGGCCTGGGATGGATGGGCATGCTCTACGATCTGGCGGAGCGCATTCCGGACCTCTTCGAAATCGACGACGTGGACCGCCCGACGCCGGAGCTGGACGTCCATCGCCGGTTCTATCACCACGACCATCCGGGCACCGAAGGAAATCCGACATCGTATGCCGAGGCGATGCACAGCCGTCCCGAGGTGGAACTGGCGGCTGCAGCCGACCGGGACCCGAAGCGTCTGGCGGCGTTCACCGAACGCTACGGGATCGAGGCGACCTATGAAGATGCCGAGGCGATGCTGCGCGCCGAGCGCCCGGACATCGTGGCCATTGCCACGAATACAAAGGGTCGCGCCGACCTGACGTGTCTCGCGGTACAATGCGGCGCGCGCGGCATCGTTACCGACAAGCCGATGTGCCACACGCTCGAGGAGGCGGACCGCATGGTTTCAACCTGCGCCGATGCGGGCGTCCCCCTCAATTGCGGCGCGATCTCGACGACCCACCCCTCTTTCGGAAAAGCCAGAGAACTGGTGCAAAGCGGTGCCATCGGGGAGATCCTGTCGATCGAGGCGAACTCACCGTTCGCGCAACATCAGAACTGGTCGTATTTCCTGGATGGCGCCCCTGCCTGGGTCTCAGGAATCGGAGACCTCCCCCGTCGTGGAGCGGGTACCGACGAGTTCGCGGGACCTGGAGGAAGCGACGAATTCAGGGGCCAGGGAATCATGGTTACGGCAGACCAGACGGTCGTACACTTTCGGGCGGGAGCGCCGGGGGTCCGGCTGGAGGGGAGTACGGGTGAGATCGAGTTCGGGGCGGGCCGTCGATGGCGGCTGAGTCAGCAGCTGGAGACGACCGGCAATATTCGCGTGGAAATGCCGTGGCCGGAGCCGCAGTTCGTGCATCCGTACGGCGCTGTCTACTCGCTGAACGACGTGATCGACTGCATGGAAGGCCGCATGGAGGAACCGAAGAACTCGGGCCGGCGGATTGCCGTAGCCCTGGAAGTGGAGATTGCGCTGAAGCTTTCCTCGGCGCGAGGCGGAGAGCGCGTGGCGCTTCCTCTTGAAGACCGTTCACTAGGGCTGAACTACGACTGGTTCCGTTAGAAAACGAAATCCCGTCCCGTATCGCCCGGTTGTGCCGGGATCCTACGTCCAGGGTACCTCGAGATCGAACTCTCGGGAGAGACCCTCGAGCGACGTTACTGCTTTCGCACTGATGGGAATGCCGTTCTGCCGATAATCGGCCTCCTTCTTCCAGGCCCTCTGCCCCGGCAGACCCACATCCGAAAGTCCGGGCAGCGGCTGCATCTTCGCGGTCTCGTCCATCAGGTAGTCCATGTCCGCACTGAACGCGCCGGGAGAGGTAAAGCGGCTCACGTCCAGGGCCATGTGAAATCCGGACTGATCGGCGCCCTGGAACTTTGTGGATCTCCGGTCGAATTCGGGCAACATCTGACCCCCCAGGGTCCCCGAGAGGATGTTGGCCACGTGAGACATGCCGATGGCCTTCATAAATACCGCCGGATTCCTGCGGACGTCCTCGTCTTCCGCCACGAAATGGCTGGCATAATCGAGCAGGAAGTTGGGCCGACCGGGGCCCGCCGGCATCCCAAAGGCCAGCGGCGGGCTGCCCTGGATCGAGCCGCGGATGCTGTCGGCGCGATTGTAAGACGGCGCGGCGTTCCGGCCGGAGAGGCTGATGCCGACGAGGTCCTCCTTGAGGGCCATCCGCACGTACTTCCCCGAACTTCCCAGATGGTCGTGATAGACAGTGGTGACCGCGCCAACGCCGAGTTCTTTGGCTTTGGCGATGGCCATCTGCATCGCCCGGGTGGCGACGATCATCCCCAGTCCGCCGTCTCCGTTGAGCGCGGCGGTCGCCGGACCCTCGCGCAGGACCCGGATGGCCGGATCCGGATTCGCGCGTCCATCCTGGAATGAGCGGACGTATCGCTCCACCTGCAAAACGCCGTGGCTGACCACGCCGCGCAGTTCGGTGTCGACCAGCAGGTCGGCGATCAGCCGGGCGTGCTCCGGTGGCAGAGGTACGGCCTCGTAGATTGCGCATACGAGGCGCCGCAGGTCTTCGACAGGGACGCGAATACCGTCTTTCGGCGGGACATTCACGGACAATCTCCTTGATTGGACGTCCGTACTGGCCCGCCCCGAGAGCACGGCCCACGTCGATGAGACAATCGCCGGTGCGGCGCTGAAGCTGCCGGAGGACGTACGCGGGGAGCTGGACGCGGCGAGCGAGCGCTACGGCGCAAGGTTGGAGCAGGAACACCGGCCGGCTGGTGACTGAACACGAAACGCGTCGCTACGTGAAATAATCCCGCCTGATGGATGCGGGAGGGGTGCGTTCGATGGGATTGTCGGACGCGAGTTCGAATGCGAAACCGATGGGCGCGGGGCCGGGGTCGTCGAAGCGAACGTTGTAGGTGGTGCAGCCCCACCGGTCGCCCGTCGCGACGGCATCGAAGGCCTCGAAGCTCTGCCGCAACGGATCGTACACAACCCGCCCATACAGGTCTAGCTTCAATCCCCTGGGTTTGTCAACCGTAAGGCCGCTGTGGGGATTGGATTCGAAACTGGGTTCCCCTTCAAGGTGGATGCGTCCTTCCATGCGAAGCCGAACGCAGTCGGTTTCGACGGATTCGACGGTCAGGCGGATCTCCACATCCTTCAGATTTTCTTCCTTCCATCCAGGCGATTGACCGCGTGCCGTGTCGATGAAGTGGCGCAGGGCGAGACGTCTGGTGAAGAAATCCGGCGCGCGCCAGGTCTGGCCGGGCACGACTTTCCCGGGCGCGAGAGACCCGGCCTCCTCCTGGGTAAACCACGCGAAGTCGATGTTGTGCCGGGGGTCGACGTCGCCGGAGTTCCGCGGAAGGTCGCGAACCGTGACTTTCAGCACAAGGCCGTTTTCCGGATAGGACCAACCGAGCCGGGGATCGATGGGATAGGTTTCCGCGATGTCGGATGACTCGCCGGTATCCGGGCGTTTCCGCCACCGTTCCAGGCTTTGCTCGAGCACTTCCAGGAGCGGGGCTGCATCCCGCGTGTTGATGGACCCCAGCAACTCGCCGTCCGAGGTACACGCGTACAGGCCCTGCCGGGTGGCCGTGGGTTCGGTGAGACCACCGTAATGACCCTGTTCGGCCACGAGGCGGAAGAACTCGCCTTTGGCGTCTTTCTGCGTCTGGGTATAGCTGCAGTTGTCCGCAACGGGAATGTAGGATTCGTTCAGGATCCGGATAATTTTCGGATGGGAGAAAACGGACTCACGGCCCGCGATGCCGTTGTTTCAGACGCAGCCGAGTGGGTTGCCGTTCATCGCCCAGATAAACAGCGGTCTCCGCACCGCGGCCGCGCGGCGGCGGGCCGCCCAGAGGTCGGTCTCCCAGCCGATATCCGTCCACCGCACTTCCTCGGGACCGGACTTGATCAGCGAGAGCAGGGACTCGATTGTTTCGGAACCAGGCGTCCATTCTTTCTTGCGATCTGTCATATCAATCTCCTGTGGTCTTCCTTGAGACCTACCTCCTAGCCCCCTTCCTGAAGGAAGGGGGAACGGTGACGGGATGGTGTCCCGGTTTGTAAACGTGCCGGGATGGCGTTTTCCTTTAAAACATAGTGTCTATAGATGACCGGCGGGGGACGTCCCGCGCTGTCGTTGTTTTTGTAGGGGCGACCGGCCGGTCGCCCCACGCAACGGCGCTGGCGTCAACCGGTTTGCCTTTCGTTTCTTACTGATGGCTGATAGCTGACTGCTTCTTTTAACGTTTTAGTATCCCGCCGTTCACGTCGATCGTGGCGCCGGTGATATACGCGCCCATCCGCGAGGCCAGGAAAAGGGCGGCGTAGGCGATTTCCTCGGGCTGACCGACGTAACCCAGAGGAATGAGTTCGTTGATCCGGCTTCGGGTATCCGGGGGGATTTGCATGCTGGTTTCGATGACGCCCGGAGTAATCGCGTTGACCGTGACGTTGCTGGCAGCCAGGTCGCGGGAGAGGGTCTTTGTCATCCCGATCATGCCGGCCTTCGAGCTGCCATAGTGGACGCCGCCGGCGACCCCGCCCGTCTGGCCGCTTATGGATGAGATATTGATGATGCGGCCGCTCTTTTGTTTTTCCATGTAAGGAGCCGCCGCCAGGCAGCAGAGATACGCGCCGGTGAGATTGGCGCCGATCACCCGCTGCCACTCAGCGTGATCCACGCCCGTATAGGGTCCCGGGCTCGACACTCCGGCATTGTTGACCAGGACGTCGACGCGGCCGAATTCGTCCACGGTCCTTAGCACGAACGCGTTGACCTGGGCCTCGTCCGCAACGTCGGCCGGGGCGGCGAGTACGTCTTCCCCGGCAGACAGCGCATCGGCGACCGCTTCCAATGGACCCGCGTTGCGCGCAACCAGCGTGAGGCGGGCGCCCGCCTGATGGAACACCTCGGCGATGCATTTTCCGATGCCCCGGCTTGCGCCGGTGACGATGGCGACCTGTCCGGACAGGTCCAGAAGGTCGGCAAGAGGTTTCTGGGACATTGGGGGTATTCTTCTTCAGTGGCGCCCGGATACGTAATTTGAGGCTATTCCGGCCGTGTCGCCTCATCCCGATTGGCGCCCGCGGGCGCGATCAGACGAACTTCACGCTCCGGACTTCGCGGTTGGCCAGGCGGATTCCCCGGGCCCTGTTGCCGCGAACGGGATACTCGTCGATTGTGAAATCCTCTTCGGTGATTCTCACCCGCGGTTTGGGTTTGAAGAAAGCCCGGACCGTGCGGCTGGAATCCGTGGTGAGTTTCAGGATGCGGCAGCCTTCGGGCGCCAGTTCGTACCCCCGGTTCAGGATGAACTTGTCGATCCTGCACCGTTTGATATAGAGATATCCGGTCCTGTTCTCTTTGTAGAAGACGTTGTAGACGCGGTCTTCCACCACGAAACCGCAGAAAAGCATGCCTTTGTCCACGAAGAGTTTTTCAGGGACGTCCACCACGGAGTACGTTCCGGACTTGCGGATTACCAGAACACGGTCGTACGCAGACACATCGAAAAGGGCGACGCCGTTGACCTGGTGGCCCAGGTAACCGGTATTCTTGTCGTAGCGCAGTTTAAGATTTCGCTGGGCGGCTTCCCGGACGTCGACTTTCTGGATGCTTGCGACCTCGGTCTTCCGGGCGTGATCGACGCGGTATCTCTCAATGACTCCCTCGAGAAATGCAATGGCGTAGGCCTGGATGCCGCGCAGGTTGGCGCGGACCTCCCTGAGGCGCTTCCGGATTTCCTGCATTTCCTCCTGTGCCTTGTTGATATCGTAGAGCGAGATGCGTCTGATGGGTATCTTGAGCAGGCTATCCACGTCCTCATGGGAGATTTCCCCCCTGATGCTCTCCTTGAAGTGTTCGAGCCCTTCGAACACCGCACGGTACACATCCTCGGAGGTGGTCTCCTCCTCGATGCTCTTGTAAATCCGGTTTTCGATGAAGATCTGTTCGAGCGTCTTCGCGTGATGGCGCGCGGTCAACCGTCGCTCTTCGAGCTTGAGTTCGGTCCTGAGCAGCTCGACCAGGCGGTCCGTATTGTATTGGATCACATCGGTCACGGTGGTGATCTGCGGCCGGTTCTCGCGTATGACCAGCAGATTCGCCGCAATTGACGTCTCGCAGTCCGTAAACGCATACAGGGCGTCGACGGTATCCCTGGTATGCACGCCGCGGGCGAGCTGGATTTCAATTTCCACCTGATCGGTCGTATAGTCGCTGATACCCGAGATTTTGAGTTTGCCTTTTTTGGATGCGTCTTCGATGGAGGCGATGAGGGTCTCGGTTGTCGTACCGAAAGGCAGTTCGCGCACGATGATGCGTTTCGGATCCTTTGTATCCAGTCTTGCCCGGGCGAGGACCTTTCCGTTGCCGTCGTCATACTGCGAGACGTCCACCATCCCGCCGGTGGGAAAATCGGGATGGAGACGAAAGGGCCTGTCCTGCAGGCAGGCGATCTGCGCCTCGAGCAGTTCGATCAGGTTGTGCGGGAGAATCCGGGTGGTCATGCCCGCGGCGATGCCCTCTGAGCCGATGGCGAGCAGGACCGGGATCTTCGCGGGAAAAGCGAGCGGCTCACGATTGCGGCCGTCGTACGAATCTTCGAATTCGGTCGTCTCAGGGTTGAACAGGACCTCTCTGGCCAGAGGCGTGAGCCGGCATTCGATATAGCGCGCCGCGGAGGCCTCGTCGCCCGTGAAGATGTTGCCGAAATTGCCCTGCCTGTCGATGAACAGCTCCTTGTTGGCCAGGTTGACGAGGGCGCCGAAGATTGAGAGATCCCCATGGGGATGGTACCTCATGGTCTGGCCCACGACGTTGGCGACCTTGTGGTACTTGCCGTCGTCCATCTCGTGGAGGGCGTGCAGGATGCGCCGCTGAACCGGCTTGAAGCCATCGTCGATACTTGGAATCGCCCGGTTCTTGATGGAATAGGACGCAAACTCGAGGTAGTATTTTTCGTAAAGGGTGTCGACGAACGCCACGGTTTCTCCTCTTTACCGCGTAAGAACTCAGGGGCCAGGAAAAGACGGAAACACGGTTTTCTCCTGACCCCTCTATTGGGTTTGACCCGGTGTTCAAATCAGGTTTTCGACGATGTAGTCCCTGCGTTCGGGGGTGTTCTTGCCCATGTAGAAGCTGAGCGTGTTGGCGATTTCGGATATGGAGCGGATATTGACTTTGACCAGACGCATGTCGTCGCCGATGAATTGACCGAATTCCTTCGGCGAGATCTCCCCAAGCCCCTTGAAGCGGGTGATTTCCGGGTTTTTGACGTCCGCAACGGCGCTGTCGCGCTCCCGGTTGTTGTAACAGTAGCGCGTGACCTTGCTGTTCCGGACGCGGAAGAGCGGGGTTTCGAGGATATAGAGATGGCCGGCCAGCACCAGTTCCTCGAAGTAGTTCAGGAAATACGTGAGGAGCAGGTACCGGATATGGTAACCATCGTGGTCGGCATCGGTGGCAATGACGATTTTATTGAAACGCAGGTTTTCGACGCTGTCTTCGATACCCAGCGCCATCATGAGGTTGTACAGTTCCTCGTTCTTGTACACCGCGGCCTTGTTCTTGCCGAATACGTTCAATGGAACGCCCTTCAGGCCGAATATCGCCTGGGTGAGGACGTCGCGCGCAGCGACCATGGACCCCGCCGCAGAAGGGCCCTCGGTGATGAAGATGGTTGAGTCTTCGCCATGCTTCTTCTGGCCCAGGTGGAACTTGCAGTCTTTAAAGTGCGGAATCTTGATTGCGATCTTCCGGGCGGCTTCCTTGGCTTCTTTCTTGACGGCGTTGAGTTCCTTTCTCAACTTTTCGTTCTGGGCGATCTTCTCGGACAGGCGCCCGGCCGCGGTCTGGTTCTTGTGAAGGAGGTCGACCACGGCGCTCTTGACCTCCGTGACAATCCACCCCCGAATATCCGTATTCCCAAGCTTGTTCTTGGTCTGCGACTCGAAGACAGGCGCCTTGAGCTTGACGGCAACGGCGCCGGAGATGCTCTCCCGCACGTCGATGCCGTTGTAGTTCTTCTTGTAGAATTCATTCACACCCTTGAGGATGCCCTCGCGAAAAGCGCTCTGGTGGGCCCCGCCGTCGCTGGTGTGTTGGCCGTTGACGAAAGAGAAATACGTCTCCCCGAAGCTGGCCGTGTGGCTGAGCGCGAACTCCAGGTATTGGGACTTGTGATACAACGGCTCATAGAGGGCGGTCTCGCCGACTTCGCGTGTGAGGAAGTCCAGCAATCCGTTCCTGGATACGAATCGTACCTTGTTGAAGACCAGCGAAAGTCCACTGTTCAGGCATGCGTAATTCCACAGCCGCTGCCGGACGTAATCGAAGTTGAACGCGAAGTCATCGCCGAAGATCTGAACATCGGGCAGAAACTCGAAACAGGAGCCGTCGGGTTCGCCGGGTTTCCGTCCCTTCAGCTTCTTCTTCAACCGGCCGCGCTCGAAGCGGGCTTCGAAGAATTCTCCCTCCCGGTAGGCGACCGCCCTGAAATCGGAAGCGAGGGCATTGACGGCCTTGGCGCCCACGCCGTTGAGGCCCACGCTGAACTGGAAGACGTCGTCGTTGTACTTCGCGCCGGTATTGATGATGGAAACGCAGTCGATGACCTTGCCCAGCGGAATGCCGCGGCCGTAGTCCCGGACACGGACCCGGTTGTCTTCGATGCTGACGTCGATCTTTTTACCATAACCCATGATGAATTCGTCTACGGCGTTGTCGATGACTTCCTTGAGCAGGACGTAGATGCCGTCGTCCGGATTGGAACCGTCGCCCAGCCTGCCGATGTACATGCCTGTGCGGAGCCGGATGTGTTCCAGCGAGCTGAGCGTTTTGACCTTGGACTCGTCGTACCCGTGTTCGGTCGACGCGCCATTGTTGTTCCTGCCGGAGGATCGACGGGCGGTCGCGGGTTTTCCGTTGATGGAAAGCGAGAGCTGACCTGGACTCTGAATCGTCGGTTTAGTTTCGGGCATAACCCACCTTTTCGGGATCGCTGGATGATGCGACCCCGCGCGGCGAACGTACAACCGGGGAGACAGACGACCCTGACGCGGAATCAGGTCGGAATGGGGCCTAAAAGGAACCTAACTGTGGGGAAATAAAGAGGAAAGACAGCACTTTAATATAGTGCATCTTTGTTCATCTTTCAAGGTGTTTTTTGCGCGCCGGCACGAGGGACGTCGGGAGGAATGCGATTTCGGAATGCGACTTTCAGGTCCCATGGACAACGTAACCGAGCACGTCCGCCACCTGTTCGGGCGTCTCCGCCACCGCCAGGGCCGCCGAGTCGACTTCCTTGAGCGCGTGGGCGATGCCTGCGTCGTGTATCACAATTATCGCCTTGCCCAGGGCCGCGGCGAACCCGGCGTCGAACGCCGCGTTCCACTGCCGGTAATTGCCTCCGAAACGCACGACCACGACGTCGGCATCGCCAATGAGCGTCCGGGTCCGGATGGCATTGATCTTCGCGCCCTTGTGGTCCTTCCAGAACGAGGATTCCTCCGGACCCAGGATATCCACGCCGCAGTTGTCGCTCTCGGCGTGGTCGGTCACCGGACCCGCAAAGGAAACCGGAAGCTCCCTTTCCGCCGCCGCGCTTGCGATCCGGTCCCGCCAGTCGCTGTGGATTTCGCCGGCCAGGTACACCTTCCACCGCTTCGACATCCCTCGGACTCCTCTCCTCGAATATGGAAACTTCCCTGGCGTTGTGTTTCTGAAAGAATCGCAAGAATCCCGCCGATGTGCGACGGGATCAGGGAAAGCGCTCTTCTGTACGCTGGACGATGTGCATTCCTCGTTGCTCAGTCCTTCACGACCCGGGTGTGCGTGTACTGGTTTGAGTAGTTTCTCATATTTCCCGTGGCGTAGACCTGCTTGATCGCCGTGGCCGGGAGCCAGTGGATAAACCAGTTGTTGTAGATTTCGCAGATATCACGCGGTATGCCCCGGATGACCACCGCCTCCACGTCGACGGCGAGAAACGTGTTGTGGTGGATGAGAATAAGGTTTCCGGCAATGTCCGTTCCGTCTTCGCGGTCTCTGCCGCCGTGCATGTCGAAGCTGTGGCTGTTGGCATTCTCCAGAACCATGTTGTATCTGGCTTCGTAGCTGGTATTGGGCCTGCCCGTGCCTGCGATGTGGTGCCGGCACCAGTCGAACAGGTTGGCTTCGATGAGCGCTTCGGAATTGTCCATCACCACGCCGTAGCCCAGACCGTGGCGCTGATTATGGTGGATATAGTTGTGGTGGATGTGGTTGTCCGTAGAATTCCTCTGGAGGAAAATCGCGCCGTGACTCCATCCCCAGAGTTCGCAGTTGTCCACTTCCAGCCTCGGTTGGAACGTCTCGATGGCCCTGGAGTTGGGTATGCTGTAGAACCGCCCTTCCCTCAGGAGCTGCGTCATCTGTTCGGTGCGCCTCATCGAGTCCGGTCCCTCCAGCCTGAGACCGGTAAGCCGAACATCGGGACCGACGGCGACAAACAACGGCGCGGTATCCAACTGTTCCGAAAAAATAAGGCCGCCGTCGGAATCGGTCTTGCCCCGGCCGCTGGCCAGCGTGACGCCCGCACGGATCTCGATGTCCGTATCGCCGGTCAGGTCCACCCTCGCGGTATCCGCCACGTAGACCACCTGCCCCCCCGTCGCCTGCTTGAGCGCATCCAGCAACTCCGCCCGGTTGGTAACGAAGAAATCGTACTCCTCAACCAGTTGATCGTATCCCTCGCCGCCGCCGATGGGATTGCCGGTGGGGTTCGAGTCGGCCCCGAACTTGCCGTCGGAAAGCAGCGCGCGGTTGCTCAGGTCCCGCCCGCCCGTCGGTTCGGTTGGCTGCGGTTCGGGCGCAGGGGGCGTTTCCTTGCCGCCGCAGGACGCGACAAAAGACAGCACCGCGAGACAGGAGAGCGTTCTGCATATTGTCGTTGTCATGGATACCTCACACGTACCACCCGGTGATCCAGCGATCAGCTGAACCAGGTTAGAGTCTTACAGTAAGACTTCAACGCAGAATGCGAAGAAGTATAATCATGCTGCTTGCTTCAAGGTTGTGAGATCTCGGTATAGGTTCAGTGAAGTAGCAAGCGTGAGTTGTCCGGATTGTGTGACGCGCCATCGTCTGGACCGAGGGATTTTGGCAATCAAGCCTGAGTCCACTCCGAAAAGTCGAGTT
>JAAXHE010000318.1 GCA_012271065.1 Candidatus Latescibacterota bacterium
CGCGCCCAATGCGGTGGCGAAGTCCAGGGTATCCTGCGAGCGATAATCCTGCACGATCTGCCGGCTTTCTTCCTCGAGGTAGTGGCTCCACAGTGACGATCTGACGTGCTCGAAGTAGTCGCCTGTGAGCGCCATCGGCACATCGGAACCGATTCCCACAGGCACACCGGCGGCTCTCGCACGACCGTGAACGGGCGCGCCGCGGTGCGGGTCCATCATGAACGAATATTCGCTCATGGTGGTTGCGGCTAGCATGCCGCCCGTATCCCGCATCATCGTCAGCTCTTCCGGCGTCAACCGATTGGCGTGCGCCGCATGAAAGTCGGGGCCGAGCAGCCCGGCTTCGTGAAGATCCGGAATTCCCGAGCCCCTGTGTCCCATGAATCCCGCGGGATGCGGCGTCGCGGGTTTGTGCAGGTGGGCGATGATCAGGTCGACGCCAATGGATCGGGCGTGCGCCATGTAGCCCCCGATATCTTCCATGGCGTATCCGGGCCACATGGGCGGTCCGAGCGCGAGCTGCAGCAGCGCGGAAGGATCGTCGAACAAATCGTTGCGGAGCAGGGAGGCGGTATTCCATTCCTCCTCCGTAGGTCGGGCGGCGAAGAGAGCCGCGAGCGTCTCCGCCGGCGAAACCGTATCCCCAACGTCGAATGGGTATGAAATGGCCAGTTGATACCCGAACCACCCGGCGATTCCGGAGTCCATGAGGCCCCTGGCCGCTGCCATGGTATTGGCTTCGGTGTCCTGACCGTGCGCATAGTCAAGGATCGAGGTGACGCCGGAGTCGATCGCCTGCAGACCGCCCACCAGCTCGGCAATGTAGTGATCCTCGGGCTCCATGGCGACAACCGCGGCCATCTTCCAGTAGATGTAGTCCCTGGCGAATTCTCCGGGGTTCGACTCGACCATGCGGCCCAGGGCGATGGTTTGCCAGACGTGTCGGTGCCCGTCGATCATGCCGGGCATCAGGATCATTCCCCGCGCATCGATCACCTCGGCGCCGTCGGCTGGGAGCCCTGTCCCGATCGCCTCGATCCCTCCGTTGGAGATCAGGACATCGGTAGCCAGCAGTTCACCCAGTTCCGGGTCCATCGTCAGGACGTCAGCGCCTCGAATCAAGGTGCCCGCCTGGTTATCGGAAACGGTGGGCGCAGCGGACACGTCGGCATTCTGGGCAGCTCCCCTCCCGACGTGTCCGGCCAAAGCCGCAGACGAAGTGGCTGCCGCCGCCAGCCGCAGGAACTCCTTCCGCGAGATATTGTCGGTCATGCCCCCGTTCTCATCGCCGGCACCAACGCGGCCGGGCCAACAGAGCCATTTCGGATCGTGTTAACAGGCCCTGATGGAACCGGTCGTTTGACCGCGCATTGAGTGTCACTGGCCAAACGCATACTTCAGGCTGGCGCCATAAAACATCGGCGGGCTACCCGTCAGGGTTCGATGTCCCTGACCGTTGGTGCCCGCACCGGACCATACGATTTCATCCGTAACGTTGTTTGCGTAGAGTCGTATCCTCAATCGATCATCGGGCGATGCGAAATCGATACTTGCATCCGTGACCGCTCGTGAGGGCATGAGAGAACCGGGCTCATCGAACGGCAGCAACTTCATGTCCGATCGATAGGCAGTCCGAATTCTCGGGACCATCTGCCATCCGTTTGCAAGATCGAAGACGTAATCCAGGCTTGCGTTCACCGACCACTCCGGCGACTTCACCAGGTCCGAGCCTGCCAGGTCGATCTCCTGGCCCGTCCACGGGCTGAGCTGTGTGAAGTGCCCGAACGTCGCATCCAGCCAGCCAACGCCCAATGAAACGCGCAGAGCGTCGGCGGGCAAGGCGACGAGTTCCGTATCGAATCCGATGATGTCGGCTGCCGCGGCATTGCGCGTGACTGTCTGGTCATCGTCACGCTGGGTGACTTGAAGATCGGTGTAGTCGTAGATGAAGAACTCCGAGTTGATCTGCAACCGGTTGTCCATGAGATTGCTCTTGTGGCCGATTTGGTAGGCCAGAATCTCCTCCGGCCGGAAGGTCGATTCCGCGATGTTGAAGGTCGGGTTTGCGACGTTGAATGCGCCGGCCTTGAACCCCGTTCCTACCTTGGCGTAGATCATCGAGTCGTCGGACGGATTCCAGTCGACACCCAGCGTCCAGTCCGTGGAACTCCAACTGCCCGCATTGCTCACCGTGATCATTGACGTCCCGAATCGGCTCGTTCGGTTGTAAACAGTATCCGTTTGGGATTTTTCGTCATCGGAGTAACGAAGCCCCGCCGTAATCCGGAACGTGTCGGAAACGCTGTACGTGCCCTGGCCAAATACGGCCGTGGAGTTCACCGTGTAGTTCGGGATGTCGGTTGCGGACGTCACGCCGAAACGCGCGATTTGCAATTCCACAAGACGCGAGGCGTCCTCGTCAAGGCTGTACAAACCACTCAGCCACTGCAGCGGACCGTCGCCGTTGGATGCCAACCGGATCTCGTGGGACAGTTGCTCGCTGCCGTTGTAGATGTCCAGTGGATCCCTCGCGACGTTTGTCCGGTCGAAATCGAGTCCGAAATTCACGTCGCTTTCATAGTGAGCGCCGATGTAGGTGAGGTCCGCATTGTCGAAACTGCGGTTAACTTCAACCTTCAAGGTCCTGAAATGATCGTCTCGAAAACCTTCGCGATTCAGCAATACCGTGTGCGGGGTGGGAAGATCGGTTGCCAGCACGTCGTCTGCCCCACGCAAGACGTTTGTTCCCTGGCCGGTACCGCCACGGCCCTGATAGTCGGCGGTAAGCAGCACGGACAGCCGATCGTCGGGTGTCAACAGGGCGTGCAGCCGGTACGCGCTCTCAACGGAGTCCCCGTAGGGTCTTTCAACTTCCGGACCATTGTCGAAATAGCCATCCCGGTCTTCGTCCACGAACGCAAATCGAACTGCAAGCAAATCCTCGCTCACCGACGTATTGAAAACACCGCGAACGCCCAGCCGGTTGTAGTTGCCTGCAAGGACTTCGATGCTTCCCTCGGTGTTGTGAACGGGCTTGTTGGTGATGACGTTGATGCTGCCGGCCGTGGCATTTCGCCCGTATAACGTGCCTTGAGGTCCTTTCAGGGTTTCCACGCGCTGGATGTCGTGGAAAAGCGCCAGTCCGCCCGATTGGCGGCCGCGGAACACGCCGTCCATGTGAAAGGCGACGGTCGGGTCCGAGGTCACGTCCGTGTTTTCGCTGTTGACGCCGCGAATCGCCAGGGCCAGGTTGCCTGCGGACAGCGTTCCCTCCAGGCCGATCACGGAGCTGATCATGTCGTGGCTGGACTGTATGTTGAAAGAGTCGAGCATGTCGCCGGTCAGGGCGGTAATGGCAATGGGCGTGTCCTGAAGATTCGTTTCTCTCTTGGCGGCCGTCACGATGATTTCTTCGAGGACGGCAGTGTCCTGCGCCCTTGCAACGTCAGGGGTGCCGGCGAGCCCGGCAACCAGAACCACCAGGGCCATTGATGGAAGAACGGGGATGGGTCTCATTTGATTCTCCTCCACTTTTGTTCTTGCTCGTGATCGCTCGCAGAAAATTGAACCGTTCCGCACGGTGGCAAGCGTACAAGCTTGTATATACAACCACGGCTATGCTAGCCTAATTCGATACTTGGATACAATAACCTGAAGCTGTTCCGGTGGGGTTTGCGCAACAGGAAATGCCCGTGGACTGCCCCAGGAAACCCAGAGAGTTCATGACCCATGCCCTTGCTGCCGTGTGGCGTGAACAATCACCTAGGCGGCCCATGAAACCCAAAGGGTTCATGACCGGCGCGTTGCTGGCTCTATCCCTCGTTCTTTTGGGAAAGGGTCAGGCACATCACTCGCCGAATAC
>JAAXHE010000212.1 GCA_012271065.1 Candidatus Latescibacterota bacterium
CAGGTCACTGGACGTGAACGGAAAAAAGTCCTTCCTGACGACCATTTCGGCACGTTTTGGAATGTTTCGCCGCGGTGCCGCTTTGCGGTCTTTTTGGAATTAAGGCTATTGGGCGTCAGGAGCCGGCACGGTTCTAGTTCAGCTTGTCTTCCACCGCATCCACCACCGCTGTGATGAACGTGGCGTCGCTGTTCATGGACGCGATTCGCCTGACGTCTATCCCCCGCGACCTCGCGATTTCCTGAACGCCGATATCGATATCGTACAGGATCTCAACGTGGTCGCATACGAACCCGATGGGCGCCACAAGCACGTGCCGATATCCCTTGTCGGCCAGGTCCGGGATTACGTCTTCGATCTGCGGACCCAACCACGGCTCGCTCGTGTGAGCGGCGCTCTGATAGGAGAACATCCAGTCCACGTTTCCCAGGCGTTCCGCTATTGCATTCGCGTTGCCCTTCAGCTCGTCGTCGTAGGGATCGCCCATCTTCAAGAGGCGTTCCGGGAGGCTGTGCGCCGTAAAGACGATCTTCACCCTGTTCCGATCGTCCCTGGAGAACGACGCCAGCCCGGCGCGAACGTGCGCTTCCTGCGCATCGAGCAACGCGGGTTGTTGCCACCAGGAGTCAACGAACGAGAACTGAATCCCGCTTCCGGATGCTTTGACGGATTCATCGACCGCCTCCCGGTACCTTCCGATGCTCATGCGGGAGTAGTGCGGGGCCATGACGATGGCAACCGCCTCCTCAACGCCGTCCCCGGCCATCCGACGGACCGTGTCCGCAATCCGGGGAGACCAGTGCCGCATGCCCACGTAAACGCGCACGTCATTCCCGCGAGCCCTCAAGGCGCGCTCAGTACATACCGCCTGTTCAAAGGTGTTTTCATTGAGCGGAGACCTGCCCCCGATCTGCGCGTACCGGCGCCTGAATTCCTCTACGAAGTCCCGGGACATAGGTCTCCCACCCCGGATATCGTTCAGGTACGCTTCCATGTCGTCCAGTGAATCAGGACTTCCATAGGCGAGCATCAACACGGCCCTTTTCACCATGGTTACCTATCTGTATGCGTGCACGAAATCGACGAGCGCGGACACGTGCCTGACCGGCGTGTGCTGCAGGATGCCGTGGCCGAGATTGAAGACGTGTCCAGGCCGCCCGCGGACGCTGTCCAGGATCCGGGCGGCCTGCTTTTCGATCACCGGCACGGGCGCAAACAGCACCGTCGGGTCCAGGTTTCCCTGCACCGCGACGTCCGCGCCCAGCCGGTTCCAGGCCTCGTCGATGTCTATCCGCCAGTCCACTCCGATCACGTCGCCGCCCGCGCGCTTCATCAGCGGCAGCAGACCGGATGTACCCGTACCGAAATGGATCACCGGTACGTCGCACGTTTCCGAGACCATCCGAATCGACCGCCGTGTGTGCGGAAGTACGTACTCCTCATAGTCCGCGGGGCTCAACGCGCCCGCCCAGCTGTCGAACAACTGCAGCGCCTGTGCGCCAGCCGCCGCCTGGACCTGGAGATAGTCCCCCACCGCCACCGACATTTTCTCCATCAGCCGCCGCCAGGTCTCCGGCTGTTCGTACATCAGTGCCTTGGCATGCCGGTAGTCGCGTGAACCACCGCCCTCCACCGCGTAACAGACGAGCGTAAACGGCGCCCCGGAGAACCCTATCAGCGGGACTTTCCCGTCCAATACGCGCCGGACCTGCCGGATGGCCGCCGCGGCGAAATCCATGGCTTCGGCCGCGGGACGAATGGCGAGGGATTCCACGTCCGCCGCCGTTCGCACGGGGTTGTGAATCACGGGGCCCGCACCTCCGACGTACTCCAGTTTCAGGCCCATCGGCTCCAGAATCGGCAGGATATCCTGAAAAACAATGGCCGCGTCCACGTCAAACGCTTCGACCGGCTGCAACGTGATTTCGGTAGCGATGTCCGGCGTCTTCACCATTTCCAGAAAGGCGTATTTTTCCTTCAGCCTCCGGTATTCGGGCATGTACCTGCCCGCCTGACGCATCAGCCACACCGGTGTGGCGTCAACCGTCTCGCGGCGGCATGCCTTCAAAAAGCGGTCGGCTCGGGACATTGGGGTTCTCAAAACAAAGCAGGGGCACGACGTTCTGTGCCCCTGCCGAATCGCGAAACGATCGCGTCACTACGCGTTGAGTTCATTGAAGTGCGTGACAACCTTGCCGATCAGCCCGTATTCCACCGCCTCCTCGGCGGACATCCAGTAGTCCCGGTCCGTATCTTCAACCACTTTGTCCAGTGGTTGTCCGGTCTCCCGGGCATACAGCTCGTTGATGCGCTCCCGGAGCTTGAGAATCTGTTCCGCCGTGCGCTTTACGTCTTCAGCGACACCCATGTACCGCATTGATGGCTGATGGATCATGATACGTGCGTTAGGAAGCGCGAACCGGCTGTCCTTTTCCGCGGCCAGCATAATCACCGTCGCCGCGCTGGCGGACAACCCGACACTGACGATTCTCACCGGCGGCCGGATGAAGCGAATCATATCGTAAATGGCGAAGCCGTCGTCGGCGCTGCCCCCTGGCGAGTTGATCAGGATCGTGATCGGTTTATCGGGATCGTCGCTGTCCATCAGCAACAGCTGGGCGATCACCCGCGTTGTCAGCTTGTGGTCGATCGGATCGGAGATCAGGATGGTGCGAGCCCTGATCAGGCTTCGGACGATGTATTCGCCGCCCTGACCCCCACCCTGCTCTTCCTCCTCTTCTTCCTCCGTCGGATCTTCGTTCAACAGGAACTCGTACATCGCATCCCCTTCTTCCCACGAATAAACGCCTGAAAATACGACCGGTTTGCCTGCTTCCAAAAGCCGGGTCAATTTATCCTATACGC
Organism: Candidatus Latescibacterota bacterium; assembly: GCA_012271065.1. The sequence goes on from JAAXHE010000212.1 coordinate 2,866, forward strand.
CCATCGTTGTCAAGGGCATTCCCTGAGATTCAACGCCGCCGCGAACCGTGCCCTAAAACGCGGGGGCTTCCTCCGGAGCTCACCCTCCCGCCATCGCCTCGCTCAGAATCCGGGAGGTGCCGGGCCTCATGATCCGCGGATCCACCGCCTCCCCCGTCAGCAGCATCTCACGCACCTGTTTACCGGAGATGAAAACGGGCTGCTCGTCCGGATGGTTCTCCATCAGGTCCACCCGCCCGAGGGACTCGTAGAACGCCGCGAAACCCACGTTCAGGGGCCGGATCTCGAGGTTCCCATTGAGCTGGTTGAACACCTCCTGTGCGTCGAAATCTCCCCAGATCGGGCTGCCGTCGTGGTAAGGCGCATCCGCGTGTTTGCGCCCGATGACAATATCGGTAAAGCCGAAGTTCTGGCGGTATATCGCGTGCATGACGGCCTCTTTGGGGCCGGCGTAGAACATCTTGATATCCAGGCCGATGAGAGTTACCCGGTCCGGCACGGCCTCCCCTCTGGGTTCCCACAATTCCGCATCGCTGTCTCCCTCACCCAGCCCCCGGGACTCGATCAGCGCCTCGTAAGTGCGCATGCGGATCTCCGCGTTGACATCGTCCGATTTGGTCTCTCCCACCAGAGGGTTCAGACAGGCCCCCGCGTCAATCCCCTGCCGGATCAGCGTTTCCAGCCCGTAGACCAGGGCGTATTCGTGAGCCCGGTGCAGTGGATTGCGGGTCTGAAACGCCACCACTCGCCGCCAGCCGGTTTCCGACAGCAGACGACGGACCTCCGCGGGTGTGTGCATATAGCGGCCGAACGCGGGATGCTTCGGTTGCGGCAACACCCTGATCTCCCCTCCCAGGAGGTGGGTCTTGCCGGCATCTCCTTCCAGCACCATATCCGCGCCTGGATGGTCGGTCCGTTCCGTCAGGTAGACGCTCTTGAGATAGGCCAGTTTGTCCCATGGGAAGACATCGCTGATGTCGAGGGTGGCGACAAGCGTTCCATCCTCGCGCTCCAGGGCTACAGTCTGCCCCGCCTCAAGACGCTCCGCCAGGTCGCTCGATACCGGAAGCGCCAGCGGAATGGTCCACGCATACGGCTTCCCGTTGCAGTCGATGACACACTCTTCCAGAACTCTGTGATACGTCTCCGAGTCCATCGGCCCGGTGAGCGGACTCAAACCCCCGTCACCGAAACGGTAAACCGTGGACAGATCGGCGTCGCTCACAGGAACGCCGATCAGCTTCGATGCACTCTCGCGAAATGCGTCCTCTTCGTCGTCCGGTACCATCCGGCACACCGGCGAGGACAATCCGCCATGTAGCGGTATCAAATCGGACATTTTCGAATCAATCCTCCAAATAGCCAGGGTTCCAGGGTCATCAATCAGCCCGGATTCCACTGAAATGTGTCTGCACTCCGAGCCGCTCCCTGAGCTGCCACCCTGAGGCTGCTTGCATTGAGCTTGTCGAAATGTCGAAGGGCTGTCGAAGGGTCGGCGAAGAGTAACCACGATTCGACTTCTCTCACACTCTGAGGAGGCCGGTTTGATGGTGGGGCGGACATTCCCGTCTGCCCACGTTGCCGCCCCCGCTCGCTTGAACTGTCATCCAGAGGACTTGCCCTGAGCGTGTCGAAGGGTGCCTCCAGGCCGACGAAGGATCTACTGCAGCTAGGGATCAACCCGGTGCGATTTGCACGTGGCGTAACCTGAGAGGCAGCACGTCCGCCTCCACCGCAGAGTCATCCCGGAAACGCGTCCGCCACTCGGGCGATCACACAGCCATGCGGAAGAACCCGTCAGGCTGACGAATCAGAGAGCGATAAATATACCGTAAACTTGCGCCCGGGACAAAAAAGATTCCCGGACAACAGGTGTGCTGGGGTTGGCGTTGCAGTCCGGCGAACAGCATACAACAAGACAACACAATGCGTCTTGCGTCTTGAATCAGAAAATGTTATATTCTGTTGAAGATTTACCAATGCCGATGAAAAAGGTACCCCCCCGATGACAAGCGCCCATGGGGCTCTCTCCAGTGACGGAGTAGTCGGGGGGGTCTTTTTTTGTTGTATACGTCTTCACCCGATTAATTCATGAATCGTGAGAGGATGCAATTTAAGGAAGCAGAAAGAGCTTCCGAGTGAGAAGAGAAACGAAAGAGCGGGTTCTGTGACGGATTTGTCGTGTTCGAGCCGTTTTGGTGGCGCCTGCTGGCAGCACGATGACCGTGTGGCGTCAGGTGGCGATGAATCTCGCTGTGAAGAGCACAGACGTCTC
>JAAXHE010000249.1 GCA_012271065.1 Candidatus Latescibacterota bacterium
GTATTTCGACCGCAAGGGCCGGCCGTAGTCCGGATGGGCTTTTTCAACGGGCTGCCGGGACCCATCTAACCTATGCAGTCCATCTTCAAAAGGCAAGCCCGATTCCGCATCTGAGCCACACCGGTGCGGGTCAGGCGGCGCCTCGATCCTGATTGACATCCACCCCCCGCTCAGGCAGTCGATCCGGTGATACGTTCGGGTGGCATTTTCTCTATCTTACAGAAAAATAAAGAAAAAACTTGACAACCCGTATCTCTTGGTTTACTTTTCCAGTGTAATTTTCCCGCTTCCTTCCCACATTTTTTACCGCACATATACAGACGGCTCCTCGCTTCAGGCATCCTTTGCTACACGAACTTCCTCTGATTCGCCTCCTTTTGTCAGACACGTCCGACCCGTTTCTCCGTTGCTGCCTCCGGCTGTCCGGGTTCGGTCGCAGTCCCTGAGAGATAAACCGTCTGTATCCCACACGCAGCATCTTCAACATATTGGATCCGCCAATGGCAACCGAAACGACCAGGGAAATCCCGAAAGCACCGCCCCGGGCAGGTGGTGTGGAAATACTGGAACTCCAGAACATGACCATTTCGGAACTCGCAAGGTTGGCCCAGACCCTGGAGATCCAGAGCTACGGCAGCCTGAGAAAACAGGAGCTGATATTCGCGATCATCCAGGCACAGACCGCGAAGAACGGTCTGATATTGGCCAAAGGCGTTCTCGAAATCCTGGAAGACGGCTTCGGTTTCCTGCGGTCGCCCAATTATAACTATCTCCCGGGTCCGGACGATATCTACGTTTCACATTCGCAGATCAAACGCTTCAATCTCCGCACGGGAGACACCATTTCCGGACAGATTCGCCCGCCGAAGAACGACGAGAAGTATTTCGCGCTCATCCGGGTCGAGGCCGTGAACTTCGAAGATCCGGAACAGGCCAAACAAAAAACCCTGTTCGACAACCTCACGCCGTTGCATCCCCGGCAGCGTATGAAACTGGAATACGATTCGAACGACTTCTCAACTCGAATCATGAATCTGCTGACGCCCATCGGCAAGGGGCAGCGCGGCATGATCGTAGCCCCTCCCTTTACGGGCAAAACCATGCTGCTTCAGAAAATCGCCAATGCAATCACCGAGAACCACCCGGAAGTCAATCTCATTGTGCTCCTGATAGACGAACGCCCCGAGGAAGTAACCGACATGCTGAGGTCCGTCAACGGAGAAGTCATCAGTTCCACGTTCGACGAGCCTCCGACCCGGCATGTTCAGGTGGCGGATATGGTCATCGAAAAGGCCAAGCGTCTGGTGGAACATCAACAGGACGTCGTCATTCTCCTGGATAGCATCACGCGCCTCGCCCGGGCCTATAACAACGTCGTCCCTCACAGCGGCAGGATCCTTACCGGCGGCCTCGATTCCAGCGCCATGCAATGGCCCAAGCGATTCTTCGGCGCCGCGCGAAACATCGAAGAGGGCGGCAGCCTGACCATCCTGTCCACTGCTCTCGTTGAGACCGGAAGCCGTATGGACGAGGTCATTTTCGAAGAATTCAAGGGTACCGGCAACATGGAATTGAAACTGGACCGACGCCTGAGTAACCGGCGCATCTATCCCGCTATCGACGTAACCCTGTCCGGAACCCGGAAAGAGGAACTGCTGCTCGACGAAAAGGAACTTAACCGGGTCTGGATCCTGCGCCGGCTGCTCAACCAGATGCCCGCCCTGGAAGCCATGGAGTTCCTCAAGGAGAAGATGGCGGGTACAAAAAACAACGAGGCATTCCTGGATTCGATGAACAGGCAGCTGTAAGAACGGCATTCAGGATCCGCGGATCCCTATGCGCCCGCGGCGGCGGTTTCATATCGGGCAGCCTGGTTCAGCCTTTAAATTCTTGCGCTGAAAGTCTGTTTTGTATACATTGTGTGGCTGATTCTGTCGTCGTTTCATTCAGATTCGAGGGTATTTGTCACGTGAAACCGAATATTCATCCCGAATACGTGGAAACCACCATTACCTGCGCCTGCGGGAAATCCCTGAATACGCACGCGACCGTGCCCGGCCTTCGGGTCGACATTTGCTCCGATTGTCATCCGTTCTATACGGGCAAGCAGCGGCTGGTGGACACCGCGGGTATGGTGGAACGGTACCGGCGGCGTTACAATATAGACAATGAAGAAGCCGGGGATGTCCCCGAACAGGCCGACGCAAAGGCAGCCGCCGAAGATTAGCCACCCAGTGTATCAGTCATAAGGTGAAACGGCATCGTCCGCCTTCCGTCGGGCGGGCGTACCGCTTCGCCTTTTTTGTTGTCTTTTCAACGAGTGTACGACTGCATTCGTAGCTGGCGCATTTGCGGGAGTCGGCGACTCGCCGCTGTTGGGGAAAACGGCAGCGCCAATTCCTGCTTCAGCATATCGGCCTGGCATCACGATGTAGAGACCGATCCGTCCATTCGAAAATCAGGCAGGGAAGCCGCATGTTCGGTCAACTGGAAGCCGTCGAGAATCGATTTGAAGAGATCCGTTCGGAAATGGCGCGGCCGGATGTCGCGGCCAACCCCAACAGGTTCAGAGACCTCACCAGGGAATTTCGCCGTCTTGAAGAAATCGTCAACACATACCGTGAATACAGGCAGGTTGCAAACGACCTGGAGGAAGCCGCGGAAATCATTCGGGACTCCAACGACGCCGAACTGGTTGAAATCGCCCGCGAGGAACACGCCGAACTCGAGCGTGGGGAGGCCCGGCTCTCCGGGAAACTCCAATTCCTGCTGATCCCCAGGGACCCCAATGACGGCAAAAACACAATTGTGGAGATCCGCGCCGGCGCAGGTGGCGATGAGGCGGCGCTTTTTGCTGCCGATCTGTATCGAATGTACACCCGTTACTCCGAATCAAAGGGGTGGCAGGCCGAACTGCTCAGCGCCAATCCGACCGGCATCGGCGGATTCAAGGAGGTCATCTTCTCGGTTGGCGGAAGCGATGTCTACGGAAACCTGAAATACGAAAGCGGCGTACACCGCGTCCAGCGTATTCCCGAGACCGAGTCCAGCGGGCGCATCCATACATCCACATCCACGGTTGCGGTACTGCCCGAAGCCGAAGAAGTGGATATCGAAATCAATCCCGATGAGATCAGGGTTGACGTCTACCGTTCCTCGGGGCCGGGAGGCCAGAGTGTCAATACCACCGATTCAGCCGTACGGATTACCCATTTGCCCACCGGCCTGATCGTACAGTGCCAGGACGAGAAGTCACAGCACAAGAACAAGGCCAAGGCGTTGAAGGTCCTCCGTGCCCGGCTCCTTGATCGGGCACTCCAGGACCAGCGGGACACAGCCTCCCGGAATCGGAGGGCTCAGGTAGGCACAGGCGACCGAAGCGCGAAGATCCGCACGTATAATTTTCCCCAGGGCAGGGTCACCGACCACCGGATAAAACTCACGCTCCACAAACTCGAAGAGACGCTCGAGGGCGACCTGGACGATTTCATCAATGCCTTGCGCCTGGCAGACCATGCCGAGATTATAAAAGACGGCGAACAAAATAGGTCAGTTCCCACCTGATGTCTACCGGGCACGGGGCATAGCAGCCCGTTGAAATAGCCCATCCGGGCTACGGCCGGCCCTTGCGGTCGAAATACTGCGTTGCGCGGCCTCGCCTGCAGAGCGACTTTCTCAACGGACTGTTCGACGGACAGGCCATGGCCGAATCCTCCTCCCTTCCCACTACCGCCGATGTCCTCGCCACGATGGAACGCAGCCTTGCGGATGCCGGTGTACCGGACCCACGCACGGATGTTGAGTGGCTGCTTGCGACGGTACTGAAAACCAGCCGTTCCGGCATCTTCGTGAACCCGCGCCGACGACTTACGCCGGCGCAATTTCAGCGCCTCCGGGATTTCGTAGAAAAACGACGCACGCGTGTTCCGCTTCAGCACCTGCTTGGCGAAACCGAGTTTTTCTCCCTTCCGTTCCACGTCGGACCCGACGCGCTCATTCCCCGTCCTGAAACCGAAATTCTCGTCGAATCGCTTGTCGAGCGCCTGGATGCCCATACAGGGCCACGGATTCTGGACGTCGGTACCGGGGCGGGTGCTGTTGCCGTGGCGCTTGCGCACGCGCTTCCCGCGAGCCGCCTGGTCGCAACCGACGTTTCCTCGAAAACACTCCGGCTGGCGGCCCGCAATGCCTGTCGAAACGATGTTCAGCAGCGGGTCACTTTCGTTTGCGCGGACCTTTTCGCCGCGTTCCGGACGCGGGCCGTGTTTCACGCGGTCGTTTCGAATCCGCCCTACATCGCCACCCGTGACCTCCCGGCCCTTCAGGCCGAAGTTCGCTGCTTCGACCCCCCGCTCGCACTCGACGGCGGACCGGACGGGCTCGCCTTCCACCGTTTGATTATCGACCGGGCGCCGGACCACATTTGCACGGATGGGTGGCTGGCCCTGGAGGTTGGCGACGGTGCCGCTCCCGACGTTTTGAATCTCCTGGAAAAATCGCCGGAGTTCGTCCATGAACGGACCGTCTCCGATCTCACCGGTACGGAACGCGTTCTGCTGGCCAGAAAGCGCGCGTAGCCGACGCCTGTGCTCTGTCCCTGCATGACATCTGCTTGACCCCCAAATTGCCGATCGCTATATTGCTGTCGCTTTTTGCGTCACCCAGCCGACGTGAGTTTATTGCGTGCCAACGAGCAAAATTCGTCCTCGCTGGTTTGACATTTCGACACGAAAAGGCGCATCCTAAAAAAGAGACACGCGGCAATTGGAGTTCCTGCTATCTCCAGCAATACACCCCAGACATCATATGATGTTGTCGCTCCCAGAGCCTATGTTCTCATGGAGTCGCTGAGAGCAGCCGGTTACTCACTCCCGGATGCGGTGTCCGACCTCGTTGACAACAGCATAACCGCCGGTGCACGGAACATCTGGCTGAACTTTCACTGGTCAGGGGCGAATTCTAAGGTTTCGTTTCTCGACGACGGTCGCGGAATGTCGGAAGCGGAGCTGATCGATGCCATGAGGATCGGATCTCGGAGCCCACGAGATTCTCGCGAACCGCGAGATCTGGGACGTTTCGGGCTGGGACTCAAAACGGCGTCCATCTCGCAGGCCAGGTCATTGACCGTAGCCACGCAGACCCCGGAGGGAGATGAGATACATGCCAGACGTTGGGATCTAGACCACTTGGCTTCGACCGGTAAATGGGAGCTATTGAAAGAGCCGGTTGTGACCTCCAAAGCGGATATTAGTCGACTATCTGAGATGGACCACGGTACTCTCGTCTTGTGGGATAAACTTGACCGAATGGTCGGCGCAGTTGAAGCTGACAACGAACGTGCGCGTCAGCAGTTTCACCACGCACTCAGAGGGGTCGAGGAACACCTTGCAATGGTATTCCATCGATTTATGGTAGGCAGGGATTCCATTTCAATCTGGCTTAACGACCACTTGATAAATCCGTGGGATCCCTTTCTTTCGGACGAGGCAGCTACTCAGCGGCTTTCCACTGAGATTCTGGGATCCTCTCATGCGCCAATCGAAGTCGCCCCCTACGTCCTTCCACACCACACTCACCTTTCAGCTGAACAACACCGAAAGGCATCAGGGCCAGCAGGATGGAACGCGCAGCAAGGTTTCTATGTCTATCGGAATCGTCGCCTTCTCCTGCCTGGCGACTGGCTTGGGCTTGGATTCGCCAAAGAGGAACATTATAAACTTGCCCGTATCCGAATTGACCTTCCCAATTCCTTAGACCATGAATGGCAAATTGACGTGCGAAAGTCCCGTGCGCGACCACCGCAAGGCCACAGAGAGGATCTTCGACGAATTGCCCAAGCAACTCGTGGAAGAGCAGTCAAAGTCTACCGACACCGTGGTAAGACCATGGCACGCTCAAAAGGGAAGGGTTCGGTCTTTGTCTGGCTTAGGCATGTCAAGGATAAGAAAGTGTCGTATGTGATAAACCGGGAGCATCCGCTCGTACGGGACGCGCTCCAAGCAGACTCACTGGATGTCGCCCACATGCGACGGACCCTACGCGTGATCGAAGAATACGTTCCAGTGCAGATGATCTGGGTTGATATGGCCGACGGGGACGAATCCCAGAGCCAACCGTTCGAATACGCAGTTGACCGCGAGGTAGTCGATTTAATCCGGGTACTTTATACAGCGTTCAGAAGTGCGGGAATGAGTCACGACGATGCACTCAAGCGGTTGGGATCTACCGAAGCAATCGGTGAACGGTTCGAACTAGTGGCACCAACAGTTGATGCATTATTGAAGGAGACAACAGTTGAATGACTTGGAGATGGCTAGGATTATAGCGCTTAACCTGCTGGGAAACGAAATTCTTCCCGATGAGGCCGAACTAAGGCGGGTCGCCAGAAACGCCATTCTGGCAGTGAATGCTCAAACCGGCACAGAGGTTGACCTTGATGCGCTTGTCAGGGAGTTGGAGTCAAATCTGAATGTCGTAGTCGGACTTCCCGCAACTCTCACGGATCCAAGCACCGATCATCATGAGTGGCTGGCTGACCGACGAGGATCGATCGAGTGGAACTTTAGCAGACGATATCGTCGGTTTCTGAAGGAACAAAAGGGTTGGGCGCTCCCCACACTCCAGCGATCAGACGATCTCACAGACCGCGTCCTCAGTCTCATGGAGGATCCCAATAGAACGGGTTCCTGGGATCGCCGTGGGATGGTCGTCGGGGAGGTCCAGTCAGGCAAGACCTCTAACTACATTGAGCTCATCTGCAAAGCGGCTGATGCTGGATACAAATTCTTCGTGATTCTGACGGGCACCACCAATAGCCTGCGCGCCCAGACACAGCTACGCTTTGACGAGGGTTTTCTAGGATGGGATACCCGGCTGAATCTGCAGCTGGGATCCGAGAACAAACGCGTGGGCGTTGGAACGTTGCTAGGCGCGCCTCTCATCGGAGCTATCTCGTCGACGAATGCCGAAGAGCGTGGCGATTTCAATCTCAAAGTGGCCAACCAGTTCAACGTCATTTTGTGTGACGTTCCCGTCATCATGGTCGTCAAGAAAAACGTCTCGGTTCTTCAACACCTCACCCGCTGGGCTACTACGTTTAGTCCTGTGGATCCCGGGGAACCAATTCCCAACACTCCGATCTTGGTGATAGATGACGAGGCCGATTACGCATCCGTAAACACACGGCCTTTGTCGGACGACGACGATGAAGCCCCCTCCGCCATAAATGGAAGGATACGTGACCTGCTCAAAGCGTTTGACCAAAGTGTATACATTGGATATACGGCCACGCCGTTTGCAAACATCTTCATCTATCCGGATCAGGACGCCGGCAGGCACGGACGGGATCTATTTCCGCGCGATTTTCTGATAAACCTTCCGGTTCCCAGCAATCATGTTGGTCCGACCAAAGTCTTCGGTCTTCCGGAGGGGCCCGATGACAATGACAGCCCAGTTCACGCTCTACCGCTCGTGCGCTTGGTCAGCGATCATCATGACCAGATACCCAATGTCCACAAAAGGTCCTGGATCGTCGACAAACTTCCCGATTCATTGAAGAATGCGATGAGAGCGTTCGTCCTTGCCTGCGCCACACGCGCCGCCCGGGGGGACGAGGGACAACACAACTCGATGTTGATTCACGTCACAAGGTTTGTCGATGTTCAGCATCAGGTTGCGGAGCTTGTCGGATTCGAGCTTAGAGACCTTCAGAATCGCATAAGGTACGGAGACGGAGATTCGAATAACTCAATCGTTGACGAACTACGGGCAATGTGGCAGGAGGACTTCGTCCCCACTTCCCGTACAGCTAAGAGACTCAACCCGGAGTTGATGTTCGGATGTCCAGAGGTTTCGTGGAATTCCGTTCATTCGCAACTCGTGAGATGTTCACAGCGGATTCAGATCAAAGTGATTAACGGTGCGGCAAAAGACGCTCTGGACTACTGGGACCACCCTGCGGGCCTGAATGCTATTGCAATCGGAGGGGACAAGCTGTCACGGGGTCTCACTCTTGAAGGATTGTCCGTAAGCTACTATCTCAGGGCGTCACGAATGTACGACACGCTACTCCAAATGGGAAGGTGGTTTGGGTACCGGCCGGGCTATGTCGACCTCTGCAGGCTGTACACTACCGACGAGCTGCGAGACTTCTACAGCCACATCACTGTCGCCACCAATGAACTCAGAGAGGAGTTTGACCTGATGGCTGACAGAGGAATGACTCCGAGAGAATTCGGCCTGAGGGTGAGGAGCCATCCAGCTGGGCTCGTGATCACCGCCGCCAACAAAATGCGTAATGGAACACCAATGACCGTTTCGTATTCTGCCGACATAAGCGAGACCATCTCGTTCGATAGAGACCCCGAAGTCAATCGGAAAAACTACGAACGGTATAGCCGATTCATTGCATCACTGGGTTTCACAAAACCCTTATCGAAGGGTAACCTGGTTTGGCGAAGGGTATCGGGCGAACACGTCGCGGATCTACTGACGGATATCAATGTTCATCCAGGCTCCCGTAAAGCCCGCGGCGACTATCTCGCGAAGTACATCCGCTCCCAGAACAAGGTCAATGGTCTTGCAAATTGGACTGTGGCACTTATCTCCAATAAGAGCGGCGACACGTCCTCAAGACTTGGCGGCTATGAAGTCTTTCCCGTTCAGAGAGCACCCCATCCTCCGGAAGGTCTGGATCAGACAGATGTCTACCGCATCCGTCGATTGGTCAGTCCCTTGGACGAGATGATCGATCTAACAGAAGATCAGAAGGAATCGGCACTCCAACAGACTCGTCAACAACATCGGGATGACCAAGCTGGAAGTCGCCACCGAACCACTCCCACTCGACCGAGCGGTCTATACATTCGTCGAGCCCGCGAATTCGGCAACGGACTCCTCCTCATATATCCGCTCCAGGAAACCGATGTCAACGGATTTTCCTTTGTGGGATTCGCTGCGAGCTTTCCGGCCGCCGACAAAGATACGCCGATCGACTATATCGTGAACACGGTCTACTGGCAGGAGGAACTCGAGGTTTGAACCTACGTGAGACATGGAAGCATTTAGAGGACGACACCCGCGTCACCGAGGGCCCACGCAGGCTTCAACGCCGAATTTTGCCAGCCGCCCGCCGGGATGTCTTCCTCGGCTTGGAGATGCCCTCTAAGAGACGAATGCTCATTCTCCGAGTCTCCGAAGACACGGTCGACGGACAACCCGAGATTCCAGACTCTCGAGGCTTGGTCGTGCGTATGATCCGAAGGGTTGGTGAGAACAACAGCGTGGAAGTGGAACTCATCCTGACGGATATGGCACGGCAGGACGTTTTCGACTTGCTGGTACATGATCTGATTGCTGCAGCTGAAGAGCCGCAGGAGGAGAGAACCGGATTAACGCGGTTCCTGGCAAGGCTTTCCGACTGGCAACATCTGTTTCGGAGAATGGTTCCGCGGAGGCTGTCCCGTGAAGAACAGCGCGGCCTTTGGGGCGAACTTTGGGTTCTACGAGAGATCCTTGCTCCCCCTGCTGACTTTAATACTGCCTTGAATGGTTGGCGTGGGCCCATGGGAGCCGATCAAGACTTTCAAATAGGCGACACCTGCATCGAGGTCAAAACGAGCACGGCGGCTACCTTTGACCGTGTGTCGATTTCCAGCGAGAGGCAGCTTGAGGCCCCAGCCGGAATCGCTCTGCTGCTCCTAGGTCTCTCACTCGATGGCAGGCCTGGACACGGTGAGACGCTGCCCGAGTTAGTTGAATCCGCTCGAGCTGCGTCATCAGAATCCGGTTTTCAACATCTGCTGGATCCTCGGTTGCAACTAAGGGGTTATTTGACTGAAGATGCTGGCCACTATTCGGATCTCGGATATTCTGTGCGGTCTATCCACCCCTTCCGGATTGAAAAAGGGTTTCCCAGAATCGTGTCAGGTGACCTACAGGCAGGGATAGGCGAGGTGCGTTACACGCTTTCCACTGCTGCCTGTGGACGATACCAGCTAACTTTCGAACGGCCCGCCGAACTCTTGGAGGGATTGGTATGACGCTCCAGCACGCCCCTGACCGCTTTTCTGAAAACCTGCAGCAGGAGGTCTTGGCGTTGGCTGAGTCTGACGACCAAGATCTTATGCTCTCTGACTGGTTCGCCCAGACGGTATTTGAAATGTTGTCAGAAGCCGGAGAGTTCGAAGATCCGCTCGTGTGCTATCATAAGGCGCGAGGAATGGAGGTCAGCGGATACGCGTTGGATGAAGACGAGGGCCGTGTGGATCTCTTCCTGAGCATACATACGAACACATTTCCACCGCAGACCGTCCCTAGACAGAACGTTGAAGTAGCCTTCAGAAGGCTTCGTTCTTTCCTGGAATGGTGCCTGAACGGTAGACACGTCGAACTCGAGGAATCCTCTCCGGTGTTCGACATGGCGGCACACATTCATGCGTCCAAGGGGCGTCTGACCCAAGCTCGGCTTTGTATTATCACCGATGGACGCACAACGCTTGAGAAGGTACCCGAAGATCAATCGCTCGGTGAAATGACCATCACCCATTCCCTCTGGGACGTCGTCCGCCTATATCGACTCAGCAGTTCAGGTCAACAACGTGAGTCGATCTGTATTGACCTTGCGGGCCGATTTGGTCTGCCGCTACCGTGCCTACAGGCCGATAACACACAGGAAGGATATCGCGCGTTCTTGACGCTAATCCCAGGCAACGTGTTGCGTAGCATATACTCGGATTTTGGGTCCCGTCTCCTTGAAACTAATGTCCGATCCTTCCTCCAAGCTCGTGGCAAGGTGAATCGCGGGATCCGTGACACAATCACAAACGAGCCCGAGCGATTCCTCGCTTATAATAACGGGATCACTTTGACTGCCGAATCTGTGGGACTATGCGAGGCAAGTGGAAGCAGGGCAATAGAGAAGCTGGATGGCCTGCAAATCGTGAACGGTGGACAAACTACTGCTTCCCTATTGGCCACCAAACGAGGAAAAGCAGACCTTTCGCAGGTGTACGTAGCTGCCAAACTCATTGAAATCAAGCCAGGGGAAGTCCAGGACGAATTGGTTCGGAATGTCTCCCGTTACGCCAATTCACAGAACCGGATTTCCGAGGCAGATTTTTCGTCGAACGATCCCTTCCACGTCACCATTGAGGAACTCTCCAGAACGACATGGGCACCTGCGATCGAGAGAGATCAAAAGCAGACGAAATGGTTCTACGAACGGGCTCGAGGGCAATACCAAGTCGCAAAGGCATCTCACACGACGCCGGCCCGACGGAGGGCTTTTTCGCTAGAGCACCCCACCAGGCAGCGCTTCACGAAGACCGACCTCGCCAAATTCGAGAACACGTGGGATCAACTCCCCCATATCGTGAGCAGGGGGGCGCAGAAAAACTTCGCGGACTACATGATCAGACTCGGAGAACGTGACCGGAAGGTCGTCGATAGGACACACTTCGAACGCCTCGTTGCAAAGGCGATCCTATTCCGAACGACCGAACGAATCGTCCAGCGGCAGAATTTCGGGGGGTACAGGGCAAATATCGTCACGTACACGCTTTCTCTACTTTTCCACTCGACGAGTCAGAGAATCAACCTCGATCAAATCTGGAAGGCACAGAGACTAAGCGAGAATCTACAAAACGTGCTCGCCGAGGTCTGCCACGATATACATAGCATTATCACAAGCCCACCGAGTTCACGCAACATCACTGAATGGTGCAAATCTGAAGATTGCTGGGAAGGTGTCCGGGAGCATGCAGCACGGGTGCCGGTAGACCGCCTGAGCGAAGAGATGTTGGGTGCACGAGCCACGCGAGGCGAATTGAAACGCGGAGTACAGGATTTTTCTTCCGATTACGTGGAGAAATTAAAGAGGCTCGTGGAGGTAAGCCCTGAGGGCTGGAGGATGCTTGCCGATTGGGGAAAGGTTACACGATCCCTCGATCTCAGAGAGCATCAGCTCGCCTTGCGTATCGCAAGGGCCCTTCAGAGAGGGACGAAGATCAAGGGCCCGGATGCTGAACGGGCGGTGGAACTGCTTGAACGAGCTACCGAGTTAGGCTTTGCTATTGAAGCTGAAAGGAATTGATTTAAGTTTGGAGCTGGTCCTTCACACCGCATACGATCCAAACAGTTGAGCATACTCTCGAATGAACCCTCGAAACCCGATTCCGGTAGTAGATCTCTTCGCAGGTCCTGGCGGCCTTGGTGAAGGTTTCAGTTCTTTCGAGTCTGATTCTGGATCAACATCTCCATTCAAGGTTGTATTGTCAGTCGAGGAAGACGCGGATGCGCACCAGACCCTGCTTCTCCGGAGTTTCTACAGGCAATTCCCTCGTGAGGAAGTGCCAGAGGTCTATTATAAGGTCCTAACCGGAATTGTCTCAGTCGACGACCTGCCGCAACATATCGAAGTTGACGAGCCTGCGGACGTGCAAAGGAAGTGGTCTTTAGCCAAATCTGAGGCGCGCAAGGCAACCATCGGAAGTCCAGATTGGGACCCTCAAATCGCAGCCTGGATCAAAGAAGCAATCGGAAAATCGTCAGACAAGTGGATTCTGGTTGGCGGCCCACCCTGCCAAGCCTATTCGGTCGTCGGTCGAGCGAGAAACCAAGCCATTAAGGGATATTCATTTGAGGATGATGCCCGACGGGACCTATATAAGCATTACCTCCGTGTTATAGCTCAATACTGGCCCGCAGTATTCGTGATGGAAAACGTGAAAGGGCTTCTGTCATCCAAGTTGCAAGGGGACCTACTGATTCGTAAGATACTTTCGGACCTGCATAACCCCGCTGCAGCCCTTCGCATTGAAACCAATGGCGATCCGCACTTCTACAAGATCTATTCGGTAGTTACGGAAACAACTGCTTCTGCGGATCTCTTTGACCACCGGTTTCATACCGAGTACGTTGTCAGGTGTGAAGACTATGGCATTCCTCAAGAAAGACACCGGGTAATTCTGCTAGGCGTACGAGACGACATTCGGAAACCACCTATTCCTCTGGAGACGCAGGAGCAAATGCCAATCAAGCGGGTCATCACGGGCTTGCCCAGATTGAGGAGTGGACTTTCCAGGTCAAGACAAAACGGGAAATACATCAAATTGGAGGATAGCAAGCAACTTTGGCTGACGACACTTCGTAATGGTATAGGCACTGAACCACAACGCAACAGTTGGATCCGTGAAACCACACAGGTTGCTGGTGAAGCCGTAGTCAACCATATGGTGTCGGTAGTTGCCAACCTGAAGGCACCAACGTCTGATCGAGGTGGAATCTTTGTTGAGTGCGACCCGAATCTTGATCGCAAGGATCCTTTATTTGACTGGTTTATTGACGAAAAACTGGCGGGTGTTTGCAACCACGAGACCCGCGCTCATCTTGACAAAGATCTACTGCGCTATCTGTACGCCGCCAGCTTTGCACACGTACAGGGTGTTTCTCCGAAACTTCCCGAGTTCCCACCAGACCTGCAACCCCAGCACAAGAACCGGGAAAGCGGAATCTTTGTGGATCGATTTCGCGTCCAGCGCTGGGACCACCCGAGCACCACAGTCACCTCGCACATCTCCAAAGACGGGCACTACTATATCCATCCGGATCCTACTCAATGCCGTAGCCTCACGGTACGTGAAGCTGCCAGACTGCAGACCTTTCCCGATAATTATTTCTTCGTCGGCGGGCGCACCGCTCAATACACGCAGGTAGGCAATGCTGTACCGCCGCTACTTGCACGGCAAATCGCCGCGATTACCTGGAAATTACTTTCCGAGGAATAATCGGATTCATGGACCGCCTTACCCGCAGCCATCGAAGTTGGAACATGTCTCGTATCCGTGGAAAGGATACCACGCCCGAGCTACTCGTCCGGTCCGCCCTGCATCGCATGGGGTACCGTTTTCGCCTACACAAAAAGGATCTACCCGGACGCCCTGACATCGTCCTATCCAAATACAAAACCGTTGTCTTCGTGCACGGGTGTTTCTGGCATCGACATCCAGGCTGTGCTCAAGCATACACACCAAAGAGTCGAGTTTGTTTCTGGCAATCCAAATTCCGTCAAAACGTCACTCGAGATGCTGCTGTAAAGGCTGAACTCCATATGCAGGGTTGGAAGGTCGTCGTAGTCTGGGAATGCGAAGTCAAGGCACGGGGTTTCGAGGAGCGGTTGGCGAGTGAGCTTTCGGCTGTATAGTGTTCGCTCCGTCTGTCCATTCGTCCATTTGTGGTAATAAAATCGCATGCTATCTTACCTTGGAACTCAAACATAGCGATATGGATGGTGGGCTCAGAAACTAAACAAGCCGAACAATGATGTACTGGATCTTATATGACCGTACCTTACGTCGAACGTCTCATACCCGAGACCCTGGAACATCCCTATCTCTACTTCGACAGGGCGGACCTGGACCGGGTGCGCGTACGCTGCCTCGAAGGCTCCCACGCGAAGGTCTACGCGCAGACGCGCGAGCGGTTGAACGCTCACCTCGACCTCCCGTTCCCAACCCCGCCGCCGAGAGAGGACAGCTACAGGAACGGCATCTGGGAGACATACAGCCGCCTATCCGGCGAAGCGCGGAATCTCGTTGAAGACTATCTGCTGGCTTACGCGGTCGACCAGGATCGGGCCTACTCCGAAAAAGCCTGGGAGGGCCTCGCTTCAATGATGAGCTGGCCCTCTTGGGTCCACCCGGTCCACGAATTCATGCTTCTGGATCTGGACGGCAGCCATACCTGCGCCTGTTTCGCCGCCGCTTACGACCTGCTCTACGACACCCTTTCCGAGAACCAGCGCCGTGAACTCGAGTTCATGGTCTTTGCGCGAGGTCTGGCCCACTGCACCGGCGGCATGCAACATCACTTCTGGGCGTCCCGTTACGACAGCAACTGGTGTTCCGTGTGCGTATCCAACATGGGCCTGTGCGCCCTCGCCATGCTCGATGCGGGACATTTCCATCTCCGGACGAAGATTCGCCCACGTGAAGCCATGCTCGGCGTCATACGGGAATGTATTGAACGCATCACGAAATTCTACGATGCCATTCAGAACGACGGTTCCTGGAAGGAGGGCCCGGGGTATTGGAACTATGGAATCGTTACGTCCTTTCCCTTTTCGGATGCGCTGAGGCGGCTCACAGGCGGAAGGATCAGCCTTTACGACCATCCCAAACTCAGTAATACGGTCGAATTCCCCATCAATTGCTATCTCCCGCCCGACCGCGTGGTCAACTTCGCCGATTGCGGAAAGCACTTTCCGGATGGTATGGCCTTCCGCAAGTTCGCGCAGGAATACGACAATGGCGCGGCCGCCTACTTCGATCGGATCACCACGGACCGCCGTCCGTCCACCAGACTGGCTGAGCTCTTCTGGGATGCGTCCGATACCGTTCCCGAACTGCCGGACCCGCACCACCCGTCCGCCTACTTTCCGGATGCCGGCTGGTGCGTCATGCGAGGATCCTGGAAGGATCAGGACGCGCCCGTCCTGGCGTTGAAGATCGGGGCTACGGTCGAACCCCACGGCCATGCGGATGTCGGGAACTATATTATACACGCCGGCCAGAGAACCGTCGTTCGCGAACTGGGCATCGGCCGCTACGGGGACCCCGGCGAATGGATCTTCAAGGCGACGGACGGTCACAATCTGCCGCTCTTCGACGGACAGGGGCAGCCCGACGAGCGTCGCCTCGTCGGTACCGTGGAAAAGACTGAATTCACGAGCAACCACGACTACCTGAGGGCGTCCATCGCACCCGCCTACGGCATCGACAGACTCACGGTTTTCGTTCGCCATTTTCTCTACCTCCGTCCGGCGCTCTTTGTCGTAATAGACGAGATTGAGGTCACGGACGTGACTCAAATGGAGTCCCGTATTCACTTCTCCGGTTCCGCGGAAACAGCCGGGCCTTCGGCCGCGCTTGCCGATGGAAATACAGTTGTGAACGTGCGTCTGTTGACGCCTTCGGACGCCGTGTTCCTTAAGGGCAGGCACGTGGACCTGAAACCGGGACACGCAGACGCCGAGAGCCTGGAAATCGAATATCTGAAGATCGATACCGAACTGAAGCCAGGACCCGTCAGGTTCGCCGTGGCATTCGGAATCGACTGCGACCCGTCCGATGTCGTGTTGGTAACCGGGAACGGTGGCATCACCGTATCCCGTCAGCAACAGACACTCAGTTTCGAAGCGGCACTCGCGTCCTGACCCCAAAGCATCCAACCATTCGACCGCCGGCAAATCCGGTGTCCTCACAACGTCCCGGCCCATGCGAATTACCACCTGGAATGTGAACGGACTGCGCGCAGCGCTCAGAAAGGGCTTTGCCGGGCACGTCGAACGGATCGCGCCTGACGTACTCCTCCTCCAGGAAATCCGGGCGCTGCCCGAACAACTGCCCGGGGAGTGGGCCAATCCGCGTGGCTGGCATGTTCACTGGCATCCGGCCCAACGCAAAGGGTATTCAGGGGTCGCGATCTGGTCGCGCCATCGGTTCGAGGTTCTCGGCGCCGGTATCCACGGGTCCGATCCGGAAGGCAGGATCCTCCAGGTACGCGTACAGGGCGTCAGGGTGATCAACGTTTACCTGCCCTCGGGCTCGTCCAGCGAAGATCGCCAGAAGATCAAGGAAGATCTCTGGATGGCCCGGTTTCTGCCCTGGGCAGAGCCCTACGCGCACCGGGACGAACCGGTGGTCCTCGGCGGCGACTTCAATATTGCTCACACGGAAAAAGACATTTTCTACGCCACGGGTAACGCGAAAAACTCAGGATTCCTGCCCCACGAACGGCAGTGGATGACCGACCTGCTGGCTACCGGATGGAACGACTTTGTCCGGCAGCATTTCGGAGACGTGCAGGGGCCCTATTCGTGGTGGTCCAATCGCGGGCGCGCCCGCGAACTGGACCGGGGCTGGCGAATCGACTACCTGCTTGGAAATGCCGCGGTCGCCACACGATTCAGCAATGCCGACGTCCACCGCGAGGCCGGTCTGACCGTTTCCGACCACGCGCCCGTCAGCGTCGATCTCTAACGTGGAGCCCACCTGACCTGTACGGGGCTTCAACTGCTGCAGACCCTGCTGTCAATTCGAGAAGGAGAATCGTACTTGACTATCCGACCGAACCGCGTCAAACGAAGGCTCGCCGAGGGCGGAGTCGCCTGCATCGCAAGCGGCTTCACGCATTCCGATGACATCGACGCTTTCGGAGACTCCGGTTTCGACGGCGTCTGGCTGGAAGGAGAACACGGACCCGTCGACGCGGCCGACCTCGGCAACCTCACGAGGGCCTGCGACATCTGGGGGATGACCTCGATCGTCAGGGTCAACCGCAACGATCAGGCCCTCATTTACCGCACGCTGGACCGGGGCGCGCAGGGCATCGTCGTTCCTCACGTCAATACGGCTGCGGAGGCGCGCAACGTCGTCAATGGCGGTAAATTCGCGCCGTTGGGCAAGCGCGGCCTCTTCACCAGCCGCCAGGGTTACGGCGTACCCGATTACCTGCATGCCGCAAACGATGAGACGCTTCTGGTCGTACTCGTTGAGGACATCGTCGCGGTGCGGAACCTGGATGCCATCCTCGGGGTGGATCAAATCGACGTCTTCTTCGTGGCGCCGTCGGATCTGGCCGCTTCGATGGGCCAAATCGGCAACAACGACCACCCCGATGTACAGCGCACGGTCGACGAGACGCTGATTCGCATCAGGGACGCGGGACGTACGCCGGGGACACTGACGACCAACAATAACGTGGAAAAATACACCGACCTCGGCGCACGATTCCTATTGACGACTCTGGCCCCGTGGATCGCTGCCGGAGCAGCCGATTACCTGGAACGGGCACGGGGATAACGGACTTCAGGTCTCCGTCCCGACAATCGAAGGGCGTCCGTGGCGGCGCGTTGTCGCGCGCGCAACCCGCCGGCCGGATTCCGGAAATCCATTTCCGAACGAGATCACCGGGAGTTCGAAACCAGCCCCAAGGCGAGAGCGCTATGGAGACCGATACCAGTCCAGTCCGCCCCCCCTCATCCCTCTTCAAACCGCAGGATCTCGAAGTCGCCCGCATGAACATCGAGCGCCACGTCTGGGCCCGACGTTTTCTGAAAGATTTACTCGAGTCGATCGCCGTCGTACCCCATCTGACGAGAGCCGATTTGAGTCAGTGGATTCCCCGCGAGACGCCCAACAGCGAGCTCTTTACGATGTGCCCTGCCTGCGAGGCGGCCCCCGTGCACGGGCACTACAGCTGGAAACCGGAGAGTCCCGATCAACTGATCTGTACGACCTGCAAGACCGTCTATCCCAATTCGGACTACCCGGAAGACGTCGTATTCAGGACGGACTTCGGCGGAGGACAGGAAATCACGTATTATACGGGCAGACACTGGGACCTGATCGGATTCCCCTTCGTCTCGTCCTGGACCGCCAACATCCGGGCACGAAAATGCGAGTACATGGCGCGCATGGCACGCCAGTGCGCGCTGGCCTACGCGCTGACAGAGGAGATCGGACACGCGGAACGGTCCAGGGATATCCTCCTGCGGTTCGCCGAAGTCTATCCCGGTTATATGGTTCACTCGGGATACGGAGAATTCTCGGACGCGCCAGCCGAGGTCGCCGCGAAAAACATCCTGGATCTGCCCACGCCGGAACTGGTGGTGCCGCCAAACCGGCCGGACCGCAAACTGCACGTGGGTTACTGGATGGCCGGGCGCGCCACGGGCGTGGGCATGGAAGGCACCTTCGTCTCAGACGTCACTATCGCCTACGACCTCACGCGCGGCGCAGGCGTCGCCGGCCGTCCAGTGTATACCCGGGACGCGCGCCGGAAGATCGAACGCGACCTCCTCCTTGAAAGCACGATCCTGCTGCTGGCCGATCCCGCCTTCAACAACAAGAGCGCGACCAACCGCTCCGCCGCGGGCCTCGTCGGACTCTGTCTTGACGATCCCGTCCTGGTCCGCTTCGGCCTGGACGGATTCGATCATTTCGTCTACAACTGGTTTCTGGACGACGGCATGAGTTCCGAATCTCCCGGTTACGGATTCATGACGCTCAACGGCATCCGGCACTTCGCGGATGCCGCGCACGGGTACTCCTTCCCGGTGGACTCCGGCTCCACGGGAGCCCACCCGCAGAGCCTGGACATCTACGGAGACAGCCGTTACAGGGCGGTGCTGGAGGGATACGTCAAGAGCCCGATGCCCGATCTGGGGTACGGTGTTATCGCCGACGACGTAACCGCCTGCAGAATGTCCGTCGATATTGCCGATATAATCGCCGCCCGCTACGGCGACGCGAACCACACCGCCCTTCTCGCCGAACTGTGCGAATTCGATCTGGAGAATCACGGCGGGGAGTATGCACTCTTCCACCGCGACCCGGACTTGAAAGCCGACCCGGCGGCTCCACTGTTCCTCACGGATCAGTTCTTTCCGTCCCTGCGAATCGGCCTGCTGCGCACCGGGGATAACGGACGCGCGAGTACCGCACTCCTCAGCGCATCGGACTGGGGCGGACATCACCACGAAGACAGCCTGAATCTTGTCTACTGGAAAGACGGACGGGAAGTCCTGACCGACCTGGGTTACCTCTGGGACCGGCCGGATAAACAAAATACCGTTCGCACCATCGCGCACAACACGGTGGTCGTCGACGAACAGGACCAGAAACGCGACGGCCGCGGCGGCGGCCTCCATCTGTTCGACAGTACCGGTCGGGTCAAGGTCGCCGAAGTTTCTTCCAGAGCCTACGACGTCGATACCTATCGCCGCCTGTGCGTGGTAATCGACCATGGCGGCGCAGGCAGCTATCTGATCGATTGCTTCAGTGTGACCGGCGGCCGCGTTCACGATTATCTGTTTCACGGACCGGTCGCCGAAGGCGAAACGCGGAACCTGGACCTCCAGCCGACCGCCGCGGAATGGCAGGACCTGACGGGTCTGGCCGCGGCAAGGGCCGAAAGGGCATGGTCGATCCACTTCGACATGGACGGGCAGCGGTTCACCGCGCATGCGCTGCCAGACGCCGACGAGCAGGTGTTTATCGGAAGGGGCTGGGGCGAACGGGGCACAGGCTCACGCGACAATGTCAAGACCGGTGAAACCTTACCGTATGTGGTCCGCCGCCGCACCGGCCTTCCCGCCCGGAGCGTCTTTCTGAGCCTTTTCGACGTCAGTCCCCGTTCCCGTCCGTACGTTGCGTCGGTGGAGAGGCTCGCCCCCGTTTACGGTGACGCCGCGGGAGTTGTCGTCTCACGGGAATCGGGCACGGACATCATTGTGGTCTGTCCCGAGGGTCAGACTGCTGTTTTTGACTTTCCACAGGGAACACTTGAAACAAACGGCCGGGTTTCCGTATTCTCCTTGGCCCGGGACGGACAACCGGCGTTTGCCTATCTGCTTGGCGGCACAATGGCCAGACTGAACGATCACGCGCTGGAACTGGACGCGCCGGTTGTCGGCGGAAGGATACTCGACGTGAATACCGACAATACCAGCAGCCGTTACCGGATCGACCGGCTGCCGTCCAACGAGAATCCGGTCGGACACACACTGATGGTCCGGGGCGGCGCCTACGACACGGGGTACCCCATTCTGCATATCGAGTCCGACGATCAATCGACGTACGTCTACACCAAACGCGAAGGTCTCGGATATGATGCCATTCCCGCCGAGAGGTGGAAGATGGTCCGCAGCGTGAGTGGTTAGCTAAAGATTGACAAACAGACCCGTTTTTGTTACGTTCGAGGGTCTTATTCCGATATTGAACCTGCCGCATTCTCAGGTCCGAACCGCAACCGGCGCACGTCGAAGCCAAAACCCTATGCTAGATCAGATTCTTCAGCCCATACAGCCCCAGATCAAGCGATTCGAAAGGCGATTCACAGAGACGCTCGCCTCCGATGTGAATCTGGTTCAGGCCATGGGCAGCCATATTCTGACGACGAAGGGCAAGATCATCCGCCCGGCCCTCTCTCTACTGACCGCACAGGCCATCGGACGATGTTCCGACAGGGTGGTGGATGCCGCTGCCGGCATTGAAATCATCCACACGGCGACATTAATCCACGATGACGTCATCGACCTTGCCGACAAACGCCGGGGCGCGGAGGTCCTCAACCTGAGGTGGGGCAACAAGGCCGCCGTCCTGATGGGAGACTTTCTCCTGGCCAGGGCCTTGCAACTTCTGGTCGGCCTCGACTCCATGGACGTGATGCGAGCCGCCACACGCGCAGTGAGTCGGATGATCGAGGGTGAAATACTGGAAGTGGAGAGCGGAAACGACGCGGTGGCGGCACGCTATTTCAAGATGATCGACAAGAAGACCGCATCGCTGATGGCCCTCGCCTGCGAGGTTGGCGCCATTCTGGCGGGCGGTACGCCCGAGCAGGTCTCCCGGATGTCCACGTTCGGACAGGATGTGGGAATCGCCTTCCAGATAACCGACGATCTCCTGGACTTCATTGGCGACGAAGCGTCTCTTGGCAAGCCGGTCGGGACCGACGTACGGGAGAGAAAACTGACGTTGCCGCTCATTCGCGCACTGGCCAATTGTCCCAACGGCGATGCCGAAACGATCCAGGCGAAGGTGCGGAACGGCATAGAATCCGATGCGGAGCTCCACGAGGTTTTCCGCTTCGTCCGGCGTTACGACGGTATCGAGGCCGCCCGCCAGGAAGCGCGGAAATACGCGTCCTCTGGTCTCAGGAGTCTGGCGGAACTGAAATCATCGGAAGCGCGAAATGCGCTGGAACTCGCTGTAAGACACGTGGTCGACCGGCAGAAGTAGACCGTCTTGTCCGGAGGAACAACATTGTCGCCCGACGCCACTCCGAACCCGGAGCCGTCGAGCTTACAGGAGTCAAGATTCGATAATGAAAAGAGATAACCCGCGCATTCTGATTATCCTCGCTACAATCCTGCTGGCCGTGTATTACCTCTTTCCCACGTACCGGTACTACTTCGACCCGCCTTCGGATCCCGACAGACTCGAAGCCGCCAAAAGGGAAGCCGTCAACCTGGGTCTGGATCTTCAGGGCGGCATCCATCTGGTACTCGAGGTGGATCCGACCGGACTCTCCGAAGACGAGCGGACGGACGTTGTCGATCGCGTCAAGGCGATCATCACCAACCGGGTCGATCAGTTCGGTGTGGCCGAACCCATTATCCACCGGGAGGGCGAGTGGCGGATCGTGGTTGAACTTCCCGGCGTTCAGGACGTGGAGCGCGCCAAGAATCTCATTCAGACGCAGGCCCGGCTCGAGTTCAAGATCCTCGCACCCGTAACCGACCGCTTCGGCCTGATCGACAAAATCGAATCGCGCCTGGCCGCGCGGGCCGGAGAAGACCCGACAAGAAAGGACGCAGCCGGCCTATTCGAGGAAGAGGCCGAAGATGAAAAACCGTCGATCAAACGGTACGTACTCTCCCTGGGAGAAGATCTGATTGTTCCCGCCGACAGAATACAGACCGTAAAGGCCCTGCTGTTCGAAGATCCTGAAATCCAGGGGCTTTTTCCGGACGATACCCAGTTCCTGTGGGGAAACGAAGTGGAGGAATTCGGCGATGGACAGAAGTACCGCCGCCTCTACTATCTGTACAAGCGCATCGAAATGACCGGCGAAATCGTCCAGGACGCAAAAGTGACCAAGGGTCAGAGTTTCGAAAACGCAGGGCAGCCCATCATCAACTTCACCACAACCAACGACGGTATCAAGCTCTTCTCCCGGGTGACAGGCGCTCACCTGGAAGAACGCATGGCCATCATTCTCGATGACCAGGTTTACTCGGCGCCGACCATTCGCGCCAAGATTCGAGACGGGCGGTCCATTATCGAAGGCAGTGGAGACCTGGAGGAAGCGAAAGACCTGGCCATTGTCTTACGGGCGGGCGCCCTTCCTGCCAACGCGCCTATCGTAGAAGACCGGACCGTCGGTCCTTCGCTCGGAAGGGACTCCATCGAGCAGGGGCGGAAGGCTGCCCTGATCGGCCTGGCCATCGTAATGGTATTCATGATTCTCTATTACGGCCTTTCCGGGATCGTCGCGAACTTTGCGTTGTTCCTGAATCTCGTGTTCGTGATGGCGGTCCTCGCCGGATTTGGCGGGACGCTCACTCTGCCCGGAATCGCCGGTATTATCCTGACCATCGGCATGGCCGTCGATGCCAACGTCCTCATCTTCGAGCGTATCCGCGAAGAGTTGCGCAACGGCAAGACCGTCCGTGTCGCCGTGGAAGACGGATACGGCAGAGCGCTGCTCACCATTGTCGACGCCAACATTACCACGATCATCACCGCCGTCGTACTCTACCAGTTCGGTACGGGTCCCATCCGGGGCTTCGCACTGACGCTGATGGTCGGTATCCTCTGCAGTATGTACACCGCACTGTTCGTCACCCGAACCCTCTTCAATATTGCGATCAATCGCTGGCAGCTCACCTCCATCAGCATCGGCAGACTGACCGTATTCCGTCGTCCTTCGTTCGACTTTCTCAGCCTGCGCAAACCGGCATTCGTTCTGTCGGCGTTTCTTATACTGATCGGAGTGGGCTCCACGATTACGAAGGGGGGTTACAACCTCGGCATCGACTTCGCAGGCGGCACGCTGCTGGAGCTGCACTTCAATCCTCCGGTTGAGGTCGCAAATCTGAGGGATGCCCTGCAGGACGTCGACGTCAAGGGTGAAAGACGAGACCTCAGACACAGCGAAATCAAGGTCTTCGGCCCGGCATCCGATATACTTATTCGCGTTGAGGAAGAAGCGGAAGGAACAGTCACGGCGGATGCCATAAAAAACACGCTTAAAACCGAATTCGGGTACAGCATTCCCGATCCAACACAGTGGCTGCGGCGCCAGGAGGCGGTTGGGCCCAAAATCGGCAGCGAACTCAAACAGAATGCGGTAAATGCCATCCTCGTCTCCCTGGTTCTGATCGTCTTTTACATCTGGTGGCGCTTCAAGCAGATTCAGTTCGGCATTGCCGCCGTGGTGGCGCTTTTCCACGACGTCCTGATCACCCTGGGCGTGTTTTCCCTGATGGATAAAGAGATATCTCTCGCCATTGTGGCAGCGCTGCTTACGATCGTCGGATACTCACTGAACGATACCATTGTGGTCTACGACCGCATCCGTGAGAATCGAAAGCTCTACCGCCGAGACAGTTCGGCTGAGGTCATCAACCGGAGCATCAATGAAAGCCTGAATCGTACCGTACTCACCTCCGGGACAACCCTGCTCGTTGTCCTGGGCCTGCTTCTCCTGGGTGGGGAGGTCATTCGCGACTTTGCCTTCGCTCTGATGATCGGGGTAATTATAGGAACCTACTCTTCCTCGTTCGTGGCCAGTCCGCTGGTGCTGGTCTGGCAGAATGCCCTCGATCGCCGGAAGGAGACCGCGGTCGCCGCCGCGCGTCGTGCGAGAGCATAACGAGGCAATCCCAACCGAATTGAAGAAGCCCGGCGAGACTATCGCCGGGCTTCTTTGTTGCCCTTCCGGGCCCATGTCTCACTGCCAGGTCGGGGCGCGGTCCGTGCGTATTCAGTGTTCTGTCCCGGATATTGATTGCCGAAATTCGGCCGCCGAGTCGCCCGGCTCGCAGGGCGACTGAGTAGGGCGACCTGCGCAAAGTCGGCGAACGAGGGAAACGCAGCAAGAGGGGATGAATCGGCGGATGAATGGTGACAAATTTCCGGGACGGAACACTAAAACTGATATGCTCTTTTCGCGTTCTCGCGATCCTGTTTCTTCAGGCCCGGAGTTCTGACCACCGCCGCCGTATGGTCCGGACAGGGAGCCGTGGGCTCGGATCCTGGAACGAACACTTCCTCCAGGCGGTTCGGACAATACATCGACGCCACCTCAAACGTATCGCCGCATACCTCCAACTGCGCGACCCCCGGCGGCATCTCGAATTCCTTTCTGGGCAAACCGAGTTTCTCATGTGCTTTCTTCATGAATTTCGCCCATACCGGCAACGCTACGACCGCACCCGACATCCTGCTTCCCAGTGAGACACGATAGTCGTCGAACCCTACCCAGACGCCGGCCACAATCTGCGGCGTGAAGCCCACAAACCACGCGTCTGCAAAGTTCTGAGTGGTTCCCGTCTTTCCTGCCGCCGGCCGCCGAAACCCGTAGAACGATCGTGCGCCCGTACCGGTGCCGCGCCAGACACCCTTGGGAGTCTGCTTATACATATCCATTACAGACCGGAGCAGGCTCGTCGCCACAGCAGCCGCCTCCGCACTGAGCGCCTCCTGCTCTCTGCCGTGAACCCGGCTTTCAATAACGTTGCCGTCCTTGTCCGCGATTTTCAGGATGGCAACCGGCTCCACGCGGATTCCGCCGTTGGGAAACGTGCCGTAGGCGGCCACCAGGTCAATCAGTTTCACTTCGCTTGTACCCATTCCGAGAGACTTCACGGCCCGGATCCTGCTGGTGATTCCCATTCGCTTCGCCTGTCGCACCGCGGTACGGGGTCCGATATCTTCAAGAATCTTCGTGGTTACCACATTGCGCGACATGGCGAGACCCTCCCGCATCGTCATCCAGCCCAGAAACTTCCGATCGTAGTTCTGCGGCCGCCACAGGCTGCCGTCATACATCTCTACGGTAACGGCCGTATCCGGATACCGGCGCGTGGCCGGGATCTTTTGTGCAACTGCCGCCGCGTATATGATCGGCTTGAATGCCGATCCGGGCTGACGCAGCGCCTGAACCGCCCGGTTGAACTTTGTCTGGGTGAAGTCGCGGCCGCCCACCATGGCCAGAACATGCCCCGTGCGGGTGTCCATGGCGACCAGGGCTCCCTGTACCACGGTAGCCCTCAGCGTGTCTTCCAGGGTGTTGATACCGGCCCAGAAAACCGAATCCGGCCGGCTCCGCCGTCGTTTCGCATCCACCCGTTTCTGTACACTCTTCAGGTGGTTCAGCAGGGTCTCCTCCGCAATTGACTGGATTCGGCTGTCTACGGTCGAATAGACCGAAGCGCCGTCCTTGTACAGGAGGTTCCAACCGTAATTCACCTCCAGATACCGTCGGATATACTCCGTGAAGTACGGCGCTTCGCCGATCTCTTCATCTTTGGTATCTTTCAGGACAATGGGTTGCCGCGTGGCGGAATGGTACTGCGCCTGAGTGATTCGACCCGTGCTTCGCATCAATCGAAGGACCAGGTCGCGCCGGTCTCTGGCCCGACGGGGATGGTTGATTGGCGAGTAGAAATACGGTCCTCTCAGCAGACCGACCAGCAGCGCGCACTCCTCAAGCGTCAACTCCCCGGCGTCTTTGCCGAAAAACCGCTCTGCCGCGGACTGAAGGCCGTATGCGCCGTTGCCGAACAGGACCTTGTTGAAATATATCTCGATAATTTCACGTTTCGTGTACGTCCGTTCGAGCAGCACGGCTGTCAACTGTTCCTTGATCTTGCGTGTCCACGTCTGTTTCTGGTCCAGAAACAGGTTGCGGGCGAGTTGCTGCGTAATCGTACTGGCGCCGTGGCCCTTCAGTCTGCCTTCCTGCGTCAGGTTACGCAAGACGGCGCGGAAAACATCCGGAAGACTTACGCCCCAATGACGCCAGAAGAGTTGATCCTCGGTCGCGGTCAGCGCCGAGATGGCGGCCTCCGGTATCTGGTCGTAAGTTATCGGCACCCGGTTCTCGACCCAGAACCGCTTCAGCACCACGCCGTCGGCAGCAATGATGCGGGTCGTGCGCGCCGGCTCCACCTCCTCCAACTGCGCGAAAGAAGGCAACTCGTCCTTGAAACGAAGAACCACCCCTCCAGCGACGCCAGCGTAAACCAGTACACATATGCCGCAATAGAGCAGTATCCGGCGCGCGTAGTATTTCAACACCCTGCTGATCCTGAACCTCATGGGATTCCACCTGACCGGATCGCGTCACTCTTTGAAGCTGTCTTAATATTCCCCGCGGTCTTCGCGCGGCGACGCGCGCCAGACAGACCGTTGGTGTCTGTGCGCGTCATGACGTTACCGCGGCGAGATTCTCGTTCAACCTGCCGAGCGCACTCAGGTACTGCGCGTGGCGTCCCTTTTCCTTTTCGACGACCTCCGGGGGCGCATTGTTCAGAAATCCCTTGTTGCTGAGTTTCCTGTCCAGCCCACCGAGCAGCGTCTCCAGCTTTTCGATCTCTTTACGCAGACGCTGCCGCTCAACTTCCAGATCGATGAGCCCATGCAAGGGCACGTAGACTTCGACGTCCTTCAAAATCGCGCTGGCGGAAGCCGGGGGCCTGACGATGTCTGCGCCGATGCGAAGATCCCCAACCCTGGCAAGCGTTCGAAGATAAACCTCGAAACGGGTCAGGATGTCCCCGGTTTCCGGCGAATTTACCTTCAGGTGGACATCCGCGCGTCTGCCTGGCGGCACCCGCATCGTACCGCGAATATTCCGTACTGCACCCACCACCGCCTGAATGAACGCCATCTCCCGTTCCGCCGCGTCGTCGAATCGACTCTGGTCCGCCTCCGGCCACTTTGCCACAATCAACGCCTCTCCTGAGTGCGGAAGCTGCTGCCACAGCGCTTCGGAGATGAACGGCGCCATCGGATGCAGCAAACGCAGGGAGCCTTCCAGAACGTGTACGAGCACGTTCCGCGTCATCATTCCCGCATCCGGATTGCTTCCGTTCAGCCGCACCTTGGCGATTTCCAGGTACCAGTCGCAAAACGCGTTCCATACGAATTCGTAGAGGGACCTTGAAGCTTCGTCAAACCGATAGGCCTCGAGGGACTCCGTCACCGCGCGCACGGTGCGGTTGTACTGGCTGAGAATCCACCGGTCCGCAGGATCGTCGGCAGACGCCGGCGGCGACCCGCTCGCGAGTTCGTACCCATCCAGGTTCATCTGGACGAACCGCGCAGCATTCCAGACCTTGTTGCAGAAATTCCTGCAGGACTCCGTTATGGGTGAATCCTGCAGGCGGTTGTCCACGACGTCGGCGTCAAAACGAACGTCCTGCGAACTGCCGCACTGGTAGAGCAGCGACAGACGCGTCGCATCGGCGCCGTACCGTTCGATCAGTTCCCTGGGATCGATCCCGGTACCCAGCGACTTGCTCATTCGCTTGCCGTCGCGCGTCTGGACGGTCGGGTGTACAAGAACCGTTCCGAAAGGAATCTCATCCACGAACTCGACGGCCGTCATGATCATCCTTGCCACCCAGAGGTATAGAATATCCCTTCCGGTAATCATCAGATCGGTTGGATGGAACTCCTTCAAGTCATCGGCCTGCTCCGGCCATCCCATGGTCGCGAAAGGCCAGAGTGCAGACGAAAACCAGGTGTCCAAAACGTCGGGATCCTGCACGAGTGACCGGCTGCCGCAGGCGTCGCAGACAGCGGGCGCATCCACGCGAACCAGAACTTCCCCACAGTCCTCGCAGGTCCAGACCGGAATCCGGTGTCCCCACCAGATCTGACGGGAGATGCACCAATCCTGGATGTTCTCGAGCCACTCGACGGAATACGCCCGAAATCGGTCCGGTACGTACCTGATCTCCTGCTTTTTCAAGGCGGGCAGCGCCTGGTTCGCCAGTGACTTCATGGCCAGAAACCACTGGTCCATCGGCAGCGGCTCGATGGACGTGCCACACTTGTCGTGGTGCGGCACCACGTGTTCGTAGTCCTCAGTCCGATGGAGCAGTCCGGATTCCTCCAGAGCCGAAATCAAGGCGTTTCGACAGGCGAACCGGTCCATACCGCTGAATGAGCCGGCGTCTCCTGTCATCTCCCCGCTGAATCCGATGACCTGGATCTCCGGCAACCCGTGTCGTAATCCGATTTCGTAGTCATTCGGATCGTGTGCGGGTGTCACCTTTACCGCACCGCTGCCCATCTCGGGATCCGCATAACTATCGGCAACTATCGGGATGGGGCGCTCCATCAGCGGCAGCATGACGCGTTCACCGATTGCCCGCTGCCAGCGCCGGTCGTCGGGATGTACCGCCACGCCCGTGTCGCCCAGCATCGTCTCCGGACGCGTCGTCGCAACCACCACGTCGGGCCCGCCGTCCACGCCGGGATACCGAATATGCCAGAGGCGCCCTTCGGTTTCCCGTTCCTCCACCTCCAGGTCCGAGATGACGGTTCCACATCTCGGGCACCAGTTCACCATTCGCCTGCCGCGGTAGACCCATCCCCTCTCATGAAACTTTACAAAGGCCGACAAGACCGCGCGGGCGTATCCGCGTTCCATCGTGTATCGCTCACGGCCCCAATCATAGCTGCAACCCATTTCCCGGAGCTGGTTGAGAATGGTTCCTCCATACGCCCGTTTCCAGACCACGATCCGCTTTAACATCTCCTCCCGACCAATGTCGTGGCGTCCCTTACCGTCCTCCTCGAACAACTGTTGCTCTACCTTCATCTGCGTTGCAATGCCCGCGTGGTCGGTGCCTGGCAGGCAGAGGGTTCGATGCCCCAGCATGCGCTTCCACCGCACCACGGCATCATGGACTGCATGCTGCAGCGCATGCCCCATGTGAAGCTCCCCCGTAACGTTCGGCGGGGGAATCGTGATGGAAAACGGCTTTCCGCCGGTCCGATATTCCGGCTTGAAATAGCCCTTTTCTTCCCAGAATGCGTACCAGGTCTTCTCGACCGAACCAGGATCGTATATTTTTTCCAACACGGCTTGCTCTCGCATTCGGCTAGCCCGTCCCTCTACCAAAAAAGGTTGAAGCAGATTGCATTTCCTGATTGATACGGCACGCTGCCGACGCCTCGTCAACTGCCGCAAGTAGCAGATGTCCCTTCCGCAGCCAGCAGACGATTCAGAAAGTCCAGTGACTTGACCTGGTCCCGGTTTTCAATGTGGCGCCACAAGAAACCGCGCAGCACACGACGCGCTTCCCCGGTATCTACCGCCCTGAAACCACTGTCGTCGACTCGGTCAGGACGTGCCGTCTGGAGGTGTTCCAGGTATCGAATGGTCGCCATTGCAACTTCGATGCCCCCACGTTCGCAACGGCCGCAGACCGTACCGCCGCGCCCCGCGTCGAAACAAACCCTGTCACCGGTAATTCGCGCGCCGCACCCGACACATCCGCTCAGATGGGGACGATATCCCAGCATCGCCGCCGCCTTCAGCTGAAAGTACCATAGCGGCAGTTCAACCGACTCTTCCTCGACCGTTTCCATCCAACGAAGCGAATCCAGGGTGACGCTGCAAAGTGGTGAATTTGGATCTTCTTCCGGCGTCAGACGATCCAGCAGATCACACACGGCGCTTGCGTAAGCCAGGCGGCGGTAAACCCGTTTCAGATCCTCAAAAGAATATAGAATATCACCTTCGCTCAGGGTGTGCAGGTCTCTGTTTTCCCGGCTGTAGAAGACATAGGTCCCCCAGGTTATCGGTTCCACGCTGGCGCCGAACTTACTCCTGGGACGCCGGGCGCCTTTGGCCACAACCCGCACCTTGCCGGCGTTCCGGGTATAGATGACCGCCACTTTGCTGCTTTCGCTCATCCTGTACCCGCGTAGAACAAGCCCTTCGGACTTCGAAATCATCTCCCGGTTACCGACGTCGGATCGGGCGCATCCGGGTACACCATATAGACCTCTTCATTCTCTTTAACCATACCGTATCGCTCCCGAGCGATTTTCTCGATGATCGCCAGGTCGTTCTTCAGCATTTCGACCTCGGCCTCCAACCGACGGTTTTCCGCCCTCACGGTTTCAATCTCACCGCGCATCTTTTCTATCTGCCGACTCCGTTCCCGAATCTGCAGATAACCGCTGTCTCCGGCGAAAAACAGGTAGACGAACCACAAGGCTGGCAGCATCCACAGGAATCGATACATGCGTCTGCGCGGCGCGTTCAGGAAATCCCGTTTTACTCTATAGAATCTCATTCCGAAAATTCCCGTTGAATTGTCGTGCCGCTGAAGAATGCGCGGCGAAGTTGCGGTGTCCGGGCGGGAGACACCACCACACTAAAGCACCACCAGATCGTCACGGTGAACCACCTCGCCTCCGGATTGCACATCCAGAATCGAAATGACCTCGCCTGTCGACTTGCCCAATATCCGCTGTACGTCATCCGAACCGTACTTTACCACGCCGCGCGCGACCTCCATCCGACGCCTGTCTTCAACGCCAATCAACTCTCCGGCCTCGAAAGCGCCTTCCACTCTTAGAATACCCGAAGGCAGCAGGCTCTTGCCCCGTTTCACAATTGCCTCTACCGCGCCGTCGTCAACGATAACAGCACCGTTGCGACGAGAATTGGCAATCCAGAGTTTTCGGCCTGGCAGCCTCTCACTCGCGGCAAGAAACAACGTGCCGGCCGGCGCACCGGCGAGGATCCGGCTCAATCCGATCCTGTGACCGTTTGCGATCACCGCCAACCTGCCTCCTCGTGTCACGCTCTGCGCAGCCTCCAGTTTCGAACGCATCCCACCCAGGCTCACATGGCTCCCGGCTCTTCCCGCCCTTTCGATCATTTCGGGACGTATCTCCTCAACCCGCGCTATGAGGCGCGCGTCCGAGTGGCGGTCCGGATCTTCAGAGTAGAACCCGTCGACGTCGGTCAGAATGACAAGGAGGTCGGCGTCGATCAGATGCGCGACGAGCGCCGAAAGGCGGTCGTTGTCGCCTACGGATAGCTGCAGTTCCTCAACGGCCACGCTGTCGTTCTCGTTGAGAACCGGAACGGCGCCAAACCGAAACAGCGAATCCAGCGTGTTTCTCGCATTGACGTAACGCCGCCGGTTGTCCAGATCATCGGCTGTCAGAAGGACCTGCCCGACCGGCACGTTATGGGTTCTGAACGCGAGCTTGTAGGCATTCATCAACAGCCCCTGCCCGACAGCCGCGGTTGCCTGCAGCGCCGACAGCCGGCGCGGCCGATCCTCCAGACCCAGCCGTCCCATTCCTGCGCCGACCGCGCCGGACGACACCACAGCAACCTGTATTTCCTTGCGGCGCAAGTCGGCCACGTCTGCAGCCAGACGCTCAATCAGCTTCGTATTCAGCCTGTGGTCCTTCTGCGTGACCAGCCGTGTTCCCAGCTTCAGCACGACACGCCGAACCCCTTCGAACAGCTCCTTGCGTTCAGAGCAGGTCCGGTCCAGATCGGAATCACACGCAGTTCCATCCACTGTGCGGGACTCTCGCGATCCGTTCGTTACGTCGTCGACCATTACAGATCCACCCTCACCCGGGGGCGTACACAGACGCCCCGGCTGGCCAGGTACGCCTTTACCTCGGGAATGCTATAGTGCCGATAATGAAAAATGGACGCCGCCAGAGCCGCGCTGGCCTTGCCCTCATGAAGCACCTGATACATGTGCTCAGGTCCGCCCGAACCCCCTGACGCCACAATCGGCACATCCACGAGATCCGCCACGGCGCGGTTCAGCTCGATGTCGTAACCCTCTCGCGTTCCGTCGGCATCGATGCTGTTCAACACCAGTTCCCCCGCGCCCCTGTCGACCAATTCCTGCGCCCACGCCAAGGCGTCCCTGCCCGTGGCCGTCCTTCCACCGTCGATCATGACTTCCCATTCCGGTTTCCCGGACGACTCGCCGCGGCGAACGGCATCGATGGATCCGACAATCGCCTGCGCGCCGAAACGTCCCGCGCCGCGGGTAATCAGCTCCGGTGATCGAACCGCGGCCGAATTGATGGATGCCTTTTCGGCGCCGCCTTCGATGATCGTGCAGACGTCGTCAAATGTCCGCACGCCGCCGCCCACCGTGAACGGGATAAACACCTGTTCCGACACCTGACGCACGAGATCGGCGACGATGTCCCGCCTTTCCGCCGAGGCCGTAATGTCGTAGAAGACGAGCTCGTCCGCGCCCTCCTCGTCGTATCGGCGGGCCAGTTCAACAGGGTCTCCGGCATCGCGGTCCGCCGAGAACTTCACCCCGCGCACGTTCCGGCCGTTTTTGACGTCCAGACAGGGAATGATGCGTTTCGCTAACATACCCGCTCCGCGAAATTCTTCAGGATACGCAGTCCGAGGTCCTGGCTTTTCTCGGGGTGAAACTGAATTCCGTAGGCGGCCCCCCGTCCCGCGATCGACGCGTAATCCAGCGCGTAGTCCGTTGTTGCCACACAATCGGATTCCACCTCAGGATCGGCGTAGTATGAATGTACAAAATAGAAGAATGACTGGTCGGGTATGCCTGCAAGAAGCGGCGTCCGCCTCTGAATCTGGATCTGGTTCCAGCCGATCTGTGGCACCCGCACACCGTCCGGAAACCGACGCACGGAACCAGGCAGAGCCCCGAATCCTCGGTGGAGGCCCATCTCATTGCTTTCCGTAAACAGGAGTTGAAGACCGACGCAGATCCCGAGGTACGGTCGACCGCTGGCAATTGAATCCATCAGCGGTTCCACCAGCCCTGCCGCTTTAAGGTTCACCATCGCGTCTCCAAAGGCCCCGACACCGGGCAACACCACTCGGTCGGCACTGGCCACGTCTTCGGGCCGATCCGTAATCGCCGCGGCGTGTCCGACACGTTCAAATCCCTTCTGGACGCTGCGCAGATTGCCCACGCCGCAGTCCACAATCACGATCATCACGACCTCCGACCGGAGTCCCGGCAAAGTGTTCTGCCCCGGAAACGGGCTGCTGGGGCAGTCCGTTGACAAAGTCGCTCTGCAAGCGAGGCCGAAGATAAGGCGCGCGACCGAGTCCCATCAAGCGATTCGGCGAGGGAGCGCAACGC
>JAAXHE010000126.1 GCA_012271065.1 Candidatus Latescibacterota bacterium
CCGACGACCGTTCCGCTATAATTCATCTCGGACCCTCTCGGTTTGCCTGGGAAGATCCCATATCTTCCCATCTGGGCACTTTAGATGCCGTCGGCCCGCGAGGGTCCACCCCATCGCTTCGCCGTCCGGCATCAGGGGCCGGGAGGCGTCCATTCCATTCTCCGTCGCGGAATGCAGAAGCCGGTTAATGATAAATTAGACTCTAGCCCTGCGGTTTCTCTGTTATTGAGGCGGTTACAGCCCCGGATATCAAGGGGCAGGATGACACCAAGACTCCCCATATTATTCGGCGTACAGATTGGACGCTGATCGGCACTATAACCAACTATGTTGTTCGGCACAAAGATTTAACCTCCTTCAACTATTGTGTGTCAATGGGCACGTCTCCGCAAAAGTCGAACATCACACGTCCTGATCTCGGATCCGATTTCTTACAGTGAGTTTAGGCCCTCTTCCCTGGATTTGCATGTGATCCGGGGCAGTTCGTGGACCATGCGCAGTCCGGTTCCGGGGAAGACCGTGCCGGTCCGGTTGAGCCCGTCTAGCAGCCTGGCGATGGCGGCGTCGCCCGCGTTGCTGGCGGTCCCGAGGATGCGCACCCGCAGGATGCCGTTCTCCGGGTCCGGGACGATGCCGGCCTCCGACCGGAACAGTTCCGCGAGGGGACAACGACCATGCATGGGGGTTCGACGCGCGACGGTACGGACAAGGAGCCCACTGGGGTCCCGAAGAATGGGACGAACAGCTCGACGTCATCGCCTTCCTGAAAGGCAAGCGGGAGTTCACCTACGTGTATGACTACGGGGACCGCTGGGAGCACAGGATCCGGATCGGAAGGATCCAGCCGGCGCGAGACGACAGGCGCTACCCTTATCCTGTCTCCGGCACCGGGCGCTGCCCGCTTGAGGACATCGGCGGCGTATGGGGCTGCCGTGAGTTCATGCGCGCGTTCGAGGACCCGAGCTCGAAATACCGGGAACACTTTCCCGATTTCTACAGGGAGGGCGCGACCTGGGACCCTGAAGATGCCGACCTTGACGCACGGAAATCACGCCTCGCGCCGTTCAGCGAATAGGACTGCCGCGCATGCACTGAGGCAGACTTTTGCAGAGCCGTGTGAAGATAAGCACGGCTCCGCGAATGTCGGGGGCCATTTTTCGGTGCCGATCAACACCCTTCCCTGAATTGACGATGATTGCAGCGGCCTCCCGGCACTGATCGTGCAGTTCCGGAGACAAATGGGAGGGAAGTCATGGCCGGATCCATTGGACCGAAAGGTTGCGCGCGCGGATAGAGGCCATATATCTGATGTTGGACACGAGGGGGGCGCGTGGACGTGGAGACCGGGGGGATGCGTCACGATATGCCCTTTCCCCCCGAGATTACACGGCGCAGGATGAAGGGGCTGTCTGTGTTCCGGCCCGGTTCCGCGTGGGGGAGCGCAAGCAGCATCAAGGATGAAAGCCGTCAAACGGGCGGATAACATTAAGAGGGAAAGAAAGATGAGACACTGGGTAATAGCGCTTATGGTGCTTCTGATGGCGGTTTACGTGTCGGCATGCGGGGAAGAAGAACAATCCCCGCCGGCTGAGGAGGAAGAAGTTCAGGACGAGGCGGCCGCCGCAGATGAAGAGGGCGGCGCAGGGGAAGAGATGGCGGAAGAAGGAAAAGCCGGAGAGGAAGCCATGGAAGGAGGCGAAGCCGGCGAAGGGAAGTAGAAACAGGGTTTCCGCCGCGCACAATCCGAACTGCCAATCGCGGCGGAAGGGCGGGAAGGAGACGGGCCAGCAGGAGGAAACCTCGATCACGGAACGCCCCTTCTGGTTTCCTTTCCGCCCGATTGTGCGAGCCGCCCGGCTATAACCTCCCAGGGGTTGGGCGGCCGCTTTTTGGCAGAACGGGATTCCCGCCGCCCCGCACCCATTTCGGCGAACGGGCACAGGTAGAGGCGACTCTCTGGTGTTGGCGGGCGTCGAAATTTGACCGCCCAGTATCAAAATCCATCAATGGGTTACTACGCCGATCGCCATCGAACTCTCGCTCCGACTAACAGTTCACTATTTCAGGCAACTCCCTGGTAGCGCTAGCGAAAGGTCAAAGTAAAAATCCGTCCTGTCCTTACCCTTGATAGCATTGTCTGATACGCTCCTACTCAAGATGAAGTCGGAAAATCTGGAATCGATGCTGTTCCGGTTGATCCTGCCGAGCGCGCAGCTCGGTTCACGACCCCGTCGCCAATGCGTTACGCGCGCGTACGGCTAGCCCGACTTCCGCAACTCGGCACGCGTTTCGGCTAATGTGACGATTTTCCGGCCCGGAAAGTGGCGGATTTCCGGGCTTTGCTTCTCCAGAACGGCGTGTAGTGCCGACCTACCCCCTTGATCTGGCTGGCAAAGCACCGGACGCTTTGCCCATGTTCATGCGCTGCAAGAGACGCTTCAAAGACGGCAAGGAGCACCGCTACTGGAGCGTGGTGGAGAACGTCCGGGTCCGCGGCCGCCGGGTCGTTCAGCGCCACATTCTCTATCTCGGCGAGATCAACGACAGCCAGCGCGCTGCCTGGTGC
>JAAXHE010000342.1 GCA_012271065.1 Candidatus Latescibacterota bacterium
GCTGAAGAGAAAGGCGTACAACTTGCGCTTGATTGCGCCGTACGCATGGGCAACATCGCCTGCAATCCAGAGATGTGGGAACGGATTCTCGACGCGATTCCGTCAGATTCGCTGGGACTCTCCTGCGATCCGTCGCACTGGCTCTGGATGGGTATCCTACCCGCTGAGGACGCAATCCGCATGTTCAACGGCAAGTGGTATTACGCCGATGTGAAGGATTGTGAAATCAGTCCGCAGATGAAGTTTCGGCAGGGTATCATCGGGAACTGGTGGTGGCAATACCGTGTGCCGGGACGCGGGCAACTGAACTGGGGAACGATCACCGGTGCGCTCCAAGAATCGGGATACGATTATGTGCTGTGTGTAGAGAACGAGGATCGGGGCGCCCCTGGCTTAGCAGGTTTCGCCCTCGGCGGTCGGTATCTCAGACAATTCCTGTAAGATCCATAAGGGAGGCTATCCCGATAGAACAAACGATTCCTACTAACGCCTCTCCATTGAGAGCGCCTTTTTCAGTGATATTACTTAGGTAGGTGCTGCGTTAACCTATATCCTCCTATCCGGTGTGAAACCATGCGAAATCAATTAGAACCGAAATCTCATAAAATAGTGATCCTTGCCGAAGGCTCTTTCGGGGTGCTTGAGTCGAAGACGGCGACAGTCCTGATCCGGTATCTCGGTGAGAACGTAGTCGCGGTCATAGATAGTACCCACGCCGGGCGCGATGCCAGCGCGGTGATAGAGATAGGCGCGGGTATCCCGATCGTTCGGGACCTCGCTGAGGCGATGCGATATGAGCCGACTCTGCTCGCCATCGGCATCGCACCCCCTGGGGGCGAGTTACCTGAAACGTGGCGCGCTATCCTCCATGAAGCGATAGGCAACCGCTTACACGTCATGAGCGGTCTCCACCGTTTCTTGAGTGAAGATGCGGACCTCGCGGCGCTCGCCGCGGCGCACGATGTGCTGCTCTGGGACGCGCGGAAACCGCCGGACACGCTTCCGGTGGCGACCTGCAAAGCAGCGGCGGTGGATGCGACTGTGGTGCTCACTGTCGGTTCAGATTGCCGGGTCGGTAAGATGTTATCCGGGATAGAGATCACACAGGCGGCACGGGCGCGCGGCTTAGATGCGGAATTCTGCCCGACCGGTCAAAACGGGATCATGGTCTGGGGGTG
>JAAXHE010000364.1 GCA_012271065.1 Candidatus Latescibacterota bacterium
CCTCGTCAGTGTGCATTTTCAGCACGAGGAACCGCTGTGCAACAGGGATGCATTCAAGGCGCGTGATTTTCATCGGGATTGCCCTCTAACAGTCCGTTGACAAAGTCGCTCTGCAGGCGAGGCCGAAGACAAGGCGCGCGACCGAGTCCCATCCATCGATTCGGCGAGGGAGCGCAACGCAGTATTTCGCCCGCAAGGGCCGGCCGTAGCCCGGATGGGCTTTTTCAACGGGCTGCTAAAGGCTGAAGTCGATACGCGCCAGCGTGATATCGATGACATCTACCAGCGGATCGAAAACCGGCGGGGAGTTTTCCGTGAATCGGTCGAAGGCGTCGACAGTATGGCCTATCAGATTCACAACCTCTATTCCGCTTTTGAGCAGCAATTCGAGACGGTCGCGAAATTCTTCGAAAACCGCCTTGAAGAGGAGCGGTATCACGTCGACCTCTTGCGCAGAATGCGGCTCGAAATCGACGGCATCAGGCCGGCCCTGGTATCCGACGAAGCTTTTGTTCTGCTGGACGAATTGCGCCGATTCAGACATTTTTTCAGGCACGCGTACACAACCGTCTTGAATTCGGATAATCTGGTGGATCTACTCTCGAAGGCTGAACGGCTGAAACCGGTTCACCGCAGGGATGTAGCGGAATTCCTGGGTCGGATAACGCCATAGCCAGCGGCGTTCAGCGACACGTGCGCACTGGCGGCAATCAAGAGTAATCGGGGAAAAGTTACATGGAGGACGCGGCGAAACTGTTCTCCCTCGAAGGGCGCGTCGCGCTGGTGACGGGCGCGGGGAGGGGGATCGGACAGGGCATCGCGAAGGGCATGGCGGCCCACGGCGCTCGGTGCGTATGTGCGGCCAGGACCCGTTCTCAACTGGACGAAACGGTGGCGGCAATACGGGCGGCGGGCGGCGACGCGCTGGCCGTCGAATTGGATATGGCGGATCTGGACGCCGTCAGATGGGGGGTGGAAGCGACCCTTGCTCAATATGGGCAACTCGACATTCTGGTGAACAATGCGGGAATGAATATCCGGGAGCCGCTACAGGAGGTTGAGGAGGCGCATTACGACCGGATCATGGACGTGAATCTGAAGGGTCTCTTTTTCCTGTCCCGGATGGCCGCAGAAGACATGATCCCGCGCAAGCAGGGCAAGATCATCAATATCGGCTCCCTGACCACCGGAATCGCCCTGCACGGCGTGTCGGTCTATACGGCCACCAAGGGCGCCGTCGGTCAGTTGACGAAGGCGCAGGCGCTGGAACTCGGCCCGCACAATATCCAGGTGAACGCGATCTGCCCCGGTTTCATTCTGACGCCACTCACGGAAAAGTTATGGTCCGATCCGACAATGCGGGCCTGGGGCGAGGGCCGGACACCCGCGGGGCGCCTGGGCAACCCGGAAGACCTGGTGGGAACCGCCGTGTTCCTGGCATCCGCGGCTTCCGACTTCGTAACCGGCCAGCACATCTACGTGGATGGCGGATTCATGGCCGGCGAGAAGTGGCCGTTGCCTCCGACCAATGCAGGTAAATAGGGCGGATGTCGATGGATGCCGACAGGCTCGAACGACAGATCGACTTTATCGTCGAAATTGACAAGCTGAAGCACGTGCTCCGGCGGACGTACCTGGTCGACGGGAAACGCCGGGAGAACAGCGCGGAGCATTCGTGGCATCTGGCCGCGATGGCGGTTCTGCTGTCGGAATACGCGCGGGAGGAACTGGATCTTGCGCGAGTTGTGAAAATGCTGCTGCTTCACGACGTCGTTGAGATCGACGCCGGAGATACGTTTGCCTACGACGAGGCGGCCCACGCCGACAAGAACGAGCGGGAGCGGCTGGCCGCCGAGCGAATTTTCAACCTTCTTCCCGACGATCTGGCCGGGGAGGTGTTCGCGTTGTGGGAGGAATTCGAGGAGGGTGAGACTCCCGAGGCGAAATACGCGGAAGCGCTTGACCGGTTTCAGCCGATCCTGCTGAACTACGGATCAGGCGGGATCGCGTGGCAGGAGCACGGGATCAGTTCGGAGCAGGTTATTGCGCGGAATCGGCATATCGAAGCGGGAGCGCCTGTTCTGTGGACGTACGTCCGTGGATTAATCGACCGCGCTGTGAGCAGCGGGCGTCTTGCGTCTGGAGCGTGATCGAGGGTCAGAAAGCAGCCCGTTTTACCGCCGGACCTGGCGGGACAGAACTGACAGGAGGTTCGGGTTATGGCACAAAAGCAGTTGGAATCGATGTGGTTTTACGTGGGAGGGACCGGTATTTCGGTCTACCGTCTGGACCTTTCCACCGGGGACCTGGCGCACCGGAGTACGGTCTCGGACGTGAAGAATCCTTCATTCCAGGCCATCCATCCGTCGAATCGGTTCCTTTACTCTGTCGCGGAAGTCGATGATGGCGGGGCGTTGCACGCGTTCGCGATCGATCCGGCCACGGGCGCCCTGCGTTCGCTGAACCATCAGTCCTGTATGGGCGCCGGTCCCTGCCACGTGAGCGTTGACGCAACCGGTCGGGTGGTGCTGGTGGCCAATTATTCCAGCGGCGGCGTGGCGGCGCTGCCCATTATGGACGACGGCAGTCTGGGCGAGGCCACTTCCGTTTTTCAGCATGAGGGTTCCAGTGTGAATCCGGGCAGACAGCAGGGGCCGCATGCGCATTCCATCACCATCGATCCGGGCAACCGATTCGCTGTCTCAGCGGACCTTGGCATCGACAAGGTGCTGGTCTACCGGCTGGATGCGGAAAAGCAGACGATAGCGCCGAACGATCCCCCCGGGGTGGATGTTCAGGCGGGCGCCGGACCCAGGCACTTCGCGTTTCATCCCAACCGGAAACACGCATACCTGATCAATGAGCTGGACAATACGGCCGTGACGTACGCGTACGATGAAGATCGAGGAGTCCTGGAGACGATCCAGGTAATCTCCACGTTGCCCCCGGACTTCACCGATACCAGCTATTGTGCGGATATCCACGTGTCGCCGGACGGGCGCTTCGTGTACGGCTCGAACCGGGGGCACGACAGTATCGTCATATTTGAAGTCGACTCAGGCACGGGGAAGCTATCGGTTGTGGACTACGAGTCGACCCGCGGCGAGTTCCCGCGCAATTTCGCGGTGGATCCCTCCGGACGGTTCCTGTTTGCCGCCAATCAGAACACGGATAACATCGTTACGTATCGGATCGACGGAGGGACGGGGAGACTTGCCGTGACCGGCCATCAGGTGGAGACCCCTCAGCCGGTCTGCATCACCATGATCCCCGCAGCGTAAATCCGGTGTATATCACGTACGCGCGGAAACCACCCCGGTCCCGATCACGATCAACCAAGGCTATTGTCGATGGGTCGGGCTATTCTGCAATACGAATCGGAAGCCCGCGGCGGCGGGCTTTTTTTCTAGAGAAGCGACGGCCGGCCATGAACATCGGCACGCTGCTGACGAAATCCGCGCGCACGTATCCTCAGAATTTGGCCGTGGCGTGCGGTCCCGGGCGGTGGACCTACGCCCTGTTCAACGAGCGCGTGAACCGGCTGGCGCACGCATTTGGCAGGCTGGGCGTCCGCCGCGGCGATCACGTCGCCATACTGATGCAGAATCTCCCGGAAATGCTTGAAT
Organism: Candidatus Latescibacterota bacterium; assembly: GCA_012271065.1. Next base: position 3,627 of record JAAXHE010000364.1, read on the forward strand.
CCATGTTCGCGTGTTTCAAGGTCGGCGCCGCGGCCGTGCCGATCAATTTTCGCCTGCATCCCAATGAATACGCGTTTGTCATCGACCATTCGGAATCTGTACTGGTTATCATCTCTTCCGAATTCAACGCGCAGGTCTCGCAGATCAGGGAGCGCCTGCCCCGCGTCCGAAACGTCGTCACCATCGCGGATGCACACGAGGGAATACTGGACTATGAGACGTTGATTCGCGCGGAAAGTACCGGATTTGACGATGCGGATGTGAGGCACGACGACGTGGCGTGGGTGTTCTACACGTCCGGAACCACGGCTCAGCCAAAGGGGGCGCTCCTGACGCACCGCAATCTGCTGGCGATGACGATGAACTTCTATTCGGACATCTGCCAGGGTTTCGGTCCGGACGACGTGGCCCTGCACGCGGCGCCGCTGTCCCACGGGAGCGGCCTGTACGCCCTGCCCAACGTCGGCAAGGCCGCGGCCAACGTCATTCCGGAGACTGTTTCGTTTGACGTCGAGAACGTCCTGGAGGCGATCGAAAGGTATCGTGTAACGAACATGTTCGCGGCGCCGACTATGGTCAAACGTATAGCCGAGAGCCCTGCGCTGCACCGGTACGATATTCGATCGCTGAAGATCCTCAACTACGGTGGCGGACCGATGCTGGCCGATGACCTACGGGTTGCCATCGAAAAGCTGGGGCCGTGCCTGGTGCAGCTGTACGGTCAGGGCGAATCCCCGATGACGATCACGTGCCTGCCCCACCGCGACCACGTTCTGAACGGTACCCCGCAACAGATGAAGAGACTCAGTTCTGTGGGTTTTGCGCGCACCGACGTCGAAATCAGGATCCTGGACAATGAGGAATTTGAACTCCCGCCGGGCGCCATCGGCGAGATCGTTACCCGCTCGGACCTGGTCATGAAGGGATACTGGCGCAATCCGGGCGCCACCGCGGCCGCTCTGAAAGACGGCTGGCTTCATACAGGCGACGTTGGGTACATGGACGAAGACGGCTACGTTTTTCTGCTCGATCGCTCCAAGGACCTGATCATCAGCGGCGGCGAGAACATCTACCCCCGCGAGATCGAAGAGGTGCTCATCCGGCATCCGGCCGTTTTCGAGGTCGCGGTCATCGGCGTGCCTCATCCCGAGTGGGGCGAGGCGGTCAAGGCGGTCGTGGTCAGGGCGCCCGGGCGCGACGTGTCAGGTGAGGAACTGATCGACTTCTGCAAAGGCCGAATCGCCAGCTTCAAGAAGCCGGGATCGGTGGATTTCGTCGAGGAACTGCCAAAGAACAACTACGGCAAGGTCGTCAAGAACCTCATAAGGGCGCCGTATTGGGGCGGCAGGGAGAGCCGGGTGATCTGAGGATCCGCCCCGATCCAAACGGGGTACTGTTCCGGTCGGGCGCCCCGTCAGTTCCCACGCCTGCCGGTCGAACTGTAATGCATGCCGAGGCGATCTGCTATGATCAAGAAACGAAGACTGGGGCGCGGCGTCGCAATCGTGGGCGCCGGGATGTCGCCGTTCGGCATGTTCCGGGAACGGGATTCCACGGACCTGTTCGTGGACGCCTTTCGCGCCATGATCGAATCGGTGGACAAGGGTGTGGATCCCGGCGATATCGATGCGCTCTATATCGGCAATTTCACAAACGACTTCTTCGTGCATCAGTCCCACTGGGGCGCAATTCTCGTCGACGCGCTGGGCCTGGTTCCCAGACCTGCGACCCGCACGGAGGGCGCGTGCGCTTCCAGTGCAATCGCCTTCCGGGAAGGCGTCTTCGCCATCGCGTCGGGATTCTACGATATGGTCCTGGTGGGCGGCGTGGAGGATATGTCGAAACGCTCCACGGCCGACGTGGCGGAGGGCCTGGCGTCGGCGTCGGCGCCCTATGAGCGAAAGTCAGGCTTTACGTTTCCGGGCGTATTCGGCGCGATCGCGACGGCATACTTCCACAAGTACGGAGCGACGCGCGAGCACCTGATGGACGTGACGATCAAGAGCCACGACAACGCGCCGCTGAATTCGAAAGCGCAGTTCCGGGCTTCAATCGCAGATATTATGGAATCGAAGGCGGCGCGCGCGAAAGCGAGCGGTAAACCGGCGCCGCGATGGGAGGATGAAAAGGACTTCCTGCGCGACGCCAGCGTCAACCCGCCGGTCGCCTGGCCCATGCATCTGTTCGACTGCTGTCCCATCAGCGACGGCGCCGGGTGTATTCTTCTGGTCGGTGAAGAGATGGCCAGGCAGTTTACAGACGATCCCCTTTACGTGGCGGGCCTTGGCCAGGGCAGCGGAAGGGGACTCCACGCCGCGCCGGACCTGACGAGCTTCGAGGCCACCCGCCGGGCCGCCCGGGAAGCCTATGCCATGGCGGACCTCGGTCCCGATGACATACAGTTCGCCGAGGTGCACGACTGCTTTTCCATCGCGGAGATCCTGCATGTCGAGGATCTCGGCTTCTTCGGCCCGGGAGAGGGATGCAGGGCCGCCGGTGAGGGCGCGACCCGGCTGGACGGGCCGAAGCCGATCAACACCTCCGGCGGGCTGAAATGCAAGGGTCATCCCGTGGGCGCGACGGGCATCGCGCAGCTGATCGAGGTCTGGGAACAGCTGAGGCAACGGGCCGGCGCGCGACAGGTGCCGAACGGGAACCTGCGCCTGGGCGCGGCACATAACCTCGGCGGCACCGGCGGCACAAGCACGTTTACGATCCTTGAGAGGCGATAGGAATTGGCGACGCAACCGATCAGCGACTACGGGTTCGAAGCGTTCCTCCGGGAAGAGAAACTGATGGGGTCGACGTGCTGCCGATGCGGGGCCACGTTCGTTCCGCCGCGTCCAATGTGCGCGGAATGTCATCACACGGAAATGCGGTGGGCCGGGATGAAAGGCGCCGGCAGGCTCGTCGCCCTGACGAGCATATCCATCGGCCCGCCCGCCATGCAGGAGGAGGGCTTCAATCGCAAGAACCCGTATTGTACCGGCGTCGTCAAACTGGACGAGGGTCCCAGAATCGTCGCCCGGATAGAAGGCGTCGACGCACGGAACCCGGATTCCATCGAAATCGGCATACCGGTAACCGCGATTTACCTGCATCGCGGGGAGGGCGAAGGCCGCACAACGCAACTGGTGTTTCGGCCGGTGTGAAGGAGTGAACGCCAATGTCAGAACGCTATAAGCGACAATTGGGGTTGCCCGCCACCTTAATGGATAAAGCAACGTCTGAAGCAGCGACGACTTGATCTCGTTTGGACTCGGGAACGCCGTTCTCGAACTGATGGAGAAGAGCCGCATCGAGGCGTTATACGGGAATCACGACAAGAAAGAGGAAACCCTTGTCATGGGGACTTTTCGGTTGACTTGGATTTTGAAACCGGCTATTATTTCCCGATATTTCACAAGGGGGATTCGATGGCTGTGACACTGCCCGTTATAGACATGAAGTCTATGTCGAAATTGCTTTCGTCCATTGAGAACAACAAAATCGTCCTTACCGCAAGGGATGAGTCACGTAAAAGGAACCCTCGTCTCTGGCATATCGAAGAACGACTCCGAGACCATTTATCAGAGTACGAAAGGCATGTCCGGGACGCGAGGAGCGTGTTGAGTCACCTTGTTGAGGTGATTGAGAACTGGATCAGTGCCTTGAAGCCGGTTCTGCATGGCCTTGAGTATTCGCCTGATGATTTTATCGCAATGTACAATCCCCGGGAGACAGAAAGACGAATCTCCGAGTTCAGAAAGAACGAAGAAGAACTCAAGGCAATGAGAAGTGAATTTGAGACTTCTCTTTGGAAGTCGTTTCTAAATGGTCTTGATGATGGTGTCGACACTAAGTTAGTGGAGTTTGATGAGAGGCTATATGATCTCATTTCGCTCATTCAGGAAGTTCGCTGGCGGATGCTTACTGCTCATGGGAAAAGCAAGGAGAGACCCGAAAAGACATATCAATCGGCCGAGGAGGCAATTGCTGATCTGTGGGGGTAGGCGTGGACGGGATTCAGTTGCCGCCGATAACTTCATTTGAATACAGCCAGTACTTCAGGAAAAACACAAAGCGATTGAGGACGGAGATAGAAGAGGGTCTGAAGGCCCTTATATGCGAATTGCAGAACGGATCACTGTCAAAAGGAAGAAAACTCAAGAAGGCATATGGATGTTACGTTGCACGAATAAATCAGAATTACAGATTAGCATTCGTAGTCCACAATGACGGTGCGGTCGAGTTTATCTGCATCGACACGCATGATGAGGCATATCGGTATCTGAGAAGAAGATAGATGTGATACCTTCTTGCCGTGTGCATGGAAAACCCCCAGGTTGATCCTTTGAGGGCATCGGACAATTCTCCGGTGCCCTTAAGTCATGTTTGACTTGGAATCACTGCTGTCCAAAAACCGTGGGATTCTCTGAGAAGATGTTCGAAAGGTGGCTTTAATTGGCGATTTTGTACGGGTTTGACCCGAATAATGAAAACCAGGTTGCCATCGTCTGCAATGTTGTCCAAGAACAAAGTGACTTTTCCAGCGGCCATAGTTGTGCTGTTCCCGTCTACTCATTGAGACCGTAACATACGCAGTTTGTGAAATTCAGGCGGCCTTGGTCGAGGTACTGCTTCGCGGAAGTGAACCAGATGATGTCCAAGACAGAAACCGATTTTGGACAGGTGTGATATAAGACTCAATTTTCTCATAATTATGTACCAATCAAGCCCCCGGACTCAATAGCCTAGGGGCTTATTCGGACTGCCGGAAGGAAATGTACATCACCGCCTGGGCAAAACCGACGGCAATTCCCTCACCAATTTCAAACGCTTCCAATCCTCAACTTGCAAATATTCGGTAATGCCGTCAGAATCTACATCAATGACTGATGGGCTAACTTAATATCTCCCATAAGAATACTGCACCATAGCACCTGGGATCGTATCTGCTTATCCTCAGCAGAAACAAAAGTCCTCAATACTTGCTTGAACTGTTGAGCAGCCAACTCTATATCACCCATTTCCATATACACGCTTCCCAACTCTCTCGTCCCCCTGGCCCGGACCCGTTCCCCACCATTTAGCGCCAACAAACTTTGATACGCCAGCACCGCTTGAGCATAATTCCCCGCCGCCCGCGCTTCTTTGGCCGCTGTTTCCAGAGCCTCGATCCTCGCCACCTCCCTTTCTTTCGTATCGCCAATCTTTCCGGCACTAACCTTAATCCGAAGATAAATTG
>JAAXHE010000117.1 GCA_012271065.1 Candidatus Latescibacterota bacterium
CCCGTTTTCGGAGCGGACTCAATATTAAGATACAATATTCACCCAATATCCGCAACTTTTTCCAGCAGGATCCGGATTCTCCCCACGGGTGCCAAATTGGACGAGGGTTGCTGCTATTCATCGGCCCTCAGTGTTGCCGTGTTCCTCTGTCCGGGAGATCGGGGTTGTGCCCCGAGATCACTTCGTGTTGCATCCGGGTCGGCGGCGAGCGGTTTGTGTAACAACGGGATTGGTGGAAGACCGAGGATCTGTACGATCCTGGTCAGCCTCGGAGGTGACGTCGATTGCGATGTCCCAGTCCATTCGCAAAAGCGGACTGCATATGCACCTGTCCGGTCCGCCATTCACTCGCTACAGGAATGAGATTCTTAAAATACTGATTATAAATGTGTTAATGGATATTTGGCGGAGAGGGTGGGATTCGAACCCACGGTACCCGTAAGGGTACACCGGTTTTCGAGACCGGCCTGTTCAACCAGCTCCAGCACCTCTCCGCTCTAGTGGAGGACACGCCGCAAACCGGTTCGCGACGCCGACTTCCGGCGCCGCGTTACGCGTCTTTCCGGCGCAAATCTTGAAAGAACCGTTTCAGAATCTCCGAACAGGGTTCTTTGAGGACGGATCGACGAACGTCGATCCGGTGGTTAAGCCTCTCATCATCGACAACATTACGCAGTGAACCGCACGCCCCCGTTTTCGGATCGTCCGCCCCGAACACCAGGCGGGACACCCGAGCCAGCACGAGCGCACCCGCGCACATCGCGCACGGTTCCAGCGTGACGTAGACGACGCAGTCGGTCAGCCACTTCATTCCGGTGCGCGACGTCGCGGACCGGATGGCCAGCATCTCCGCGTGCGCCGTGGGATCGTTGTCCCTCAGAATGCGGTTCTGCCCCCGTCCCACCACCTCGCCGTTCCGCAGAATCACGGCGCCGACCGGCACCTCGCCGGCATCGCCGGCGGCGCGCGCCTCGGCAAGCGCCATTTCCATTCCGGCTTCGTCCGCGTCGGTCAATTCACGCACCATCCGGGCGGAAAATCCCCTACAGAATATCCACTGAAGAGCCAGATCAAAATACCGGATTCCGGTCTCGGCGTCAACCGTTTTCAGCAGGATCGGGGTCTCAAGGGACCGGTGGATTCGGACCTGAAAATCCGGCGGAATTCCAGCGTACGACACGCTCCTCAGCGGCGGCGGCCGAGCCTGGCGATGAAGAAGGGGATCAGCATTTCCCGCTCGTGCAGCCCTCCGTGCCGGCCGCCCGCGATATCGGACGGAACGGCGTCGTCCCTGTATGCGTGGAACAGCGTGGCGCTGCCGCGCATCAGCGCAAGCACGTCGCCGATCCGGCCTGAGAGTCCTGGCGCACGCGGTCCGTTTCCCCACAGGCCGTCGGCGAGAGCCGTTTCGGTTTCAACGACGAACGCGGCGCCCGCCAGCCCGGATTCAAGGGCGGACATGACATCCGTCACGGCGCCGTCACGCGCGTGAAAATACGCCGACCGCGCCGTGCCCGTCGGCGGCGCCGCGAGCCGGTGGTCGAGCCCGCGCAGCGCCGCGACCGGTACGATATCCGCCTCGTCAACCTGAATATGCCCGTGGTCGGCGAGGAGCATGAACGCGGCGCTCACGTCGTGACTTTCGAGGGGCGAAAGCAACTCTCGTTCAATCGCGTAGCCCAGACTGTGGATCTCTCCCTCCGGTTCTTCGCCCCTGGTGCCGTATTTGTGCTGGATCGTGTCCATCGTGTCCGTATACAGCCAGATACACGATGGGCGTCCCGGATCCGAGGTCAACATGGTTCGAACCTGGATGAACAGGTCCGATGCGTTCACGAACGGAATCACGTCGGTAGCGCCGTCGTACAACATCTCGGACAGGCCGCTGTGCGCCAGCGACCGGTGAATCATGCAATAGGACGAAACCCCCGCCGCCGTCAACAGGCTGTGTACCGTGGGCACGCCCAGCAGCGTCCTGGCGTCGCCGCTGTTCAGCAGCATCCGCCCGAACCGTTCGTCGGCCTCGGGGCTCAACCGGATCATATTCGCCACGTATCCACGGTCCGGCATGTACATCCGGTAGCCGGCGACGCCGTGTCCGGCCGGCGGCAGCCCCGTGTGAAACGACGAAAGCGCCGCCGCGGTCGTCGACGGGAATACCGACGTGAGCGGCACGAATCGCCCGCGTTCAGCCAGCGCATGGAAGCCGGGTACCGTACCGGAGTCCATCGCCTGCGTCAACGTCAGGTAGCCCAACGCGTCCACCAGCGCGACGACCAGCTTCTCCGCGCCGACGAGTTCGCCGCCCACGACCTCTTCCGCCAGCCCCGGCGACCGAATCCCGCCGACGCCGAAATGCCGCAAAACGGTGGGCGCCACGTTCGCCAGGCTGTACCCGTCGTACGCCGGCCACACGAACTCATCCGGCAACGTCGCTTTTGCGATATTGCCAGGCTGCCGCAGTCGCTTCAGAATCCCCTGTGAAATCGGGTTCATTCCACATCCGGTCGATAGGGTTCGCCTGGATCAGGTCAGGGCACCAAGTTAGACGGCGCCTGACATCATGTCAAGGCCGAATCCCCGCACACAGACCCCAACCGCACACCCTGCGATTATACGCGAGAATCGCCCTCTTTGCCGTGTCGGCGGTGGCCGCAGAAACTGATTTTGTGCTTGACACCAAAGGCGCCTTGTGGTAATTTCATCCCGCTTCAGAATGCCAGGGTTCCGGCGTAGCTCAGCTGGCAGAGCGGGTGGCTGTTAACCACTAGGTCGTAGGTTCGAGTCCTACCGCCGGAGCCATTTTTCGACCGTCATCGCATACGACTGAATGACGCCCCGAAGGACGCATCCTCCGGGGCCTCGTCGTATCAGAAGCCAAACGAAGGCCGGGACCGAAAACCCGCAAGGACGTAGCTGTAACCGGGTATTTCAAATCGGCCCGGAACCGCGGACTGGGGGGAACGCCATGGATGCCGGGACGACCGGGAAGGCGCCCGAGACTGCAAGGAAGACCGGGGCAAAGCCGGTACTCCTCTCGGGAGGCAATCCACAGATCGCGAAGGCCGACGGCGACGCCCCCGTGCAAGCGTACATCGCGGCCATGCCGGGCTGGAAGCGCGACGTCGGACGGCGCCTCGACGACCTCATCGTTCGCACGGTACCAGACGTGCGTAAGGCCGTGAGGTGGAACTCGCCGTGGTATGGCATCGAGGGCCGGGGCTGGTTCGCGAGTTACCACGTCTTCACCCGTTACGTCAAGGTGACTTTCCTCAACGGCGCGTCGCTGCGACCCGTCCCTCCCGGCTCGGGCAAAGACAGGGACACGCGCTGGGTGGACGTCTACGAAGGCGAACTCGACGAGGCGCAGATGACAGCGTGGGTCCGCCAGGCGGCCGCCCTGCCCGGCTGGCGCGGGTTCGACACGCTATGAAGTTGAATTCGAAACTAAAGAGGAGAATATGGCAAACATCGCGGAAAAACGAGCGTTAACCCGCCTGGCTGTGGGCTTCCTGGGACTCGCGCTGGTGTGGAGCTGCGCTGATACGGAAGTGAATGAACCGCCCAGACCCGAAGACGCTCCAGCGCAAGGCGCGAGCGGCCCCGTGGTTGTCAACCCGAATCTTGCTGTAGGCGATGAACTCGGCGCACTCCCGGGGATGAGCCAGGAACTCGCCGACGCGATTCAGCAGCAGCGCCCGTTCCTGAATATGGAAGCGCTGCACGCGATGGTCAAACAGCACCTGAGCCGGGAGGAAGCGGAGAAACTCTACGTGCAGATGTTCGTTCCGATCAACCTGAACAGTGCCAGCAACGAGGAGATGCTCCTGGTGCCGGGCGTGGGAGAACGGATCGCCCACGAGTTCGAGGAGTACCGTCCCTATACGGCCATCGCCCAGTGGGAGCGCGAGATGGGCAAATATCTGGACGACGCCGAGGTGGATCGCATGGGGCGATTCGTCTTTGTGCCCATCGACCTGAATACGGCCACCGAAGCCGAAATCCTCGCCATCCCAGGCGTGGGCAAACGCATGGCGCACGAGTTCGAGGAGTATCGTCCCTATTCGAACATCGAGCAGTTCCGCCGCGAAATCGGCAAGTACGTGGACGATCGCGAGGTCGCGCGCCTGGAACGGTACGTGGAGATTCGACGTCAGAAGTAAAGACGATCGGCAGCGGCTTCCCGACCGCTCATCTGATAGAAAGCCCCCGTGGGAATCTTCCCGGCGGGGGCTTGTTGTATTGGGTTATCATATCGATGGGTTCTACGCGACTCCATATTTAAGCCAGCTATCCGTTTGACATGTCTAGGCGCCGGAATTGTGTTTTCGCTGCGACGCTGAATCCAACTGACGACAGAAATGCCCTACCCCTGTAGCAGACGCCGCTGCAGCAGCGTCTGCATATCACGCCGCCCGTCTGCGATGACGAGCACGTATACTGTATCGCCTGCCACCAGATAGATGATGCGGTATGGCTTGAAGAAAACTTCACGGTACTCCCGCACCCCGATGTCAAGCAACTCCCCCGGGTAACTTCCACGCTGCGGATGTTCGGAAAGGCTTTGAAAAACACTCTCGATCCGATCCAGCACGTATTCCGCGTTGGCCGGCGAGTCATGTCGGCAGATATAGTCGTAAATCTCTTCAAGGTCGCTGGCGGCTGCGGCGGTCAGTTCAACTTTAAAGGACATCAGCGATTCCGTGTCCGCTCCCGGAGCCGCGTAACCACGTCCGCCGCGGATTCGACCTGACCGGCCTCGATCTGGCGAGTGCCCAAAGCGAGCATCTTGAGCAGCGCCATCGTCTCCTGCGTCCGCTCAAAGCTGGCAATATCCTGTAGCACCACCTTGGCTTCGCCATTTTGGGTGATTACCAAGGGCTCTCCACGGTCGCCGAGCGTGCGTACGATCTCCGAGGCATGGGCCTTGAGGTAGCTGATTGGCTTGATCCGGCTGGACAGTTTCATGAATACCCCCCTTCCTGTCCAAATATAGTCCATAAACCGGTCCGATGCAAGCGCCGATTTCGCTGTTCGCCGTTGAGTCGAAACCTGCCGTGTCACTCCGATACCCTCTCCGATGTGCCAACTGCGCTGCCACCCGGTATTGCTGCTGATTTTCTACTGCAAATTGCACTTCGAGATTGACCTGGTCCCGTTGAAGTCATATATAATGAGTACTCATACTCAATTCGAACAACGTCTGCGTACGAACCCACCGGATGCGTGGGTGGCCGACCCATGCCCTGGCCGCGGGTTCCGATGATTTTTCGTGGAGGCCGGAGCGCGTGCATGAATTCGATTTTCTCGGGGATCTGATCATCATACTGGGTTCGGCGGTCCTGGTCGCAACGGTACTGCGCCGCGCGGGCATTCCGCCGATCGCCGGTCTGATTCTGGCCGGCATGCTGGCCGGACCCACGGCGCTCGGACTCGTGGACGACACGCATCAGGTCGAGATCATGGCCGAGGTCGGGATCGTGCTCCTGCTCTTCGGCATCGGCCTGGAGCTCTCGCTCAGCCATATGCGGCGGCTGTGGCATGCCATCCTGCTGGGCGGCGGCATCCAGGTGAGCGCCACGATCCTTTGCACCGCGCTGGCGGCACTCTGGTTCGGAATGACGCCCGGGCCCGCGGTGTTTCTGGGTTTCATCGTCGCGGTATCCAGCACGGCCATTGTGCTGCGCGGACTTTCAGCACGTGGTGAACTGGATGCGCCGCACGGCCGCCTGGCCGTCGGGATACTCATCTTCCAGGACCTGTGTGTGGTTCCGATGATCCTGGCGGTTCCATTTCTGGCGGGTCAGGACGGTACCACGTGGGAAATCGCGGTCGCGGCCGCCACGGGCCTCGCCATTCTGGCGGGCGTGCTTGTTGCCGCCAATCGAACCGTGCCCTACATTCTCGCATTCGTTGCCAGATCGCGAGAAAGAGAGCTGTTCGTACTCACGGTGTTTCTCGTGTGTTTCGGCATTGCCTGGGTCCTGTCGATGGCAGGAATATCGCTGGCGCTGGGCGCGTTCCTCGCGGGCCTTGTCGTCGCCGGCAGCGAGTTTCGTCACCAGGCGATGTCTGACCTGATTCCCGTACGCGAAGCCTTCGCCAGCCTCTTCTTCGTGTCCGTGGGCATGCTGCTGGATGTTTCGGATGTACTTGCGCACCTGCTACCGACGCTTGGTCTGTGCGGCCTGATTCTGGTTGGCAAGTTCGTCATCGTATTCGTGATGGGCCTGATCCTCCGGCTTCCGCTCCGCGTCGCAATTCAGTCCGCGGCGACTCTGTGTCAGATCGGCGAGTTCTCGTTCGTTCTGCTGAACGCGGCCTCGGGGACGGGCCTTCTCGATGCCGGACTGTCCCACAACCTCCTCCTGTCGATCATCCTGTCCATGCTGCTCACACCTATCGCGATTGCTTTCGCCCCACACCTGGCGCTGGGGGTCACCCGTATTCCGTGGCTCAACCGGATTCTGGACGCCGAGCCTCCCGGAATCGACACGCGCGAACCGCACAGCGAACACGTAATCGTCGCCGGATACGGCAGGGCGGGCCGGGAGGTCTGCCACGCGGCCCGGGACGCGGGATTCGCCTGCGTCGCGGTTGACGTCAACGTGGACAACGTCCGCAAGGCGCATGCAGCGGGAGACCTGGCGGTGTACGGCGACGTCACCCAGACGGAAGTCCTCGAAGAACTCGGATGCGGTGATGCGCGTCTGGTTGTGGTGACGATCAACGACACCCGGGCGACCGAGGTCGCCGTCCGCGCGATTCGGCGCGCGGCTCCGGACACCCCCATCATCGCGCGCACCCTGTACGACATGGACGAAAGCTCACTGCGTGCCGCAGGCGCCACCCGCGTCATCACGGCCGAAGCGACCACCAGCGACGTCGTCGTCGACACCTGCCTCACGGAACTGGGATCGGAAGACGCGGACGGACCTGCCCCCTGACCCCCTTCCTGAAGAAAGGGGAACGGTGATTGGACTAAGTCGGCGAGGCCGCGAATGCGAAGGACGGGCCGATCATCGTTGGCTCAACCAGGACATGGACCTTACCGAAACCGAACCGGGCCGACTCAAGGTCGATATCTTAACGTTCAAGGTTTAGCCGGAGACGGTTCCGAGCCCGTATCGCGAGAAGAAGAGAACGAGGGCTGGTCGGAACACCGGCTTTATCCTACTCCCTTTCATTCATCTCGCAAAGCCTCGATCGGATTGGATTGAGCTGCACGGATTGCCTGGATACTTACGGTCGCGAATGCAATGATAAGTGCCAGTGGCGGACTCACGACAAACGGCACGACGTTCAGGGAAATCCGATAGGCAAAACCTGAAAGCCAGTCGCTCATCAGATTGTAAGCGATTGGCCAGGCGACGACGCTGGCAAGAAGAACGAGCAGTAGGAATTCACGAGAGACCAGCATCACCAAATGTGACGTGGATGCGCCAAGTACCTTACGAACACCGAGTTCCTTGGTGCGAGACTGGACCACAAACGCCGAGAGTCCGAATAAGCCCAGACACGCCACGAAGATTGCCAGCAACGAAAACACCCCGAGCATTCTTCCGGTGCGTCTCTCGCTGTGGTAGATCCACTCCATGTATTCGTCCATAAAGTGATATTTAAACGGCTCCTCCGGCGCGAAGCGATGCCACTGCGCTTCGAGAAAAGCCAGGGGCTCTATTTCTTCTCGCAGTGACAAGCTGTGGTAGTCTTTCACAACGCCAATTACTGTCAAGGTCCGGTTCTTGAAGGCTGGCGACTCGATCTGTCTGCCAATCGGATCATCTTCCCAGCCCAGCAGGCGCACGGCTGTCTCGTTCAGGATCATCGCCTCCGATGTATCACTTGCTACATCGGGTGAGAATGCGCGACCACGGAGCACGGGGACTTCGAAAGTCTTAAAGAATGAATCATCAACTTCGTTGACACGAATCGTCTGCTCTCTTGTCCGGTCCCCGTCGGGCCAGAGCAAGCGCGGCCTACCACCGTATCCCTTAATTCTGTACCGCCCCGACGACGCGCTCAGGACGTTGGGGTGTTCGAGAAATACCTGCTTCACCAACTGGTGCCGTGCCGACAGACGTTTTTTCGGGTTCGGTTCCGCGAGAACATCATGATCGAAAATGGGTAAACTGACTATATGATCGCGTGTAAACCCCATATCTTTTGTGTCAATAAATCGCAATTGCTGATAAACGACAAGGGTGCAGATGACCAGCAAAATGGACATGCCAAACTGAAAAACCACGAGTCCCTTCTTCAGCCACGACGTGCCCCACGACGAGAACGCGCCGCCTTTCAATGCGGTCACCGGACGTAAGGAGGAGAGGAAAAACGCCGGATACGTCCCGGCGGAGAGTCCGGCCAAGATCGTCAATGCAATAACTGCCGGCGCACATGCCGACAAAATTGCCATATCGATGTGCAGATCGCTCAGCGCGAATTGGTTGAATAGAGGCAGGGATATATCTGCGAGCGCCAGGGCAATCAACAGCGCGATGCCGGTCAAGAGCAGAGATTCGCCCAAAAACTGGACCATCAGTTGCGGGCGATGCGCCCCAACCACCTTTCGCACACCGACTTCGCGCTTTCGGGTGACAGCCCTTGCAGTCGCCAGATTGGTAAAATTCACGCACGCGATCACGACGACGATCATTCCGATGGTCGCGAGCCGGTAAATTCGCTGGATACGGCCGCCGGTCGCGGGATTGAAATCAGACTCCCCATACAGGTACACGCGGTGAATCGGCTGGAGATGAAACGCTGATTTTGCCGCAACTTCATCCCCCATAAACCGCTCGATGAGCGTCTGCATTTTTGTTTGCACGGTTTCGGGGTCCTGTCCTGCCTTGAGTAGTACAAAAGTCTTCACCGGCCGCCAGGAGAGCATTGGCTGCCACATTGTCCACTTGTCTCGCACTTCCGCGACTGGCGTTACCGTCGTAGAGAGGATCTGAAAATACAGTTCTGACGAGAGATGCGGCGCCTTTACGATTCCGGCAACCGTGAATTCGCCGGGGAACACGGTGCTTTCGATTGAGAAAGAACGGCCCATCGGGTCATCGTCGCCAAACAGGTGGAGCGCCAAGTCGTCAGTAATGACCACCGAATTGGGTGTATGAAATGCGATCTCCGGATCGCCTCGTATAAAGTCGAAATCAAAGACCCGGAAAAAGCCGTCGTCAACCAGCGCAAACTGATACTCACCCTTGCGCTCGTCGAATTGTGCGGACACGCGCCATTGCCAAATACGTATGGTATTTTCTACTTCAGGAAACGACGCTTCCAATTCAGGTCCGAGCGCACCTGAGGTTCCGCTTTCATAGGTAGTACGGGTTGTTTTGCGCACTTCCCGAATCACTTTGTAAATCCGGTCGCCCAGAGTGTGAAATCGATCTACCGAAAACTCCTGGTTGACGTACAACAGGATCAGGATGCCTCCCGCCAACCCGATTGCAAGTCCTGACACATTTATGGAGGTGTACAATCTGTGCCGCAGTAGATTGCGGATTGCGACGTTCAGGAGATTCTTGATCACAGGTGTCTCCGTTCGCGCGCTCATTCCCGGATTGGAAACGCGGGAGTGATTCCGACTGGTAAGAAAGTGAAATACTGCCCGATTGACACACGTGCTGGAGGTAGGCCGATCCCATATCGCCAACCGTACGCCTGGTTTCAGAAGCAAATACCCTGCCAGACAATTCAAATATAGAAATAACAATAGGTTGCGAATATGAACAAAAATCGGCCGCGGAAAAGTGTCCGATTTCGATACAGCACTGTCCGATTTTGATACAGTTGTAATCGAACAGGGCGGCGGCATTGAGTCGCAGATGCTCGAGACGATCGACGATGTGTCGCCGATGCGACTGGCGCGATGACCGGTTGGGGACGCCGATCCTATCCATCGGCGCGAGAGGCCGGGCATCCACATGGGGCGACCCTGCAAGGCGTGGGCGGTAATTAATAGGGTTAAAGCGCTTCGTTACATCGCTCAAGGCTCTCCTTTTTTTGTTCGGAGAGAACGGCATTGAGATCGACACACGGGAATGTCAGCCCCACCCAAACACACGCTTTCTCGACGTCTCGACAAGCCATTGATGGATAGTGCCTGTCTAACGGGAGTGCGAAGATGAGCAGCCGACAACTACGTCTGGCGATGACAGTCCTGACAATTCTCGTGCTTGCTTCAGCGGGTTTCGCCACAGAACAAAGCGATGATGGCGTGGAGGACCTGCGGCGGCGCGCCCTGAAAGGCGAGGCCGAGGCGCAATTCCTTCTCGGGGCCATGTACGCGAGCGCGCAGGGCGTGAAGCAGGACTTCGCGAGAGCGGTCAGGTTGCTGCGTCTCGCCGCCGATCAGGGTCATGCGGACGCGCAGGCCAGCCTCGGATGGATGTACGCCCAGGGTCTGGGCCTGAAGCGGGACAACGCGGCGGCAGTCCAATGGTACCGTGCCGCCGCCGCACAAGGACACGCCGACGCCCGGTTCAATCTGGGAACGGCTTACGCCCGCGGCCGCGGTGTGCCGAGGGATCTCGCCAAAGCGGTTGAACATTACCGCTCCGCGGCGGACCAGGGCCACGCCGGCGCGCAGTACCTCCTCGGAATTACGTACGCCAACGCCCGCGGGGTGCCCCGTGACTATGCAGAGGCGTTAAAGTGGTTCCGCCGCGCGGTCGATCAGGGCTTTGCGCGAGCGCGATCGCAGCTTGGAATGATGTACGCCATGGGTCTGGGCGTAGAGCAGGACGACGTTGCAGCCCACGCCCACTGCAGTCTGGCCGCCGCTGCCGGAGACAGCCTGGGAAGCGTCGTGCGCGACAATCTGGAAAAATCGATGACACCCGCCCAGATCGCCGAAGCCAGGCGGCTCGCGAAGGAATGGAGCCGGAAAGCGGAGTCCAATCAGGAATAAACGGCGTAACCAAGGTTCCGTCCAAGAAACGACAAAACCCCTGAATTACAGGGGACAGGGGCCCTTTTTTGTCTTATTGGGATACTCCCGCACCGGGTTCATCGCGTCAGACCAGATTCAGATGCGCAGCGTTTTGGGTTGACAATTTGCATTCAAAATGCATATTTTCCAGTAATGGCCCAACATTACATCAAACGATCTCTTGAACCTGTCCTCAGAAAGGCGGCCGGCGAGTTCCCAGCCGTCATCCTGACCGGTCCGCGCCAATCCGGTAAGACAACACTCCTTAAACGATTGTTCGGCCGTCAGTTTCGCTACGTATCCATAGAGCCCCCGGATGTTCGAGTGGCTGCTATCGAAGATCCGCGAGGATTCCTGGAGTTGCATCCGCCGCCAGTCATTTTTGACGAGGTGCATTACGCGCCCGATCTCCTTCCCTATATCAAGGAGAAAATTGACTCATACCGCAACCGGCACGGTCAATATTTATTGACCGGCTCGCAGAATCTCCTGCTCGCCCAGAAGGTCACCGAGTCGCTTGCAGGCCGCGCTGCCATTCTTCGCCTGCTGCCGCTGTCGATGCGTGAATCCGAAGGCCGTCCTGAGACTCCCCTGGTCTGGGAACGCGAAAGCCAGTCTTACGCGAGTCCGACCTCCGGTTTCGGCGAACTGTGGCGGGACTTCCTTCAAGGCGGCTATCCGGAACTCGCGAACCAGCCTCATCGGGACGTCTCCCTCTGGCATTCCAGCTACATACAGACCTATCTCGAGCGGGACGTGCGCGCGCTGCGGCAGGTCGGGGACCTGATTCAGTACCAGAATTTCCTTCGCGTACTGGCGGCCCGAAGCGCCCAGCTCCTGAACCTTGCCGATGTCGCACGCGAACTCGGGGTTGCCGTCAATACGATCAAAGCCTGGCTGTCCGTACTCGAAGCCACCTATCAGGTCATCGTCCTTCGACCGTACCACGCCAACATCGGGAAACGGCTGGCCAAATCACCGAAAGTCTATTTCAGCGACGTTGGGACACTCTGCTACCTGGTAGGTCTAAAGGACCCGAACCATGCTGCATCGGGGCCCATGGGCGGCGCGATATTGGAGACGGCGGTTCTGTCAGAAATCGTTCGGACGTTGACCCACCGTGGAATAGACTCGCGGGTGTATTTCTGGCGTACCCTGGCGGGAACCGAAATCGATTTCGTGGTCGAAGCAGGCGCAGGGCTCGTCCCCATAGAAGTAAAGCTGTCCGCCACGCCCCGTCCGGCTATGGCCGCCTCCATCAGGAGGTTCCAGGACGATATCAAAGGAAGCGCCGGACGCGGATACGTCGTACATCCGGGAGACATCCGCCTACCACTTGCGCCGGATGTTACCGCTATTCCCTTAACCGATCTCTAAAGCGACATCAATCAGATGTCCCAATCGGTCGGTCAAAGATTCGCCGTTTGCGCAATGGCTTCCACGAATTCAGGGGCTTCGATATCTTCGAATCTCTTTTCGATGATTGAGACCGCGCCGGTTTTCTGCCAGGTCTCCCAATGAATCCGGAGGGCCGCGCGCACGTTTTCGGCGAGGCGGTCAGGATCCGGGTGAACGATCACGAACCTGCGTCCCTCCCGTCCTGCATGCCAATCGATCAGCTCATTATTGACGCCCCTGTCACCAAAGCCGTAGCCGCAAACGACCATTGTGTTCGCTTTTCCAATGGTCGATCTGAAGCAATGCCGGAGTTCGCGAAATATCCCTGAACCATAGTCCGAAAGTTTGTTGAAAGCGCCGACCAGCAGCATCCTCGGGACATCTTCCGCGTACAGAAAAGCGCCGTCAACCTCCATGCGTTGGGGATATAGATTTGGCGGGATGCGTCTGACTTTCCCGTCCCTGTAGCGGTACCAGTCTATGGATCCATGCAATTTCAGGAATGGAATCTTCACCTCCGAAGTGAGATCGCCGTTCCAATGTGAAATGTCATCCTCGCCGCCCGAGAATCCATCGGCGAGCGCAACATTCCGGTCCTTTAAAAAAAGCCTCGACATGGGTGTCGTGACAAAGCGTCGATATACTGGTTACGTTGAAGGCCTTGCAGGCGTATTCGACGGCATTCACCTGGCGGATGCGGTCCGGTTCGGGACGATAGAGCAGAAGGCTTCGCCTGACGGCGTCCGCTATGTAGTTGCACGTTTCCCACAGTAAGCCACCCAGGTCGTCCGGAACACCCGGTTCGGGTGAATGTACCGCGGCTTCGCTTCTTTCCTCTACGGTATCGGTGAGTGACAGCCAGTCGTCTCTCAACCTTTCCACAAACTGGCGAAGCGCCGGATTCTCTGTTTCACCCAACTCATCATCCAATGCCTGGCGCGCCAGGAAGTAAATGTCCTCATAATTGGCCTTCCTGTCGGTGTGTGCGGACAGGTAAGTCTCAGCCTCTTCATGAAGTCGCTTCACCATGCTCAGGGGTAACCTTACTTCCGCAGATTTCGGTTCTTCTCCGCCGGTTATGTAGAAACACCCGTCGCCGTGCCGCGTAACGCCCCGCCCGCCAACAACCTGCTCGGTCAGGTCTTGCATGGACGGAAAGCCAGCCGCTTCCGACGCGCCGGCGCCCAGAAATACGGCGATGTTGGTATTCCCGTAAACACCATGTCCTTCCCACAACGTAGGCTGAGGCTGATACCGCTGCACAAAAATGAGACCCCGACGGGCGATGCCATCGGGGTCATTCAGCCGTTCGAACGAATGTGGTTTGCAGTTCCGATTCAATGGAAATCGGTCGCGAAATTCTCTGAAGTCGCTTTTTATCAGAGTTTTCTGATCTGTCGCCAGACCGCGAGGGCCCGCGTTTCAAGTTCCGTTGTGGACGCCGCGTTCTCGATCACGTAGTCGGCGGCCTCAATCTTGTCGGATTCCGGTAATTGACACGCCATCCGGTCCCTGACTTCCGCCTCGGCAAGCCCCTTTCGATCCGTCGTGCGTCGGATCCGTACCGCCTCAGGCGCCGTTACAACCACCAGAACGTCGCACAGCCCGCGATGCTCGTCCCACTCCAGGATCAACGCGGCATCAATCACGACAGGGCGTTCGGGGCGTTGTGCGAGCGCGCTTCGGGCGCAGTCCTTCAACTGCTCCGCCAGTGGCGGCCATACGATGGCGTTCAGCCGGTCCCTCGCCCGGGTTGATGCGAACGCGTGACGCCCCAGTTCCCGGCGGTTCAGAACTCCGTTTTCATCCAGGATACCCTCGCCGAATGCCCTGGTCAGCGCCCGCATTACAGCCGGCTTTTCCACCGCCTGCCGCCCCACCTCGTCCGCCTCGATCACGTACGCGCCTTCCCGTGCGAAGAATTCGCAAACGCGGCTCTTGCCGGCGCCGATGCCCCCTGTCACCCCCACGATCACGACCGGTCTCCGGAGCGGCGCACGCGGAGGCGGAGTCGCAGCGGCAAGGCGTCTTCAGGAGATTCCTCATCCCATTGTTCGATAATCCGCCGGTTCCGGACGCGGACCGCAACGAAAACGCCGAGCAGCAGCAGCGTCATATAGAACCACAATGCCCCAGCCGATGTCAGCAGGGCCGTTGCGCTGAACCGGCCTTCGGCGTATTCGGCCCACTCGCGTTCAAATCTGCCGGGCGTCAGCCCGGTGATCCGATACAGCGCGACGTCGAACGAGACGCCCGTACCGAGCGTCTGGACGATTTGCGCCACCGTTCCGGGACCGCCCAGATGGATCAGATACAGGACGGCCAGAAGGCTTTCGGTATAGGCCAGGCGCGCCTTTGAAGACGAAAAACCGAGCACCCCCTCGATTTCACCCAGTGGAACCAGTCCGCCGGAAAAGATCGCATAGGAGAGCTCGGTGCTTTCGCGGAGCCGCCATTCCTGCGCGGCCCACATGGCCACGCCTTCGTCGAACCAGCGCGGTACTCGTGACCGCGCCAGATGGTGAAGCAGAATATGGGAGATTTCGTGCCGTGCGGTCTTCAGGACCTGTCCGCGCTGCCCGGGCAGCAGGCGCAACACGGCGATCCGTTCGGCGGGAAAGGCGCAGCCCGCGCCCCAGTGGGGGATGCGCCCGCGTGTAACGGTCTGGAAGAGCGCCTGTGATCCTGCTACGTAGACGATGATCGGGACGTCCTGCCCGCCGCCCAGCTTTTGCGCGACCTCAGATCTGCTGGAGATCAGTTCATCCAGCAGCACCCCGGCCCGTTGGCGATCGATATCCTGAAACCGAAGCGTCAGTCCTTCCCGTTCGAGTCGTTCCCAGCCCGCGGCCGAAACCGGCCGGCAGAGCAGGCAGACCACCCATATCAACGGGCAGAACCGCCGGGCGTTCATCGCCGTTTCCTGTTACCCAGATACTTGAAGAAGTCCGTGCGCAGGGGCAGCACGACCGTGGTCCCTTCGCCGAGGGTTTTTTCATAGGCTTCGAGGGTGCGCTGAAACTCGTAGAACCGCGGGTCTCTCTGGAATGCGCTCGCATAGATCGCCAACGCCTCGGCATCCCCCTGTCCGCGGATCAGCTGGGACTTCTGAAACGCGTCGGACTTGATCCGCGTGACCTCCAGGTCGGTCTCCGCGCGGATCTTGAGGGCGGCTTCTTCGCCCTCGGCGCGATACTCCTTGGCCTGCCGGGCGCGCTCGGCCCTCATCCGGTCGAACACGTTCTTCTTGTTCTCCTCGGGCAGATCGGCGCGTTTGACGCGCACGTCCACCACCTCCACGCCCAGCTCCGCGGCGTCCTGTCGCGACCGCGTCGTGACCTTGTCCATAATCTCCCTCCGATTTCCGGAGACGATCTCGTCCAGCGTCCGCCGGCCCAACTCCTCGCGCACCGCCGCGTAAATGATATCGTCCAGCCGGGACTGGGCGCCGCGAACCGTTTGAACGGACTTCAGGAATTTCAGCGGGTCGACAATGCGCCACCTGGCGAAATTGTCGACGGTCAGGTTCTTCTTGTCCAGCGTATAAATGGGCGCCGGGTCCGCGTCGCTGTAGAGCAGACGATCGTCGAAGGAGTGAAGCCGCTCCACAAACGGCACTTTCCAGTGCAGGCCGGGGCTCTGGATGGTGCGTCTGGGTTCTCCCAGCCTGGTCACGACCACCTGTTCGCGCTCGTCCACCGTGAACAGGACCGATTCGATGAGGAGACCCGCCAGCACGACCGCCACAATTGCCTTGATTAACGATTTCATCCTCAGTTTCCCCCTGCAGTCGCTGGTTGATTACTTCTCGCGGCCCTGGGCTGCAACTGCAGCATGTTCAGAAAACCGCTCCCCTTGCCGTCGGACTCCACCACGTATTTCTGAATACCCGGCAGGATCTTCTCCATGGTTTCCAGATAAAGCCTGACTTCGGTTACGTCTTTGGCCTTCCTGTACTCGGTCAACACCTCCAGGAATCGCTCCGCGTCACCCTGGGACCGCTTGACGCGTTCCACTGTATACGCCTCCGCCTCCCGTACCATCTTCTCCGCTTCGCCTCGGGCCCTGGGAATCACTTCGTTCCGATAGGCTTCAGCTTCGTTGCGCAGCCGCTCCCGGTCTTCCCGGGCGCTGGCGACGTCCTTGAACGCGTGGTCCACCTCGCGCGGCACCGAGACCGTCTGCAGCTTCACGTTCTCAACGTGCAAACCGATATCGTAGAGATTGAATACCTCTTTGACCTGTTCCTCGATCTCTCCCTGGATCTTGAATTTCCCTTCTGTGAGCGCTTCGTCGATCGGCGATCGGCCCAGTACCTGGCGCAGCGCCGCTTCCACCACGCTCCGGACGGCGTGCACCTGGTCGGCGGCATTGAAAAGATAGGCTTCAATGTCGCTGATCCGGTACTGAACGATCAGTTCCACGTTCACGATATTCTCGTCGCCGGTGAGCATGGACGCCTCCCTGGCAACGGGCTGATAGCGCGGCACGGGCTCCACGGCGACGGTCCGAAACCCGATCTCCACCCGCTTAACCTCGCTGACCTGTTCGATTTCCACCGACTCGATCGGCCACGGAATATGGTAGTGGATACCGGGCTCTTCCACGCCCATGGATTTGCCGAACCGCAAAACCACGGCCTGCTCGGCCGGCTGTACGATATAGATCCCGCTGAGCAGCCATAACAGGACCAGAACGCCCAGACCGTAGTAGACAAGCCGCGGGCTCAGGGACAGGTCGAAGCTCGGCCGACCTGGAAAATCGTATTGTTGCATAGGACAAACCCCTTGATGAAATGGCCGGCATCACCATACCGCCGGAACGTGAAAGCATGGCGGGCGAACCTGCTATTGCTCCAGATAATCGCCGATCCGGGCCATCTGTTCGATGCCCCGCAGGCTGCATGTGATTCCCGCGACCCGGTTGGCAAACCGGCTGGCCTCGTCTATACTGCCGGTCTCGAGGAACGACCACGCGAAGCCCATCAGGAACGCGTCGCCGCATCCGGTCTCATCCACGGGAACATCCGCGGCCCTCGCCGGATAACGTTGAACTTCAATGCCTCCCCGCGGATTTCCGGCAACCGCATCGGCGCCGTGTTCGCCGCGCGTAATCAACAGCGTGTCCGGACCCAGGGCCAGAACTTTCTCGCCGAATCTCTCAGTGGCCGCCCCGCCGTGCAGAGACGCGCCTGCAAGGAGACCGGCTTCGCGTTCGTTCATCTGTACTATATCGACGCAGCCCAACCACGCCTCCCAGCAGGGCGGAAGGCGAAAAAACCTGCGGCGCCTTCTGTCGATTCCCAGCGTGAGGCTATGCACGTCCATCAGCACGAGACCACGGGCAGCGCGTCGGAAGGACCGCAATGTCTGCAGGTCAAGCTCCATTCCCGTGATGAAATTGAAGCAGACCGCGTCGCAGTCAAGAAACGGCCGAAGCCGCCCTATCGATAGCGGGGGCACGCCGCCCAGAAGCGTTTCCTGTTTCCGGTTGTGGGAATCGTAGGTTAAAAAACAATGGGGATTCCGATCGGGTACGAACCGGACGCCGTCCAGTTTCACGGAACCCCACGAACCCAGAAGACGCCGAACCGCGTCTTCGACGTCTTTCCCCACGTTGCATACGGGAAAAATCGTGGCGGACCCGATCTGGGCCAGTGCCGCGATACTGTACAGGATGCCGCCATAGCTTTCTGTGCGGGTCCCGTCTGACGTACAAATCGTATCCCGGTTGATTGAACCGACCACCGCGATACGACGCGCGTTTCCGGACATAGCCCACCTCACCGGGAACAGTCTTTGAATGTACCACAAAACCCCGGAGGTGTCAACCCCAATCCCCTCAACTGAACCGCCGGGCGCCGCCACAAAATCGATGTTCGTGTCACCCCGCGCGGGCGGTCTGCGCCTCCAGGTTCACGGATTCGACGCGTCGGCGCAACACGTCGTGGCGCTCGAGGTTCGGGTCCCGATCCAGGAGTCCAGCTGCTTCCTCACGGGCCGACCGGACCAGGTCAACGTCGCGCGTAAGGTCGGCGAATCGAAATTCGGGATACCCCGCCTGCCGGGTGCCGAATATCTGTCCGGGCCCGCGGATCTTCAGGTCCATTTCCGCGATTGCGAACCCGTCGCCGGTGGCGGCCATGGCATCCAGCCTTGCGCGCGCGTCCGGCGACAGATCACCCTCAGGGTCGGCGATCAATATACAATACGAACCGGAGCTGCCGCGGCCCACCCGGCCCCTGAGCTGGTGAAGTTGCGCCAGACCGAACCGCTCCGCATGTTCCACCATCATCACCGTCGCGCCGGGCACGTCCACGCCCACTTCGATTACCGTGGTGGAGACCAGAACATCCAGCGATCCCGCTCGAAACGCGGCCATCACCGCTTCCTTCTCCGCGGGAGGGAGGCGGCCGTGCAACAACCCCAGCCTCAGACCCGACAGCGCGCCGTCACGCAATTCCTCGAATGCCGTGGCGGCGGCCCTGATGTCCCTCGCCCCGGCATCGTCGATTACCGGAAAGACGACATAGGCCTGCCCACCCGCCGAAACCTGTTCATGCAGAAAGCGATAGGCTTTTTCCCGGTCCGCCGCGGCCCTCCACCCGGTCTTCACGGGTTGACGTCCGGGCGGCAGTTCGTCCAGCACCGTAACCTCCAGGTCTCCATAAAGCGTCAGGGCCAGTGACCGTGGAATGGGCGTGGCCGTCATCACGAGCAGGTGGGCGCCGCCTTCCTGATCCAGAAGTGCGGCACGCTGCAAGACGCCGAATCGATGCTGCTCGTCCACGACCGCGAGACCGAGCCTGGCAAAAGCCACGCCCTCCTGCAACAGCGCGTGTGTGCCCACCACCAGGTGGACGCGACCCCAGGCCAACCCTTGAAGGATCTCGCGTCGCTCACGCTGACGCTGCCGACCCGTCAGGCGCGCGACAACCAGCCCCAGCGGCGCTGCGAGGGCATGGATGGTCTCGGCGTGCTGCTCAGCCAGAATCTCGGTCGGGGCCATCAGCGCCGCCTGCGCGCCGCCGTCCACCGCCGACAGCATGGCCGCCGTTGCCACCAACGTCTTGCCCGACCCCACGTCTCCCTGCAGCAGGCGGCGCATCGGTCTGGCGCGCATCAGGTCGTCGCCGATCTCGACCATCGCGCGGCGTTGGGTCCTCGTGGGTTCGAAGGGCAACGTCTCCAGCATTTTCGATACAAGAGGGCCCGCTGCGGGCAATACGGGTCCCGGTTTCTCGTCCCGGTCCGCCTGCA
Organism: Candidatus Latescibacterota bacterium; assembly: GCA_012271065.1. The sequence goes on from JAAXHE010000117.1 coordinate 19,597, forward strand.
AAAACCGCAGCCGAAGCTGGAAGTAAAGCAATTCATCCAGTGCGAGCCTGCGCCTGGCCGCCTCAACATCCGTTGCTTCGTCCGGAAAGTGAAGCTTTCTCACGGCTTCGGCCAGCGGGAGCGCACCGAATCGGTTCCTCATCCGGTCCGGCAACGGGTCCGGCAGGTGCACATCTTCCAGCGCATGGTAGATGATGCGACGCAACGCGCGGCTGGTGAGTCGTTCCGCCTTCATCCCTGCCGTTGTCGAATACACGGGGATCACGCGTCCCGTATGGACTCGCGCGCCCTCTTCCCCATCCGAAATCACCTCCACGTCGGGGTGGACCATCTGCCGTTTGCTCCCATACCTGGTCAATTTGCCACCGACGGCCAGCAGGTCGCCGGACGAGAACGCCCGCCGGAGATATCGATGCCCCGAAAACCAGACGCATTCCAGGGTGCCCGACTCGTCTTCCAGTACGAGAACATACCGGGGCCGCCTGCCCGGAACCACGTTTCCGCTGCGGACCGAGGCGATCGCAGTGACCTCCGCGCCTGCCGGAAGCGCGGCGATGGGCGACTGCCGCGTACGATCCACGTACCGGTACGGCAGAAACAGAATGAGATCCGCAACTGTGGAAATGCCGACCTCACACAAGAGATCCTCCCGTTTCGCGCCGACGCCGCGCACCTTGCTCACAGGCACATCGAGTTCGGGAAACATCGACCAACCTTTCCTTATTGGAGAGATAGCCGGTTGAACGGATATATCGTCGCGCAGGATACAATAGATCGTGCGAATATAGATATTCCCCGAAAACGGGTCAAGAACCAGCCTCCGGTTCAGACGGATGGCGCCCGCATAGGGCGCATTCTCCTTGTTCCACGGCGATCCGCACCCTATCTTACATCATGTTCGGCAACGCACTGCCCTGTCTCGCGGGTAACCGCTGCGGATTCGCCTCAAGCGCGCACGGAGGAAAACGATGGCGTCCGATTCCATTCATGAAGCCGCGAGTACCGGCGACCTCGACACACTGAAGAAGATCGTCGAGGAACACCCGGGTTCGGTCGATCAGGACGACAAGTACGGATGGCGCCCCGTCTTCCACGCCGGCCTGCGCCGCCGCCTCGACGTTGTACAGTACCTGATCGACCGCGGCGCCGATCTGGCGGCTCACGACGGTTACGCGATCCACTACGCCGCCGAAGTGCCCGACAACAAGGACATCGTATCGCTGTTGATCGCTTACGGCGGACTCGACGCGCACACGAAACCGTCAAATGAGGCCGCGCGGCAGTTTATCTACGCGGTTTTTCTGGCCAACGTCCACCGGGTCGAAACTATGCTTCGCACCGATTCGCGACTGGTACATGAACGGTACGCGCGCGGCGACACGGCCCTTCATCACGCTTCCCGGAACGGCGACCTGGACATCGTCAGGCAACTGGTCGTCCATGAAGCGGACGTCAACGCCACCGCGGATAACGGTCACTTTCCCCTGTACTGCGCCGCCGGCCACGGACACGCGGAGACGACGCGATACCTCCTGGAGAGCGGAGCAAAGCGGGATACCACAATGCCGGACGGCAAGACGGTCGCGGACTGGCTGAGACAATTCGCTGATCACGACCTGCGAATGAAGGCCTGTCTGGAAGTTCTGGAGCGGTAAGACTCCGGGCTGACTGCATACCGAGAGATTCCCGGCATTTGATCCGCCCGGCAGAGCCCGGAACGGGCGCGGTGACGGTGCGTAATGGCGATACGAATTGTTCCTTGGAGAATCGGTAATATTAAGCTTGATTAATGCTTAATAAATTCACTTGACAAGGCTTGCGCCAATGCTTTTATTAAGGAAACGTGTAAATCCATTTGCACCGTACGTTCCAACGCACCCCCCACATATGGTATAAATGTTATTGCAGAAACACTATCCTTTGTAGTACAACGGCCTGCACTTCAGTGCAATTCGAGCAAGGCAGGCCAACCTGTCGATCGCCAGGCCTTTCCACGCGGATGGGTCGAATGTAACAGTCCCGTCCGCGATCACGCAACCCGCGAATCGGGCGTCCATGCGTTACTGTCAAGCGCGATGCGGTTTGCGAATCATCTTACGGAAGCATCCCACTCGTTTCGGATTGACCGGCTCCACCGGTTCACAAAAGCAAGCACGCTGAAATCTGAAGGTGGTTTCTGCAGGATGTTCGTGACGGGGAGGCATACCCGACGCCCACGCTTCTCCGTCGGTAACCGTTGCGGCCGAAATCGTCCACGAGCCGCGGCAAGTAACTATTTTTTAGGGAGGTAGACATGGCAGGTAGAATAGTCGTGATCCTGATCGCCGTGGGGGCGATCTTGGGGGGCATTTTAGGCGCGGACAATGAATTCGCCAAGGGGACATTGGGTCTGCTATTGGCCATCCTAGGATTGGTCTACGCGGCGGTGGCAATCGACGCTGAGGACTCAACGGCATTCCTTGTGCTCGCACTTGCCGTCGGCGGTGCGGCAGGAGCCGACGCGCTTAGCAACATCCCAGAAATCGGCGGACGGCTGGACTTGATCGTCGATAAGGCCAGCATCGCGCTGTACGCAGGTGTGGCAACTGTGCTCGCAGTAAGGGCATACAATCGCATTAAAGGGTAGCCACCTCTGCGGAATGAACACGCAGTAAATGCACGCACAACTGTCAAGTTCACAGAAAAGGCATCCGAAATAGCCGGTGTCGCGATACATATTTCCGCGACCCGGATTTCTATCTCCCCAGTCGTAGGGTGGATACCTTGACGGCAGCGATGGAGTGGAAGCCTTTCGAACCAGAGACAGGAAGTTTTCAGTCCGCCGAAAGGTCGAAGGTTAATAGCTACCTGACAGGTCGCCGGTTATCTTGAACCGCATTCCGGCGGCCTGTTCATATGTACAAGACCCCCGGTCGCAACCACTCGGGGGTCTTGTTGTTTCTCCTTGTCCCGAGAACACGCCCCGGGACGACAATGGCGCTTTCTGGTACTCCCGCGGTTTCTTGATTTCTAAAGGCCTCTTTCGGTAAACGCCGTCGCCGTTTCCCTGTGTCCGGAACCCGGTATAAAATAAAGCCGGAAGAAAACACTTGACAAAGAAGACATATGTCTGTTTTTTTGTTTGTGAACATTTCTTCAGGAGCCATGTGGAACCGTTTTCACCCCCGGGAAAGGTCATCCAGGTGCGGGACGTACCGGACAATATCACACGAGAACGCTTTTCAGCCTTGCAGGACAGCGGGTTACAGCACCTCCAGGCCGATCTGAACAGGATCAGGGCCCGAACGAAAACGCCACGCTGGTCGCTGGCGCATCTGGCCGGGCGCCTCTGCGAACTCTCCTCCAGTTCAGGAGCCGGTCTGCTCACGGCTGCCTTCCGGCTGGTGCTGGATGCGCAGCTCGGGCATGAACCGGTGGCCTGGATCACGGCCACGCCGGATACCTTCTTCGCCCCCGATGCCGCCGAAAACGGCGTGGACCTGAATGCCCTCGTCGTCATCCACGTGCCCGATGCGCAGTCCGCGGCGCGTTCGGCGGACCGGCTCCTGAGGTCGGGCGCCTTCGGCCTGATGGTGATGGACCTGCACGCCGATCCCGCAATTCCGTTTCCGCTGCAGGCGCGCATGGCCCACCTGGCGCGGGCCCACGACACCGCCCTGCTCTGCCTGACCTCAAAAGCCAGGGAGATGCCTTCACTGGGACCGATGGTCTGTCTGCGAGGGCAATCCTCATGCCGGCGCTTGGGGGTCGACCGCTTCCAGTACGACATCGAAATTCTGAAGGACAGACGCCATGGACCGGGTTGGCGCCACACCGAAATCTGCCGCGGGCCGGACGGCCTGCATTAATATCCGGGCGCTGCCGCTGCAACTCCTGCTGAGGAGACACCCGGAGTGGAAGCGAAGGCCGGTCGCGGTGGTGGAAAAAGAGAATCTCCAGAGTCCCATCCTCTGGGTGAACTCAGCGGCCGGCCGGGCCGGCATCCGCACGGGTATGCGCTATGCCTCGGCCCTTTCGCTGGACCAGAACCTGTGCGCGGGAACGGTTTCCGAGAGGGAAATTCAGGCTGCGGTGCGGCAGGTCCACCGGCTTCTGGACCGTTTCAGCCCCCGGATCGAGCCCTCCGACGACGAGCCCGGAATTTTCTGGGTCGATGCCAGCGGGCTCGACAAGCTCCATACCTCTCTTGAAGACTGGGCCAGGCAGATCGACGCCTGCCTCTCCAGGCTGGCGTTAAAGGCCGGCATCGTCGTCGGCTTCAGCCGTTTCGGCAGCTATGCCGTCGCCAGGTCGGTGAGCCGGTTGACCGTACTCCCTTCCCCGGAGGTCGAGCAGACGGAAAGCCGCATGGTGCGACTGCTGCATCTGCAGATCGACCCGAAGCTGCGCGACCGGCTCGAAAAGCTGGCGGTCCATACCGTGAGCGACTTCCTGGCGCTTCCCGCGGGCGGCATTGCGCATCACCTCGGCGAGCAGGCCTGGAGCCTCTACCGTTTTGCGTCGGGAACGCTGTCGCTGCCGATTCAATCCCGAAAGATCCCCGAGCCCCTCCGCGTCCGGATAGACCTTGACGAGCCCGAATCCAATGCACAGAGACTCCTGTTCTGGATCCGCCAGCGGCTGGGTCCTCTGTTGCGGGCGACGGCGGCACGGTGCCAGGCGGTGGCGGCCCTGTATCTGCAACTGCGGCTTGAAGACGGAGAGCGTCATCGCCAGCGCATCCAGCCGGCAAGGCCGACCCTGGAGGCGCCGGTCCTGCTGGATCTGCTCCGTTTGCACCTGGAAACGGTCTCTTTCCGCGCTCCCCCGGTGGAACTGGCCCTCGAGGCGGAGGGCGTGTACGTCTCCGCCGAAACACTGGACCTGCTGCAGCAGAACCCACGCCGCAATCTTGAGGCGGCCCTGGATGCCCTGGCCCGGGTTCGCGCCGAGTTCGGCCCCGATTCCGTGCTGTCGGCCCGGCTCAAACCGGGGCACCTGCCCGAAGCCCGTTTCGAGTGGCAGCCCTTCGGGAAGCTTGCCGTCGCCAGTCCCCAACCGGTCCCCCTGCGCCCCCTGGTGCGGCGCGTCCACGCCTGCCCCGAACACCTGGAAGGGGCTTCCCTTTACCACGCGAAAAACCGGAAGCCGCTTCCGGGCGCGGGGCATCCGCCGGGACATGCAATCAGTGGCGGATGGTGGCATCGGGAGGTCCGGAGAGACTACCGGTTCGTCACGACCCGCCGGGGGGAGCGCCTCTGGATCTATTACGACGAACAAGCGCGTCGCTGGTACGCCCAGGGCCGGGTCGAATGACCGCAGCCCCCGCCCCCAATCCGCCCTACGTCCCCCTCTGGTGCAAGAGCAACTATTCCTTTCTGGAAGGCGCCAGCCATCCGGAGGAACTGGTCGAGGCCTGCCGGCGGAACGGCCTTCCGGCCATGGCGCTTACCGACCGGAACGGCGTGTACGGAATCGTCAGGGCTCACGTTCAGGCCCGGCAGGCGGGCATACACCTGATCCCAGGGTCGCAGATCGGCCTCCGGGACGGATCGGAAATCCTGTTGCTGGCCCAGAACCGGAAGGGCTACGGCAATCTCTGCAGCCTGCTGACCGACGGGCATCTGCGTTCCTCCAAGGGAACGTGTGCGCCCGGCCTGGATGAAGTGTGTGGCCGCAATCCAGGTCTGATCGCCCTGTGGATCGGCCGGGCCGGGCCGGAAGCTCCCGGGGAGGTCGGCCCGGAGCCCGTGCTGGAACAACTCAAAACGGCATTCGGGGATCGCCTGTACATCCTGTTGGCCAGACACCGCCGGGCGGAGGAGATTCTGCGGGAAATCCGGCTCCGGGAACTGGCCGACCGGTTCGGCCTTCCCACCGTGGCCGCCGTGGAAGTCCTCTATCACACACCCGAACGGCGACGCCTGCAGGACGTCCTGACATGTATCCGGGAAGGCGTGACCCTGTCCACGGCCGGCCAGCACATCCGGCCGAACGACCAGCACGCCCTGACGCACCCGGATGACCTGGCCCGCCTCTTTATGGACGATCCGGAGTCGGTCGGGCGAACCCGGGAAATTGCCGACCGCTGTACCTTCTCGCTCCAGGAACTGCGCTACCGCTATCCGCTTGAACGCGTGCCGGAGGGCAAGACTTCCATCCAGTACCTGCACGACCGGACGTTCGAGGGCGCCGCACGCCGGATGGGCGAAAAGTTCCGGCACCAGATTCCACAACTGGAGAAGGAACTCGAACTGATCCAGGAACTGGAGTACGAAGGCTACTTCCTGACCATGTACGAAATCGTCGAGTACTGCCGCCGTCAAAATATCCTCTGCCAGGGCCGGGGGTCAGCCGCCAACTCGGCGGTCTGTTTCGCCCTGGGGATCACCAGCGTGGACCCGACCCAGGTGGAACTTCTCTTCGAACGCTTTCTGTCCAGGGAAAGGGCCGAGCCGCCGGATATCGACCTGGATATCGAACACAACCGGAGAGAAGAAGTGATCCAGCACATGTACGAAAAATACGGACGCGACCGCGCCGCCATGGTGGCCAACGTGGTGCGTTACCGCTACCGGTCCGCCATCCGTGAAGTGGGCAAGGCGCTGGAGATTTCAGCAACCAGCCTGGACCGCCTGGCCAAGCTGGTGTCCCATGAAAGCTGGAGCGACGCCTTCATCGCGCAAGCCGGACTCGATCCACAAAACCCGGCCCTGCGCCATCTGGCTTCCCTGGTGGGAGAAATCCAGGATTTTCCCCGCCACCTCTCCATACATCCCGGCGGTTTTCTGCTGGGCCATCGTCCCGTCCACGAACTGGTGCCCATCGAGAACGCCACGATGGACGGCAGAACGGTCATTCAATGGGACAAGGAGGACGTGGAGCAGGCCGGCCTGTTCAAGGTCGACCTGCTGGGGTTGGGCGCCCTCACCCATCTGCATCTCTGCTTCGATCTCATGCGGCGGCGCCGCGGGCGGGACATGTCTCTGGCCACCCTCCCCCGGGCCGATGCGGCGACCTTCGAAATGATCTGCCGCAGCGATACCGTGGGGGTGTTTCAGATCGAAAGCCGGGCGCAGATGGCCATGCTGGGGCGCCTCAAGCCGCGCAGTTATTACGACCTGGTGATCGAAATCAGCATTGTGCGCCCCGGTCCCATCACGGGCGGCATGGTGCACCCCTATCTGCGACGGCGCAACGGGGACGAGGAAGTCGAATATCCCCACCCTTCCCTCGTTCCCGTTCTCAGGAAAACCCTGGGCATTCCCCTGTTTCAGGAACAGGTGATGCAGCTGGCCATGGTTGCGGCCGACTACACCCCCGGCGAGGCCGATCAGCTCCGGCGGGACATGGCGGCGTGGCGGCGTTCCGGTCGCATCGAGCGGCACCACCACCGCCTCGTCACCCGCATGGTCAATAAGGGCATTGAACGCGAATTCGCCGAACGCATCTTCAACCAGATCCGCGGCTTCGGCGACTACGGCTTTCCCGAGAGTCACGCCGCCAGCTTTGCCCATATCGCCTATGCCACCGCCTATCTCAAATGCCACTATCCGGCGGAGTTCGTCTGCGCCCTGCTGAATGCCCAGCCCATGGGTTTTTACGAGCCCGCCACCATCGTCAACGACGCCCGCAGGCACGGCGTCGCCGTGCGGCCCGTCTGCATACGCGAAAGCGACTGGGACTGCACCCTCGAGCCGGCCTCATCCCGCACGTCGGCCGCTCCGTTCGCCGTGCGCATGGGGCTGCGTTACGTCAGCGGACTGGGCGAAGCGGACGGACGCCGGCTTTCGGACACCGCGAGGAAGCGCCCTTTTCAGGACCTCGAAGACATCGCCCGGCGCGGCGGGCTTCGCCAGGACAAGCTGGAGACCCTGGCCGAGGCGGGCGCCTTCGAGTGTTTCGACCTGGACCGGCGCGGCGCGCTCTGGCAGGTCCACGGTATCGCAACCCCGGAAGCGCCGGCGCTGCCGATGAACAACCACGTTTCGCCGCCCCGGTTTCCTCCCCTGAGCGGATTGGAGACCGTTGCCTGGGACCATCAGGCCGCCGACCACAGCACGCGGGGGCACCTCCTGAAACCTCTGCGCTCCCAACTGGCCGCCCGCAAACTGCCCACGGCGCGCCAGATCAACCGGATGCAGGACGGACGCCGGGTCCGCTACGCGGGGATGGTCATCTGCCGCCAGCGCCCGGGAACCGCTAAAGGCGTTACCTTCATGACCCTGGAGGATGAGACGGGGTTTGTGAACCTGGTGATCTGGGAAAGGACGTTCAAGCGCTATTCCCTGCTGGCCAAAACGCTTTCCTGCATGGGCGTAACCGGAAAACTGCAGGTGGGAGAGGGCGTCACCCACCTGGTGGTTGAAAAAATCTGGAAGCCGAAGCTGGATACCGGAGCAGCCCGCCACAAGAGCCGGGATTTTCATTGACACCATTTCCCGGAAGGCCGAAATTGCACGGCGCTTTCAGAGCGCGCCGGAGTGCAAACGACCCCGAAGCACCGTCACAATGAGCTCCCAGCGGCCGAATTACAACCCCCAGGCGCGTAATCGGGTCAGCGCGGCAGCCAGAGGAAATGAGCCTATGTGCGGGCGATTCACCCAGATGATGACCTGGCGCGAACTCCATGAACTCTACGCCCTGGCCGAACCCCTGGCGCTGACGGACCCGCAGCCCCGGTACAACGGCGCGCCCACCCAGGACTTCTCGGTATGCCGCACTGACGAGAACGGCGACCGGGTGATCGCCAGGCTTCGCTGGGGCCTGGCGCCCGCGTGGGCGAAAGACATCAAAATGGGCGCGCGCATGATCAACGCCCGGTCCGAGACCATACACGAAAAACCGGCATTCGGCGCGGCCTTCCGATCGCGGCGGCGCCTGGTCCCCGCCGACGGCTGGTTTGAGTGGCAGCGGGCCGGGCACGGCAAACAGCCCTACTTCCTGGCGCTCGCAGACGGGTCGCCGCTGTCCTTCGCCGGCCTGTGGGAACGCTGGAACAGGGGCAGCGACACAATTGAGACCTTTTCCATCCTCACCACCGCCGCCGACGCGCCACTCGCGGACATCCACCACCGCCAACCCGCCATCATCAATCCTGAACACTTCTCGGTCTGGCTCGACGGCGAATCGCCCTCCGAGACGCTCCTTGACCTTGCCCGCAAACCCCGCGCGGGCCCGTACGAAATCCGCGCGGTCAGCACCCGCGTCAACAGTGTCCGGAACGACGACCCGGATATCCTCACCCCCACGTCCCAGCAACGGCTGTTCTGACCCGCACCAATTGCGCCCAAGAAACCGGGCTTTTTGGCAAGTTTTCGGTTGACCGGACATTTGACCGGTCGTATATAGAGAAGAATCAATTACCTGAGCCCAACGGAGACCTTCGAGGCACAGATCTCGTGAATTCCAAAATTCGGCGAAAATTGAGATGAACGCTGATATCAAGGCATCACAAGACCACTTGAAGGAATTTTGCGAACGATGGGGGGTCGTGGAACTGGCGTTGTTCGGCTCCGCATTACGCGACGAACTGGGTCCCGATAGCGACGTCGATATACTCATCAGCTTCGATGACAAGGCCCGGCCAACGCTCCTGGACATGGTACGCATGGAAGATGAACTGACGGAATTGTTCGGTCGGCCGGCCGATTTAATGGAACGAGACGCAATAGAGGCCAGCGGAAATTACATCCGCCGCAAGGCCATCCTTGGTTCGGCGGAGACGATTTATGCGGCGAAGTGAAGCCTACTTGCTGGATATGCTGATCCATGCGCGAAAAGCCGTTGAATTCGCCACCGGACTGACGTACGAACGATTCACTCTGAGTGATCTTCACCAGAACGCAATTCTAAGGTCGATAGAGATCATTGGAGAAGCGGCATCCCACGTGAACCCTGAGACGAGAGAAGTGCATTCTGAAATCCCATGGCATGAGATCATCGGAATGCGCAATCGTCTTGTGCATGGGTACTTTGAAGTCAACTTTATCCGAGTCTGGGATACAGTGACGCAGGATCTGCCAGCGTTGATCGCCCAACTCGAACCGCTGTTTCCTACCGACGACTAACCTTGATTCGTAATTCTTCGGG
>JAAXHE010000162.1 GCA_012271065.1 Candidatus Latescibacterota bacterium
GGCCGCACCGGATCCGGTGCGGCCCTTCGCCATCAGACATGCGTAATACAGTCCGATTGGCTCGGCTTCCAGCCGGTATTCCCTCACGAGAAGCGATGAAAACAGCTCCGACGTGAATTCGGAAAACTCCTTGCGGACGGCATTCCAGAACGCCGCCCGTCCCACGGCGATGTAATCGACGACGTACCTGTCGATAGGGTCGACCAGCGTTTTCGCTGCCTCCCATGAGATGTGTTCCTGTCGGTCTTCGGACGAAGCCAGTTCCATGGGAGACTTCTGCAGGTGGAAGAAGCCGCCTCCGAGGGAAAGTACAACGGCACCCGGGAATTCCAGAACCTGTGCAAATGCACTCCTTAGCCCATCCTCAACGCATTCCCGAACTTGAGGCTGAACAGGCCAATGCGGAAGAACAGGCGTGGCCAGGCGTGTCTCGAAGAGCGCACAGAGCCGGTTTCCCTCCGGTGTGCGTTCGATACAGGCCATTCGAAGCAGATCGCCCGCAATCTGAATCCCCGTCGCCCTGGTCATGGACCGCCCACCGAGATCTTCGACCCCAGTCTTTGCAGCGTCTTCTTTCCGATTCCTTTTACACGGGTCAATTCATCCACGGACCTGAATGGGCCGCGCTGATTGCGGTCATCCACAATGCGACGAGCAATTTTAGGGCCGATACCCGGAAGGCGCGTCAGTTGTCCGGCTGAAGCCCGGTTCAGATCGATTGGGCCGGTATGCTGTTCTACAGATTCAGTTTTTTTCGCTCGGCCGGGTACCGGTACCGCACCCTTCTGAATGTGAAAGTCCGGGAGGTCGCGCCCGCTGTACCGCTCAACCAGATTGACCGCCCCGCCGATCAGCAATGCGGCTGTCAGCCCCAGCAACACGAACCGTTCCTTGCGATTGAAGGAAAACATACGTACTCCGATTACGTTATTGAGCGCAGGTCAGGGTCTAAGGGCAGGCGGCGATTTCAATTGAAGCGGATTTCTCCCCAGACTTTGAATTCCCAGACCCTGTTGTTCAGGTCCCGGAGCTTGTCCTTCCGGTTTTCGTGCCGGAAACGGGTCCCACCCGTAAACTTTCTGCTGAACTCGTATTGACCGGCAAGGCTGGCGTGCCAGCGATCTTCGCTCTGGCGCACAACGGCCTTGTCAACTTCGGTGTCTTCCGCGTTTCGAGGAATCTCCCTTTTGAGGTTTGTATTGGTTCCGTACTCCAGGGTGAGGTCCAGGTTGCTCTGCAATTTCCTGACGAACTTCGAACTGAGTGAATATCTGAGTGACGCGGTGAACTGCGATGCATCGGTTATGGTCGTTCCAATCAGACGCTCGTCCAGTGTCGGCTGTACTACGGTGGTGTCGGCGGCCACATTCCGCTGGTACCGGAGGTCCCTCTGGCGACTGCGGTTTCTGCGGAAATTCGTGTTCATTCTGTTCTTCCATCGGGCTTGCCAGGCGATAAGCGGCCGGAACTCCGTTCTCCGGGTATCGCTGGTCAGGACGTTGTCATCCAGCCCGCCGTCGCCCCGGAAGATACGATTTGTCTTATAGGTGAAGTTTAGATTCGAACTGGTGAACAGCCATCTCAAGACCGGAAGTTCCCCGAGACCGCGCCAGTTAACGCCAATTTCGGGAAATGCCAGTTTCTGTTCCTCCGTGTTGGCATTGCCAAAACTCCTTGTATGATTGAACGTCAGATTGGAACTGCCCCGAAAGCCGGCCGGAAGGCGGACGCCGCCTTTGAGAATCGCATTATCAATGATGTTTCTGGTGTTGACACGTGTAATGCCACCCGATCCGTAACGGGGCGACGCTGTCGTGTCGGCGAGCCCGAGCTGGAACTTCAACTCGGGTCGGCGCCGCAGGCCGAAGAGATTGAACGTGCGGTTTCGATGGACGTTGAGCTGTACGGCTTCCAACGCCCCGCCCATTTTACCGATCAGCCGGATTACGGAAAACCCGGTCCGGTCCTTCGACGGACGTGCCAGAGGGCGGAAGAGACCTGGCAGGTTCAGGCTGAACCTGCCGCCAACGCGGCTGTTGTTGCGCACACTCAGACCCCTGCGTTCGTTGCCGACGGGAGTACGCTGGCCCCCCGTTTCAAGCCGCTCACCATAGCGGGCGGAGTAGTCGGAATTGATGTTGAGCCACCTGGAAACGCGGGGCGTGAAGTTGAAGCGCACCTCCTGGTTTCTCGTGGTCTCGCGGCCGAACTGCAGCCTGGCGAAATCGAATGAATTCCGGAGGTCGCGGTTCACCGCCAGGGAATAGTTGGCGTTAAGGCTTCGAAAGGGAGTCAGCTTTATTGCGAAACTCTCGTTGACGTTGAAGGTCTCGTTCAAAACCGCGATAACGTCGGACGTATCGCCTTCGACGGCGGAAAAGGAGCGTCTGTTGATGTTCTTCCGGTCAAAGCGCAGATTGTACCGAAGAGTTGACGGAAGGTAGAAGAATTGGACTTCCTCGAAATAGGAACCCAGCCCCGGGACCCAGGTGAGGATTTTGACGCCCTGCTGTCTGGGCCAGCTTACGTCATAGCTGAAACTCCCGTTGAAATTACGCTCTTTGTTGGACCGGCGCCGAGTGATCGCGCCGCTGACCGCGTTATTGGACAGCAAGTTCAGGGACGCGTTGATCCGGTCGAAGAAAAGTCTGGCAACCCAGCGGCGGTCTCTCGCCGCGGGACGTTTGCGCAGAGAGACATTGAACCGTGAGGAAGCGCGGACCGCGTTCTCCCGGTCCTTCTGCCGTTCGGTCAATACGATGTCGGAACCCTGTCGGATGCGGGGTACCGATCCGTTCCGGAGGTAATTGAACCGTACCGGAATGACGGTGTTCCATCTGTCGGGCAGGAACTTATTCAGACTGAATGAACTGTTCATGCTGACCTGGGTTGTCGTATTGCCCGTGGAGCGCCCCTGGAGATCCTGGAAGTCTCCGCTTCTGCGTTCCAGATTCAGGCTCACATTGCCCAGGTCCGCCAGTGTCGACTGGACGTTCAGTAGCATGGATACGGCGTTTTTCTTCCGGATACGATCGACACGGAGTTCATCCAGCCAGATTTCGTTTTCGCCATCCAGAGGAAAATCTCCGGTGTTTCTGACGCCGACCACGAATGACTTGATATTCGACAGTGCCGGGTTGCCGCGGACGGTATACGTCCCACCGTGCAGGTCCGCGCGAATCTGTCTGGCTTCGCTGTCGTAATCGGCCGGGAATTCTCCGGTCGGCAGGGAAATCATCAGGGTGTCGGACGCCTGTCCGATGGCCTTGAGGTCCGTAAGCTTTGCTTTGATCTGCGTCAGGACGTCGAGCTCGATTTTGAATGTGTTGTTCTCCGGCGACCAGCCCCGATAGATCGGCTTCCTGAATTCATAGAAGTTGAGCGTGTCTTCGCCTATGGGTGAAAACCTCACGAAGAGCTCGACCGGGCTGAAGCTGCCCGCGGCCGAATCGGGTCCGGCGGGAAAATTGGCCTCGTAGGTGGGTGACGTGGGATTCCCGCCGTGTACGAACATGGTCATCAGACCGTATCGGGTGAAATTCTGACCCTCGGTAAAGGTACGCGAAGCCGACACGCTCTCGCCGGGAAACAGGTCTTCATACCGGAGAACGAGAGACCGTTCGAGGAGTTGCCTTCCCGTCTGGGGATCGATTTCACGTTCGAGGCCGGGCGGAAGTTCGTAGACCTGATTGTCGGTGCCGATGGTGGCTACCTTGAAGTCCCCCGACTGTTGTCCCTCGGGGTTTTCATCTTCGAGCCAGTCGCTTCCTACGGCGGCAATTGTGTAGATGTCGAGGGAGGTTGTATCGTCGTGTTCGATCCAGATTCGCGCGAAATCGAACACGGCGGAAAAAGTCGTATCCGGATTGCCTTCGACCGTGCGCGGCGCATTGCTGCCGCGCAAGGGAATGCGCAACAGCCTCCAGGGCCTGTCGGAAGGATCCGACTGGCTGCCCACGACGAGCACGGAGGGGCCGTCGTACACGCCCGTCACCGGATTCCAGCCCCGATCGGACGCGAGGTCGACGCCATAGTGCAGATAATGGTTTCGGGTATCCAGGATGCCGTTTCGGTTGAGATCTTCGGAATCGGGTCTCTGTTCACGCTCGGAATTGTTGTTCTGTGTACCATTAATGCCCGCCGGGTACCGGAAACGAAGGTCCTCCTGGTCGTCGTCCACGTCCTTGAAATTGTCGTCCGAAGGATCGTCGGGTACGGTCACGCCGGGGTAGATCAGGCGAAAGACCGAATCTTCCTGGGCGTCGGTCAGGCCGTCCAGGCCGATGTCCTCTTCCGGTATTGCCACGTCATCGCCCGTGGGAAAACCGGGCAGGGGGCGGTCTTCGGTGCGGAACTGCCCGCCAGGCGGCGGGTTGAACGTCGCGTGGTCGAGCAGCAGGTCCGCGCGCTCGGAGATCTCCCCCAGATCGATATGCAGCCGGCCGGCATTCCCCCTGACCCAGAGTTCGATGAACTTGGACCGTGAGAAGTCCATGCCAAACAAGTAACTCGTAATGCCCGCCCAGGAGTTTTCCGGCAGGCCTCCGGCCGGGTTTCTCGAGGTTTCAGGAAAGCCGTTGGTGCGGTGCGGCTCGAACCGGACACTGAGAACGTCGTCGACAATGCTGCTTTCCACGGGAATATCGTCGCGGCTCGGCTGAATCTCGTAGATGGTAATTCGGTCCCGATCCAGCAGATTGTACCAGGTGAGGCGTCCCTTCGGCATTGGAAGCGGGAGTCCGTTCCGGGTTGGGAAACTCCCGGCGGACCAGTCGAATTTAAACGTCGAAAACGACTTCCTGCTTTCGGCGCCTTCGAAATCATCGATGTACGCTACGTTCTTCGTATTCGGGTTGGGAAGGCTCTGGGCGATTTCCATGTCGACGTTAAATGCCGATGGCGCCTGGGTGGAGACGAACGGCAGCCTGTTCGCGAAGTCGGTGAGGATTTGTGGTTTGAAG
Organism: Candidatus Latescibacterota bacterium; assembly: GCA_012271065.1. The sequence goes on from JAAXHE010000162.1 coordinate 4,962, forward strand.
CGGAAGCGGCCGTTCATATCCCAGATCAGGGTTCGCGCGGGCTCTTCGCCCACGCGAACCCGTTGCCTGGTGGCGCTTTCGCTGCCGTAGAGAAGGCTGAGCCCCACCATCGAGACGTTGTCTCTGAACGGGTGCTCCGCCCGGATGCCAAGAAGACTTTTCTGCCCGCCGCCCAGACCGAACTGGCTTTTTGATCTGTAGTTGATGACCAGGCTGGCTGAAGGGTCGGCCGCGAGGTTCGCGGCCTCTCCGATCAGCTTTACCTCACCGCCTTCGTAATTGATGTCGTAGTCCCGGCCGCGGGTCAGCCGCTGACTATTCAACAGCACCTCCTCGCTGTTTTCGATCAGGCCGAACCCCAGTTTGAATGTGGTGGCCCTGCTCTGCGATCGGATTCGCAGGAAATATTGTCCTTTTTGCGCGCGGGTGGTGTTGTTGGTCGTGTTGTAGATCTCGGGCACGCGGGCGTCATCCGCCAATGTCTCTGCGCCAACGCCCCGTTCACCGAATGGCTCGAGGTCCGGAAATACAAGGTGGCCGGTCAGGAGATTGAGTCCAGGCAGATTCGTGCCTCCGTCGATGTCGATGAGGTTGTCCGGAGGAGAGGACTCCGAGGCGCCGTTCGTATGTCTGTCCAGTCCGAAGATCTGGAGGTAGGGCGTTCCGCTCTGGTTGTCCACCGCCTCCTGTCCGGGCACGTCTCTGAGGATCTCCAGTTCGAATCCCTCAGGTTCGATTTCACGGCCGCCCAGGAAATACACGTTTCGCCACGCCAGGTCCCAGGTCGGAAATTCCGGCCTTTGCTGGCGGGCGTGTATGAGTTTCAGTCTGATTTTCGCTTCCGGATTTGAGGGGTCCTGTATGAAATTGAGGTCGCCGAAGACCCGGCCGTCGGCCGTCCGGTACGCAACGGCAAGGGTGTGACTCCGCTGGACTCTTCTGACTGTCATGATCAGATATCCTCTGGCGTCGACCAGGAACTCGGAGCGGTCCAGCTCGTGAAAAAATCCCTCTTCGATACCCCCGCTCTGCGCATCACCCGCACTGGCATCGGGCTCCGGAGCAGGTCCGGCGGACCAGACCGCATATCCGATCCCGCGTCCGGCGCGCTGTTCGATATCGTTGCGATCGTTGAAGTCATTCAGGAAGACCCGGACGGAATTGATGTCCACGAGATCCGAGGGGCCGGGTTCGTCCGGAAAACTCTGGCGATACACCTGGTCGAGGAAGAAGTACCGGTTTTCTTCGTAGTCATAGTCCCTGATTCTATGCGCGATTTCCTCGGCCTGACCCTGGAAGGATTTTCGGTTGCTGGCGCCTCGGTCGTGGCTGGTGACCACCGTCACGTCCAGTCCGCCCAGACGTCCCCGGCCCTTGATTCCGAACAGACCGCTTGGGTTGGATGAGCTGAAGCCGACCAGACGCGTGCCCGGCAGACTGAGGGAGGTCCTTCCGGCCTCGATCTCCTGAATGATATCGTCTTCGTCTCCGTCGTAGCGAAATTGCAGCGATTCGCTGATATCGGTCTGGCCGCGGCTGTCCTGTTGCAGGTTCAGCGTAATGCGGTCGCCTATGGTGCCCTGTACGTTCAACTGGGATTCCTGCTCGAAATTGACAGTAAAGCCCTCCTGCGCCCGTGCGCGAACGGTCTGAGCTTGTCCGCCCACGGTGGTATTCACGCCCGACAGATCGATGCGTCGCGATCCGGTAATTTTGATATTGGTATCGCCTTCGCCGGTAATGACGCTCAATGCCTTGGGCACCTTGACGGGTATCTTGATATCCACGAGAGCCCCGCCCATACCCCGGCGAGTCTGCACGGGAAGACTGAGCTTTTCCGCGACCACGCGACCAAAATCGGCGTCGAATTTGTATGCGAACAGCCGCTTAATGCTGATGACCGCAGGTATGCCATGAACGACGTCGCCGGTGGCTTTGTACACCATTAACGTACCCGCATCCGTATTGAGCAGGCGGGTGACCGTCTGTGTGAACTGTCGCCGTTTTCGAAAGAGAGGCTGGAGTGCGGTGGTACGGGAGTACGTCAGCTTGACGGGAGAACGATGGAAGACGTGCGCGGGTGTCTCTCCGAACGAGAGTCGAATGCCCGGCTCGGCATGGAGCTTGTCCGAATCGGCCAGAAAACAAGTGCTGAGCACAAAGGCGAGGACCGAAGGAAGCGGGAGGGACGTTCCCCTTTGTGAGTCTCTAGGAATGTATGGGATCTGCATGCGTGAAAGGGATTTCGTGGTCGAGGACGGTCCCACGCGACATGGTCATGATACCGGAATCAGAATAATAATACCGAACCGCGTGTCAAAGAGCAAGGGAAAACCCGAACCGGATGATTCATAAGTAAGGCAACTATAAACAGTGATTTAGGAAGAATATTCACCATGCCGGGCATGTGATGGGTCCAGAAAGGGCTACCGAAGAAAAAAAAATCCGGTATATTCTTGGGTCTTTCGGTGTCAGTATCTTTAACTCTTTTGAAAACACGCGGTTCCATGGAGACGGGGCATGATGCTTTCCAGGTACGTACTGAAAGAGCACGTCGTGCCGTTTGTGTTCGGCTTCTCAGTCATCATGTTTCTCCTGGTCGTCGACTTGATTCTGCAGAAGATGGACCTGATGCTCGGAAAGGGAATCGCACCGGGTGTCGTTCTGGAGTTGTTTCTGCTAAACACAGCGTGGATGATTGCCCTGGCAGTCCCGATGGCGGTACTGGTCGCCACCCTGATGGCCTTTGGCAGGCTGAGCGCGGACGGAGAGATTTCTGCCATGCAGGCGCTGGGAATCGGGGTCTTCCGTGTGATTCTGCCGATTTTCTTCACCGGCGCCGCGCTGGCGCTCGGGCTGGTTGTGTTCAACGACCGGGTTCTGCCTGAATTCAACTATCGGGCCAGGATGCTGATGGGAGATATCCAGCGCAAACGACCCACCGTCGCCCTCGAGGACAGGAGCGGTGTGTTCATTCAGGATTTTGTCAACTACAGGATTCTGATCGGTGATATCGACAGGCGGACTTCGATTCTCAAGGATGTCCTGATTTACAAGTACGAGGCGGGAGGGTACCCGGTATCCATTGCAGCCGAAACCGGTCGGGTTCGAATTGACAGTGAGAGTGACGAAGCACTCGTGACTCTGGAAAACGGAGAATGGCATCGGGTGGACAAGGCAGACCCTGACGTTTATATCAGAGCTCGATTCCGAAAAAAAACGTTGCGTCTCGGGGAAGCCGGCCGGCAACTCATACGCACCATGTCGCATTACCGGACGGACAGGGAGATGGGACTGGGCGCGATGATGAAAAAGGTGGACGAGTACCAGCGTGAAGCGTCTGCATTGCAGGCCGAAGCGGCTGACAGCGCTGGCGCCGCACTGAAGCGCCTGCTCTTCGAGGCCGGTACCGAACGGCGGCCCTTTGGAATCGTCGCGGATCTGGCCAGGAAATTTCGAACCGACGCCGCAATTCGACATCACAAACTCCGGCAGTCGGACCGTTACCGGGTTGAAATCCACAAGAAACTCTCAATTCCTGTTGCGTGTATGGTATTCGTTGTCATTGGCGCCCCGCTCGGGATCCGGGTGCGAGGGAGCAGCCCGGCCGTCGGGGCTGGAATCAGCATCGGGTTCTTTCTCCTGTGGTGGCTCTGTCTGATCAGCGGGGAAACCCTGGCCGATCGCGGATATGTTTCGCCGTGGGTTGCCATGTGGAGCCCCAACTTCCTCGTTCTCTCCTGCGGCGCATGGCTCGTATTCGGTACGGTACTCGACTGGCGTATCGGTCGATGGAGGCGGAAACCTTGCGCATCCTGAGTCGATACGTACAGAAGCAGTTCTGCGTATTTCTGGCGTTGTGTTTTGCAGGATTTCTGGCCGTTTTCGTTGTCGTCGACCTGGCCGGCAGGCTGAGTGGCTTTATAGACAGCAAGGTGAGCGGCGGCACGATCTTTTCGTATTATGCGCTCTCCGTACCCTATATGGGAATACTGATCCTGCCGATGGCGATGCTGCTGGCCAGCCTCTTCTGTTTTGGCAATCTCGCGCGCTTCGGCGAGCTTTCCGCAATGAAGTCCGCGGGTATATCGCTTTACAGCATCGCCGCACCCGTTCTGGGGGCCGCCCTTCTCGTGTGTACTGCATCGTTCTTTTTGACCGACCGGGTCATGCCGGGAGCAAACCGGAAACGCGCGGCAATTGTCCAGGGCAATCGCCTCGCTGTCTTGACACCCGTTGTTTCGCAGGTTGTCCTTCAGGACGTCAACGACCAGATTCTCTCCGTTGGAACTTACTTCCGCAACGAAGGACGTGGGTCGCAGGTGACACTGGATACCTATGACGGGATGCGTCTGGTGGAAAAAATGCGCGCGGAAGAAATGCGGTGGCAGAGCGGGGGATGGACGTTTCTAAAGGGAGAGGTGAGGAGGTTTTCAGAGTCTGGCGGGGAAAAGATATCCAAGTTCGCGGCAATGCCTGTGCGCAAAGTCACACTCACCCCGGAAGACCTCAGCCGGGACGTTCGTTCTGCGGATGAGTTGAGTTTTTCCGAACTAACCGCGCTCATCCAGCGGAAGCGGCGAATGGGTGATGACGTGACTCGGGTACAGGTCGCGCGTTACATGCGCGTTTCGTTTCCATTCACCGGGTTTGTGATGGCGTTATTCGGTATTTCACTCTCGTCCCGTACCCAGCGCGCGGGCAAGCCTCTTCTTGTGGGAATCTGTTTGTTGATCTCGTTTGTCTATTATGGATGCATCCAGGCTGGACGTGTGATGGGCTGGAACGGAATTCTGCCACCATTCTCGAGTGCGTGGGCCGCCAATTTCCTGTTTTTGAGTCTGGGCGCGGTTTTGCTGATCCGGACCCGGAGGTAGGTGACCCGGGCACCGGGCACAAAGAAAAAAGACGCATGGTCAATGCGTCCTTTTGCGGGATTTATTCACACAGGAATGGTCGGAATCGGGAGAGACGGTTTCTCCGCTCCTACTTGTTGTGGATGAACTTTCTCGGATTCACCGGGTGTTCTTTATCCCCGTTCCTTTTCGTCACGGCATAGTGCAGATGCGGCGCCGTCGCACGCCCGGATCTTCCCATCTTGCCAACCACCTGCCCGCGTTTCACGGTCTGACCCACCCCCAACGACGGCTTCTTCAGCAGATGGGCGTACAGCGTCCTGTAATTCAGTCTGTGGTCGATGGATATGAACCAGCCGAGATACCTGTCTTTACCCACGGATTCCACGCGGCCGTTGGCGGTGGCCAGGATTTTCGTGCCGGACCGACCCGCAATGTCGATGCCCTTGTGGAACTGCCTGGCGCCGGTGAATGGATTGGTTCGATAACCGAAACCCGAGGAAATCCAGCATCCGGACTGCGGGGGTACCGGAAGAATGGAAGGGGTATGCAGGCGGGCGATCTCGTTCTGGTCGAGGATTGAACCGATATGATCGAAACTGGCTTCGAGAAAACGGGCCTCTCGCAGGAGCTGGTCCACGTCGGTATTTGCTCTCGTCAACCTCTCGCCAATGTCGCGGGCCACCTGGCCTTCCCATTCCGGCGCACCCGTCGTGTATCCGCCCACGCCCATTTTTCGCACGTCGTCTCCGGGTTCGGCCAGATTCACCCAGGTGCGGAACCTGCGGTCCATTTCAGTAAGGTCGTTAACGTCTTCCCTAAGACCGTCCACCTTTTGCTGCAAACGGCTGACCTGTTTCCTGAGTGCGTTGTTCTCGGACGTCATTGCCAGCAGCTTCGTCTCCTGTTGACGGTTTACAAAATACCCCAATGCATAAAAGACGACGGCAAGGGCAAGGCACCCAAACAGGAATGCGGCCCCAAGCCCCCAAACGGTGGGGCGAGAGGCCTTGACCTGGCGCATATGGTCTCTATTGTGGGGTATGACCATCAGCGTCAGGTTTCTCTTCCACATGTACAAAACCTTTCGTCGTCGGTTATTTACGCCAAAGACAGTGTGTATGTCTGAGCTATATTCTGACCGTCAAGAATAAAGGACTTTTCAAGGATTTTGTCAAGGCAAAACTCGACTGAACGGAGCCCTGCCGGGTGCCCGCATCGCGGCATGCAAGCACCAACCAGGTATGATGGCGAGCGCACCGGCGCGGTAAGTTCGACGACCGGCATTCCGAGCAGCCGCACACTGTTCAGGTGGGACGACGGGCACGTCGGCGATCCGGATTTCAGGGATCGTCGCACATAACGGAAGGCCGACCGGCAGACAGAGATCAACCCGTACAGAACGGGCTGCTAGGCGGACATCATGTGGTCAATGACCTCAGCCTTCAGCGCTTCTCTAAGTGCCGGGTTGTCGATGCAGAAGATACGAACGACCTTGGCCTGCGTTTCAAAGTTACCGATCAGATACTCCTTGAGCATCGAGACTTCCGGATCGTCGAACCGGAGAGGGTCGGCTTTGTCGAGGGGAATGTATGACCCGAAAAAGACGTTCAGGTTGACTTCGGGGCTCTTCCCCAGCCGGGGGATATCGATCAGAATCTCGTCGCCGCCAAGTTCGAGCCCGGTCTTGGCGCCGAATGTCCTGCACAGCTCGATCTCGAGTTTCCGCCGCTCGGCCGGCTGATAGTACAACTCCTCCAGTTTGGCGGTCAGCCCTGTTTCTCGTTCCCGGGGGAAGAAGACCCGGGCGACCTTGTGGAGTCTGCGACGTTTCAGGCGCCCTATCATGCTGTTTCGTCGATCGATGCCCAGCCGATCCATCTCCAGTTCCAGGCGGTGAATCAGGTCGGCTTCCGTCGCCCTGTTGAAGTCTTCTTCGCCTAGGCTGGAATCAGGGTGGTACAGCAGATCTTGGACGCCGCGTTTGAACATTGCATTTGCAGACCGCACGGCGTGATGCCAATATACGTTCCGATACATCAGATAACTCGTGAATATGAGCGCTTCCACCGCCGAGACGCCCTTGTAGGTTATCGCGGGTCGCTGTCCCGCCGGATCGAACGTGATCGAGCCCAACAGGCGGTCCCGGTTGACGGATTCGCCAAAGGGCACCCCGCAATAGCGAGCATCTCTCAGAAGATAGTCGATTTTGTCGGGATCCAGGGTGCCGCTGAGAATATGCGCCAGGCGCAGGTCGGAATCGGGGATCGCCACGCTGTTATTGCGGTAGTCGATCACGTTGGCCACCCGAAGGGGGTCCGTCTCTGCTCTCATCAGGGCGGCGTTGACTTCCGTGGAAGGATCCAGGATGATCTGACGGCCGCGTTCCTCGTGGTCGGCGAAAAACATTTGCATTTCTTCGAAGACGTGGCAGAACGGGTAGTGGCCGATGTCGTGCAACAGGCTGGCCGCCAGCAGAACGCGTGCGTCTTCGATATTGATGTCCGGAGGTGGGTCCGCTTGGACAAGCCGGCGAAGAAACTGTCCGGCAATATGGAAGACGCCCAGCGAGTGTTCAAACCGGGAATGACGCGCCCCGGGATACACCAGAAGCACGTGGCCCAGTTGGGAGATGTCACGCAGGCGCTGGAATTCCTCGGCGTCAACCAGCGGGACCATATATTGGGGAATATGGATATGTCCCCAGATCGGATCCCGGATGGCCTTGCCCGAATCCAGAAACCGGAGGTCGACAGGCATCGAAAAACGCTCGGTTGGCGGGGGTCAGCGGTACGCCATCGGGCGTATGGCCCCTGGCGTGGCGCTCGTCATTCGTGTTTTGCTCTTAATGGAATCGTTCGCAATATCGGTATCGACGCCGCGCAAGTCAAGTCTGGCGCAGGGAATGGAGATTTAGTGTAGTTGAGGATTTCGTACACCGGAATTTGCGATACGATACGGGTCGCGGACGGCGCAAGGCCGGGAAACTGTACTGGCAGTAACGTAACCCGGGCAAGTCGCCGGGCCGAAATTTCGGCGGGAAACAGCCATTTCGGAGAAGATGCCGATGGGTTTTTCCAAACACTGGTGGGATAGCCCGTTGCCTCAGGCGCGAGTTGCCGTAATCGCTGAAATGTCCACCGTACTCGACGAAACATACGGTGGCGCGGCCCGGGACCTTGAGCGCGTGCGGCCGGACGGTCTCGATGCGCTGATGCGTACTGTCCTGTCCCAGAATACGACTGACGAAAACCGGGACAGGGCATACGACAGGATGCGTGCGCGGTTTCCGGACTGGGGCGACGTGATGGCGGCGGACGTGGCGCAACTGAAGGACGCCATACGCGTGGCGGGGCTGTCGAATACAAAAGCCCCGAATATGCAGGCGTTCCTGCGCTGGCTGAAGCGCAAACGGGGGAATCTGAACCTGGATTTCCTGCGGGATCTTCCGAATCAGGCCGCGGTATCCCTGTTGACCGAACACCGAGGCATCGGTGTCAAGACGGCCTATATCGTACTCGCCTTTGCGTTTGATCGGGATCTGTGCGCCGTGGATGCGCACGTATATCGCATTCTGCGTCGGGTAGGGCTTGTCTCATCGCGATGCAGCCGTGAGAAAGCACACACGGAACTCGCGCCTCTGATCCCGGAGGGCCAAGCCAGGTCGTACCATATAAATATGGTTGAATTCGGAAAGACCGTGTGCACGGCCAGGAATCCGTCCTGCGGCGCATGTCCCGTTTCCAGGCTGTGCAGATACGACCACGAAATGCAGGTCGGATGAGAATTGCAGCCCATTGAAAAAGCCCATACGGGCGGCGGCCGGCTCTCGCCGCAATGCGGACCGACGGACGCGGATTAATCGACTCTGATTCGCTGCAGGTCGTATGAATCGACATTATAGGGTTCGAAAGTATCGTCATCGCCAGGCGTATATACCGCCACGTACAGGTACTGATCGTTGTTGTCAATGGCGATGCCTCGTTCCCTGAGGTTTCCGGCCGCAAGAAAGTAGTTCGTCTCCAGTTTGGTCTGCGTATCGAATTCAACAATAAACACGCCCGCTTCATCGGCGTCGGTAGGCGCAACGAATAGCCGGCGGCCGTCGCGGCTCAACGCGAGCCCCAGTGCGGGGGACTTGATTTCAAATTTTCCCGTCAGCGTCAGGTCGTCGGCGCTGAACGCCCAGAGATCCTTCACGTGGCCGCGGTCCTCCGGATCCGCAAGACCCAGATAGAGATGCTCGTTGAAGGGTCCGATGACGAAATCGTTGATCCTGGCTGAGAAACTGAAACGGGTGGAGGTGGTCTCCGTGGTGGGGAAATGACCGGAAGCATCGTATTTCAGAACGTTGTTTCTGGCTGCAACAAAGAGCTTTCGGTCTCCGTGATTCATCTGAAGTGCACCAGAGCGCACATTTCCGCTGGTTTCCCGATTGTCGACAATCGACACTGCAATCAGCAGCGGTTCATCCAAAGAGGAAACATAGACAATCGAGTCGGTTCCGCAGACAATATGGGAAATGTCATTAAGGGAATAAGGGACCGTCTTCACGAGGGCAAACGAATTCAGGTCGATGACTTTGAGGTTCGATTCCCCGTTCAATCCCACCACCAGATGGCGTTGGTTCGGCGTGATGTCGAGGTCGATCGGGTGGGAACCTACCTGAAGGCTCCCGTCGACCGTCATCTGGCTGCCAAGGTGGATGCGAAGTATCCGGTTGTTACCATAGTCGGCAAGATACAGATATGGCTGGTTCGGATCCATGACCATATCGGAGATATTCACACCGAGTTCCAGGATTTCGAAATCTTCAATCTTGTAGAATTGTTCCGGCTCTTCGTCGTCAAGATAGAGCGAACAGCCCGCCACAAAGGGGATTACAAACAACACGAAAAAGACGAACCGGCGGCTTGTTGTTCCAATACGGTCCATGCCGGATCGTCTAACAGTCCGTTGAATAGAGTCGCTCTGGAGGCGAGGCCGAGCCATTGTTGTCGAAGACAAGGCGCGCGACCGAGTCCCATCCTTCGATTCGGCGAGGGAGCGCAACGAAGTATTTCGACCGCAAGGGCCGGCCGCAGCCCGGATGGACTCTTTCAACGGGCTGCTAGAGCGAGAAAGCATATGATGTGCTCAGCTCTATAAGATAGTCCGATGTCAGCTGGCTCTCGTTCACATTTTGAAATACGACAATGGGCAGGTGAAATTCAATGCTCAAATTATCCAGTACGTTGAACCCCAATTCAGGCGAAAGATACATCCACTTGCCTCCGCGTTCTCTGGTAATCTGGCCGAACTGGTAACGGTCCCTCGAGGTGATCAGATTTTTCAGACTCACTCCGCCGTACAACCAGCCTTCACCCGCGTACTCCAGCGAAAGGCTTGCGTGCAGTTCATTGCCATATTTGTAGCCGTAGATGTTCTGTCTCGACGTGATACGGGAAAACACGCCCGCCGAAACCGAGATGGTCTCAAATTGATGATGCACATTGAGCGCGAAAATTGGGTCCACACTTCCTGAGCCGATCTGCAGATTGTCGGCGAAACGCTCGCCGTACCGGTCCTTGGCATCTACGGAACCGTTTGCGAGCTTCAGTCCAACGCCGAGATTCACCCCGGGGAGATCCGCCGCGAGGGGTGCGGCGTAATTCAGCATGGCCACGATATCGCCAAGACCGGAACCATGCCGGACATACTTCCCGCCTTCATACTGGTTGTGGTTCTGTCCGCGCAACAGCACCTTTTCGTTCGTAACTGAACGGAAGGGTACGGCCAACGCAAGACCGATGTGCTTCGTCACGCCCAGGGAAGCGAACAGGGTGGTTGTGGCATTGTCCGTTCGCTCGCGATTGACGTTCGGTATGGCGCGGGACCCGTAGTGGGGGTCGGACAGGAATTCGTAGTCGTAATGTACACTGAGCTTCAACTGATCCTGTACGGCCAGACCGTTTTTCATCAGGCTCCCGCCCGGGAGCACGGGCCGTCGTCAGCTGACACCGCCCTGAGCGTGGGCGGCTGACGCCGCGATGGTTCGCGCCACGAAGCACAGTAAGAGTACCGCGAACGTCCGCATTCGGTGTTTCCTCGATCCGATAGTTGTGAACTCGCTTTAAGCGTCCCGGTTTTCCGGGTTGAAATATACCTTACATGCGTCCGGATGGCAAGGCGGATTTTCTTTCGTGAGTTTACATAGAGCTCAAATTTACAAATCTTTACACAACCATTTGTCACGCCGTTTTTGCTTGACACTACCGGGAGATTGGGCTATCTTTAACGTCCGATTTCCAGCAGACGGCTTCGTGCGCGGGGCTTGTAGCTCCCGTAGCTCAGTTGGATAGAGCAACTGCCTTCTAAGCA
>JAAXHE010000327.1 GCA_012271065.1 Candidatus Latescibacterota bacterium
CTGATTTATTTCACATTGAGGCTAATATATGCACGGCCCGATTGCTGAAAAGCGTAAAATGCCCGTTGACATCCTGATGGGCATATCCTACATTGCACTCTGCTCGAAATTGTCCTGGCACGGCCCGGTGTCACAACTTTCCATTGCGTCCGCCGGGATTCCGAGGAAACGGAGTCAGTGAATGAAAGACGGCAAGTTCGGTTTCGGCATCATCGGCTGCGGCGTTATCGCGCACACCCATCGCCTGGCGATCGATGCCTGCGACGAGGCCGAACTGGTGGCTGTCTGCGATACCGATGAGAGACAGATCCGGTCATTCCTCGCCGGTATGGGTGGCGGCGCGGCCGGCGTTCGCACGTATTCAGACTACAGAGAGCTGGTTCGGGACCCCCGGGTGGACGTCGTCAGCGTCTGCACGCCCTCCGGCCTTCATTGCGAGGGCGTAACCGCGGCCGCGAGGGCCGGCAAGCACGTGCTGTGCGAGAAGCCCCTGGAGATCGACGCCGGCCGGATGACTGAAATGACGGCGGCATGTCGCGATGCGGGGGTAAAACTCGGCTGCGTCTTCCAGAGCCGCACCAGTCCGGACATGATCAGGGCCCGCAACGCCATTCAGGACGGTCTGCTGGGCCGGATGATTCTGGCCGACGCCTATCTCAAGGACTATCGCTCCCAGGCCTATTACCGGAGCGCGGGCTGGCGCGGCACCTGGGCGCTGGACGGCGGCGGCGCCCTCATGAACCAGGGGGTGCATGGCGTGGACCTTCTGCTGTGGCTGATGGGCAGTCCCGTCGTCTCCGTGTTCGCTCGCGCCGAACACAAGGTGCGCGACATCGAAGTGGAAGACACGGCCGTAGCCAATCTGAGATTCAAGAACGGCGCGTACGGCGCGCTCATCGGCACAACTTCCTGCAACCCCGGCGAGGCCCGCCGCATCGAACTGCACGGAGACCGAGGTACCATCACGGTCAGCGGCAGTTCGATAACTCGTTGGGCAAACACCATCGAAGATGACGGCCGCGCCGAAGACAGCGAACCACCGAGAGAAATCGAGATTGAAGGCGCGGTGGCCGACCCCAGCGACATCGGAAGTTCGGGGCACGTATTCCTCGTCGATGACCTTGTCCGGGCAATCAGAGAAGACGGTAAACCTTACGTTACCGGCGAGTCCGCTCGTGGCGCGGTCGATCTCATTCTGGCGATCTACGAGTCCGCGCGTTCCGGCAGGGAAGTCGAAGTGCGGCACGCAGGCTGACCCCATGCGGCGACTGCACGGTGTGCCGCTCTCCAACACAAAATCAGGGACAATAAGAAAATGGCGAAAAACAGCAAACTCGGCTGGGGCATCATCGGCGCCGGCATGATCGCAGGCCATTTCCGGTCCGGCATCGAAGCCTGCCCCGACGCGGAACTGGTTGCCGTATGCAATTACAACGAGGAGAAGGGAAGGAAATTCGCCGCTGAGTCCGGTGGGATCAGATATTACAAGAACTATCAGGACCTGGTCGCGGATCCCGAAGTGCACATCGCGGGCATCTGTACACCGTCAGGCATGCACGCTGACAATGTAATCGCGGCCGCCCGAGCGGGCGTACACTCCCTGTGTGAGAAGCCGCTGGACGTCACACGCGAGAAAATGAACCTGATGATCAACGCCTGCCGCGATGCCGGCGTCAAGCTCGGCTGTATTTTTCAGAGTCGAACCAGCGATGAAGCCATAAAAGTTCGAAACGCCATCAAGAACGGAGAACTCGGCAAACTGGTGCTGGCAGATGCCCTGATGAAGAATTACCGCTCTCAGGCGTACTACAACAGCGCCGGCTGGCGCGGTACGTGGAAGGACGATGGCGGCGGCGCGCTGATGAACCAGGGGGTACACGGGGTGGACCTTCTGCTGTGGCTGATCGATGACGACGTCGAATCCGTGTTCGCGCGCGCGGAACACAAGGTGCGCGACATTGAAGTGGAAGACACCGCCGTCGCCACGATCAAATACCGGAGCGGTGCTTTCGGGACGCTTATCGGCACCACGTCCTGCAACCCGGGAGAGGCGTCTCGTATCGAACTCCACGGCAATTCCGGGACCATCACCATGAGCGGCACCCAGATCACGCGCTGGGCGACCACGACCGAGGAAGACGGACGCGCGGCCGACGCGTTTCCCCCGCGGCAGATCGCCGCGGCAGGCAACGTGGGCGCCGCCAGCGCGGTCGCGCCCGGCCATGGCTTTCTTGTAAACGATATTACCCGCGCCGTACTGGAAGACCGCGATCCCCACATCCCGGGCGAGTCCGCGCGGAAGTCCGTGGACCTGATCCTGGCCATCTACGAATCCGCCCGGACCGGACGGGAGATTGTCATGGACGCGTGGTAGTCGCCGGGTTGGGCGCGAACGGTTTGGGACAGAAAAAAGGAACAGCCGGTCTCTGGTTTCGCAACCGGCTGTTCCTTTTGATTTTTACGATGTCCTGCTAATTCAGGCGCCGCCGTTTACCAATACGACGACCCTTCCCCTTTCCGCGGAGCCGTAAATCGCTTCCACGACCTCCAGGGCCTTCAACCCGTCATTGCCCGAAATCCCGGGAGGTCTCCCATCCAGAATGGCGTCGACCGTCTCGCTCAGATACACCCGGCCGGAAACACCGCCGTAACCGTCTGCCGCTTCGGAAGCGATCTTCAACGTCGCCCGGGGTCCGTCCGTGAAGTCGGGATGGTCGCTGACCACAAAGACTTCGTCGGCGGTTCCCCCCCACGCCGGGCTCCACGACACCGTGCCCAGGCTGCCTCGAAGGCCAATGAAGAGATCCCTGCCGGCGGGATAGGCTTTCGGTACGGAATAGCTGATATCCAGCGTGGCTGTGGCGCCGCTTCTGAATCTTACGATACCGAAGCTGTTGTCTTCAATATCCAGCCGGTGTTGCAGGTGGCTCACCATGCCTGTCGCCAGCTGAACCTCGTCCTTCAGGAACCACCGGAACAGATCGATCCAGTGCGTACCCAGATTGTGCATCGGGCCGCCGCCTGCGATCGCCTTCTGGTTCAGCCAGGGTGATATCCCGTCATCCACATATCGCAGGGGCGAACCCGCCGCGCACCGGCCCTCGAGCGCGACAATCTGCCCCAGTATGCCGCGATCAACAAGCTCCTTGATCTTTCTGGATGCCGGATGCGCGCGCCAGCAGTAGGGCGAGGACAGCGTCACACCCGCCGATTCAGTGGCCGCGATCATGCGCCGGATACCCTCGGACGTATCCGCCATCGGCTTCTCCACAATCACATGCTTGCCGGAGGACGCGGCCCGTTCCACCGCGTCCGGGCACTCCGCGTGCGGCAGCAGGATCACCACCAGGCCGATATCCTCCCGCGCGAGAAGCGTGTTGTAGTCCTCATATCCATCGATCCCGGTCTGCCGGCACACCCGTTCCAGATACGCCGGGTCCGCTTCCGCGACGGCGCGCACCTCCGACCTGCCGATGGCATCGAAATGTGGAAGATAATCCAGCGAATGAAGGTGATGAAATCCGACGATCCCAACCCCGAGCGTTTTCATCGAATCGCATTCTCCGTTTGGGCCGGACGCGAATTACTGTCCCCGGTATCCGGCTGTGTGCATTCAGCCGCACCAATCGACGATAGCGCGTGCGAGGACTTCCGCACCGGTTGCCAGACTTTGTACGGGGATCTGTTCCTGGCTTGAGTGAGCCACGCCCAGCGTTCCCGCGCCGATCACCACGGCGGGGACGCCGATCAGTTTGGAATAGAACCACGCATCGCAGGACGCCGGCATCGCCGCCACCTCGGTGGCCTGTCCGCTTGCAAGGCAAGCCTGTTTCAATGTCCTGACGATGGGATGATCCACGGGCACCTCGTTGCAGTCGTGACGGTACATGAACTCCATATCGAAATGGTCCCGGAGCCAGTCTCCTCCCTCGGCCTTCAGCGCTTCCTCCATCTCGCGCATCACATCTTCTTTGTTCCTGTTCGGCAGGAATCCGAGAACACCCTTGAACGTCGCCTTTCTCGGAGCCATCGCGGGCCAGTCGCCGGCCTCCAGCGTTCCGAACGTAATGGGCATCGGGTTATCATATGAATCGTAAAGCGGGTGTCCTTTGGATTCAGCCAACAGTCTCCCGTGATATCGTTCCAGAATCTCGATGGCGCGCATGGCCTCCTTCAGCGCGCTCACCGTGCGTCCGGCCTGTCCGCTGTGGCCCGCCCGCCCGTAAACATCCACCGTAAACCATACCGCGCCGCGTATCGACGGGAGGATCTTCAGCTCGGAGGGCTCCAGAACCAGGGCCGCGTCGGCCCGGTCGTTTCCACGTACGAACGCGAGCGTTCCATTGCCGCCGCACTCCTCCTCGATCACAAGGTGCCCGATCAGGTCTCCCTTAAGTTCCACGCCCATCTCTCTCAGGGCGGCGAGCGCAAGGTACAACATGGCCGCCTGACCCTTGCAATCGCACGCTCCACGGCCGAATACGACCCCGTCTTCCACGCGCCCGTCGAACGGACGGTCCTGGTCCGACGAGGCGGGAACGACGTCCAGGTGGGTATTCACAATCAACGAACGTCCGCCGCCGATTCCCTTTTTGACCACCCTCAGATTCGGTCGGTCCGCATAACTGAGATCCGGAAGCCTGAACGAATAGTCGGGATCCTCCTGAATCGTGTCCGCAATGGGCACAAGTTCACGTTCGTCGACCACCTCCTGCATCCGGGCGTGCAACACGCGCATCGCCTGTCCTTCATTTCCGCGCACGGACGGGATGCGGATCAGATCGCTTAGCAGCGCTACCGCATCTTCCTTGTGAGACTCGACTGCGGACTTCAATAACCGGTTATCCAAGAGCGTACTCCCGGGATCCGGCGCGTGTGATTCCGGATCCTCAGCTACAGGTATTGCATGACCGTCCGGGTTTCCAAGAGAACCGGCCGGGTTATCCGGCGAGTTCTTCCAGTGCACGGTCGAGGATGTCGATGCCCAGTCCCGCTTCCTCTTCGGTAATAACCAGCGGCGGAGCGATCCGTACGACGTTTCCGTACAGCCCGACCTTGCCGAGCAGAAGACCGTACTCCCCGGCCCTCAGAAGCAAATTCGACGTCAGTTCCGGCGCGGGTGTCTTGTCCTCGGGGTCCAGTACGAACTCGAGACCGATCACGAGGCCCTGCCCGCGTACGTCGCCCAGCACCCTGTATTTTGCCTTCAGCGCCTGAAACCGCGCCATCATATAGGCGCCCACGCGTCGTGCGTTTTCCGGCAGTTTCTCGTCTTCCATCGCGTCCAGTACGGCGTGAGACGCGGCGCTGGCCAGCGGATTCCCGCCGCAGGTGCTGGACATCTCGCCGGTTCCCATGCACTCGAAAATTCGACTTTCGCCGGCAAGTGCGGACGCAGGCATCCCGCTGCCGATACCCTTGCCCAGGCAGACCATATTCGGCTGAAGGTCCTCCCACTCCAGCGCGAACAGCCTTCCGGTCCGCCCGAACGACGACTGCACCTCGTCCAGAATGAAGACCAGTCCGCGCTTCCTCGCCCACGCTTCGAGACCCTTCAGCCATCCGGCAGGCGGAAAGATGAATCCCGCGCCTCCCTGGTAGGGTTCGGTGATCACGGCGCCCAGGTCGCCCGTGGACGTCGAATCGATAATCCTGTCCAGGTTTTCGAGGCAGCGCTGCGCGCATTCTTCTTCGGTTTCGCTCCTGTAGAAGTCCCGATAGAAATAGGGAAACGGCGCCAGAATTCCGCCTGGCAACTGAGGTCCGAACGCGCGCCTCGTATTCTTGCTTCCTGCCACGCTCATCGGTCCGTAAGTGCGACCGTGGAATCCCCCGTAAAACGAGAGCACCTCGTGCTTGCCCGTGAACCGTTTTGCAATGCGGATCGCCGCTTCCGTGGCCTCGGCGCCCGTTGTCAGCAGGAACGTCTGATCGATATTGTCAGGTAGCAGATCGGTCAAGCGCTTTGACAGCGTCACCCGCTCCGGCGTGGGGAACGAGTAACAGTTCATCAGCCTCCCGGCCTGTTCCCGAATACGCTCCACGTGGCGCGGGTGCGAGTGGCCGAGATTCGTCACCAGCACACCGGAGGTAAAATCCAGAAACCGGTTGCCGTCCACGTCCCACACCCAGACCCCCTCACCATGGTCCCACACCACCGGCACCTGATCGGCCATACAAGGCGGCTCGTATTCCCTGGAAACCTCGAGCAGTTCGGCGGAACCGGGTCCCGGTATCTTACGTTTCTCCAATGTCATCGAGTTCGCCACCTGCGCCATTTCAGATCTCCCGAAAGGTTGATGTTCAAGTCCGCCTATTCGAGTTCCTTGTTGATCAGGTACCGTGGCGGACGCCCTTCTATGAATCGCACAAAGTCCTCCATCACCTTTTCGCGCATGCTCCAGTTCGCCTCTTCCGAATACCACGCCAGATGGGGCGCCAGGAGCGCATTCTCCAGGTTGAACAGATCCATTTCCGGATCGGGCGGCTCCTGTTCGTACACGTCGACGGCCGCGCCGGCGATCCAGCCGTCCCTCAGGGCACGCGCAAGGGCGTCCGCGTCGACCAGACCGCCGCGTGCCGTATTTACGAGATAGGCGTGGGATTTCATCGCCCTGAGTTCTCTTTCGCCGATGAGATGATACGATTCCTCGTCGAGCGATGCGTGAACCGTAATCATATCCGCTTCTTTCAGTACCGTGTCCAGATCCACCGTCCGAACACCCAGCTCCTCCTGGCGTTCTTCGGACAAGTACGGATCGCAGACCAGGATATCCACCTCAAAACCGGCCAACTTCTGAAGCGTCAGGCTCCCGATGCGTCCGCAACCGATAATGCCCACGGTCTTTCCCTTGACGGAATAGACCGGATAGACCTCGGTGAAATCCCAGATCCCGTTCCGGCTCGACGCCTCCAGAATCTTCCTTCCCACATTCAACTTCCGCCAGCCGGACAACATCAGCGTAATGGCGTGTTCCGCCACCTCATCCGAACAGTAGTCCGGCTCGTAGGCGACGCGAATTCCCTTCTTCGTCGCGGCGCTCACGTCCACGTTGTCGTAACCGACGCCGTGCCTCAGGATCAGATTGCACCTTTCCAGCTGATCGATCACGCCCGCGGTCATCTTGACCATATTTACGAGAATCATATCCGCGTCGACGATCTTTTCGACCAGCTCTGACTCCGGCATGAACTTGAGCTGATGATATTCGAAGGTGACGTGCCCGTACTTACCGAGTTCCTCCTCTTCCCATTTCAGGTCGGGCTCGATATAGTCGGTCACCACAATCTTGATCGGCTCCATAAAAAGCTCCCGGTAGAATAAAGAATCCTGGTTCACCCGCTGAATGGCAGCGCCACGGGGTCGCCCGATCTCGCGGATTCGTAAATCGCCAGAATGACTTCGATCGCCCGCTTCGATTCCGGACCGTCGATTGTCGGCTCACCGCCTTCGTTCAGAATACGAACCATCTCGGTTATCTGCGCCTTGTGTCCTTCGGTTCCGAAAGTTTTCGAATCCGATGCCGCCCTGGCCACGTCCGTCTTGTCAGCCGCCGTCTCCTCCACGCTCTCGCCCTCGACGTCCCATTTCGTTATCTGGTCGGCTTCCACAACAATCGTCCCCCGGTCTCCTGAAAACTCCATCCGCGCCGGCAACCCTGGATACGCCGCGGAAGACGCTTCGATCACACCCAGCGCTCCGTTTTCGTATTCAAGTGTGGCGACCACGGTATCTTCCACTTCGATGTCGTGGATCAACGTGCCCATCCTCGCATAGACGCGTTTCACGGGTCCCATAATCCACTGGAGCAGGTCCACCGTGTGGCTGCCCTGCGTCATCAGCGCCCCGCCACCCTCCATCGCCCAGTTGCCACGCCAGTCGTCCGCATCGTAGTAATCCTGGGGTCGGAACCACTTGATATAGGCGTCAGCAAGCACCATTCTACCGAGAGCGCCGGCCTGGACGGCGTCGCGCACCCTGTTGACAGCCTGTCCATACCGCAACTGGAACACCCCCATCAGCTTCACTCCCGCGTCCCCGGCGGCCCGGATGATGCGGTCCATATTCCGTATGGATACATCCAGAGGCTTTTCGACGATCAGGTGCTTTCCCGCCGCCGCCGCGTCCGTCACGATTGGAATACGGACACCGCTGGGCGTGCAGATGCAGACTACATCCACTCCCGGACGGCGCAGGATGGCTTCGTGATCGGTAAACCAGGGCACGCCATGCGCCTCTCCAGCGGTTCTGGCGCGGGTTTCGCTTCGACTGTAAACGGCGACCAGTTCCGCCCCGTCGGATTCCTGCACCGCGCCGATGTGATAATCCGCGACCACACCGCATCCGATCATTGCAAAACCGATGGTCCGATGGCCCATAGTCGAATCCTCCAGGACATTTATTCAACTGTTGTGAGATTCCCGCGTCGCTGCCGGCCCGAAGGCGATGCGCCGCCACCGGTTCATCCAGGCTTGCCCGAATTCCGCGGTCGGCGTATCTTTTTCCGACTTTCCGCTACCTGCCATATCGGATCCTGTCCAGTTCCGCCCGGTATTCCTCCGGTGTATCGATGTCCCTCAATACACCCTCGTCCGCCACCTCCACCTCCAGCGTGTCGCCCGGGTTTCCCCGCATTACGGGTTTCAGCCCGTCCTCTCCTGTAAGAGACCGGATCTCCGAAAGATAGCGACCCAGATCCACCAGGGCCGGATGCCCTCGTTTGCCACGGTAAATCGGAACGACGATACCTTTGTTGCCCTTCCGATACGCCGCAGCCACCTTCCTGACCACGCTCGCGCGGACGTTCGGTTGATCCCCGAGGGCGATCAGCGCGGCATCGGCTGACTTCTCCAGGGCTGCAAGCCCGGACAGGATACTCGTAAACATCCCGTTGCGATAATCGGGATTCAGGTGAAACGACACCGGCCGCTCCGCGAGACTGTCCCGCACGGCGTCGGCACGGTGACCCAGTACGACCAGGATACCGTCCAGATCGGCTTCCAGCAGCGTATCGACCACGGCTTGGAGTACCGTCTTTTCGCCAAAGGGCAACAACTGTTTGGGAGTCCCCATGCGAATCGACATGCCGGCAGCCGGCACAAGCGCGCAGATGCGTTTCTTCATTTGAATGTCAAGTATAACAAAAAAAAGCCGGTGATACCACAACTTCTGACTCACGACTGCAACATGCCTGAGCATGCGGCTGATCCGCGTTTAAAAACAAACACTTAATCGTCATCGGTCAAGGCGTTTCAACGGCAGGGGGACAATGTGAGTCCACCGGCGGCGGCAACGCGGGGGAAGGGCAGCGATAGCGACGCTAGATTATTCATAACAAATTTAAAAACAGTAAATTAAACCCATCCCTTTGCGCTTTGACTTGACTTTTTCCCATTAAATAGTACATTACCTTTCTTTAAAATATCGAGGGGGTCGATTTTCGCGCAGTGTCAGCTTCCGGAGAAGCCATTTCAGGTGCTCTGTGAAACGTGTGAAACGCGTCCCGCCACACGGATCTCCACCCGGGTTTTGAACGGTGAGAAACAGGTCACTTACCGTTGCGAAGTCTGCGAAGCGTTGCCTGAACCCGGCTCGAAACCCCGCCTGGAGCGCCCGTGCGAGCGTTGCGGAGAGAATGAGGGACGGATCAAACTCACCCGCCTCGCGGAACGTTATCGAACCGTAACGTATCTGTGTGAAACCTGTGCGACGCGGCAGTAGTGCGACCTCGTCGGCGAGCCCCGGCCTCCCGGGCGAGTATAGTCCTGTTTTTGATTACCGGTAGCCGGAAACGGAATCGCGCGCGCTTCAGCAACCGGACAGCCTCATGATGGATACAAGCACATTCCTGAATCCTCCGGCGCCATACCGGATCCTGCCTTCCTGGGCGTGGAACAGCACGATCGAGGAGGGCGAGATCGTGCGCCAGATCCGGGAGATGAGCGAAAAGGGACTTGGGGGTTTCTGCCTCTCCTCGGGTCCGGGGCTGAGAATTCCGTACCTCTCCAGAATCTGGTTCGATCGAGTCCGGCTTGCGGTCGAAACCGCCAGGGAGTGCGGACTTCAGGTCTGGCTGCACGACGAATTCCCGCACCCGCATGGCATAAGCGGCGGGCAGGTATCGTTGGGCCATCCCCAGTATAGGGGCCAGCACCTTACTTTCGATGAAATCACGGTTCAGGGCGGCCAGCAGGTGGACATGGAATTGCCGTGGGGCACCGTTTTGCGAGCCCTCGCCGTGCCGCTCAAGCGGGACCGGTGTCTGTGGGAGAGTGTTGAGGACATCGGTGATTATATCGGCGCGAACCAGCGCCATGAGATTTACCGGGAACATGATGTCGATGGGGAGTACCACAACAAGAGATTTCTGGCCCGCCATCTCACGCATCGCCTTTTCTGGAAGGCGCCGCCGGGACGCTGGAGAGTGCTTGTCTTCATCCAGAGGGAAAGCGATGCGGAAGAACCCCATGGAATCCACTTCGATCCGTTCAACGCCGACGCCGTCGCCTGTTATCTCGAGACCACCCACGGAAGGTACGCCAGCGGGCTGGCAGACAGTTTCGGCGGCGCGATCCAGGGGATTCTGACGACCGAGGCATTTTCCATTCCGGGCAGATGGCCCTGGTCTCCGACTTTGCCCGGGGTATTCCGGGAGCGCAACCAGTATGACCTGCTCAACTGTCTCCCTGCGCTGATGACCTATTTCGGTCCGAATACGGCCCGGATCAGGTACGATTACTTCCAGACCCTGAGTGAGATGCTCAGGGACAATTTCCATAAGCCATTCGAGACGTGGTGCGCGAAACGCAACGTGTTGCACGCGTCCGACGTGACGGTATTCAGAAACGCCCACAGGCGCAACGTCCACATTCCAGGTACCTGCGGAGGCGGCGAAAAGATCGGCGGATTCAGAGATCGGGACGCGAACGCCGCCGCTTACCGCCGCAACCCCAGATTTTCAGTATCCGTCCACGACGGTGGCCGCGCGTTCAACACGTGTTTTCAGGATACGGGGTGGTCGCTGACGCTCCAGGATATGAAGTGGACGATCGACCGGATGGGCGCACTTGGCGCCAATCTGTTTCATGCGCAGGGATTGTCCTACACCCTCGACGGGCTGCGCAAGCACCACAGTCCACCCTCCATATTCCACCAGAACCCCTACTGGAAACACTTCCGGCTTCTGGCGGACTACACGGGCCGTCTCTCATACGCCCTCAGCCAGGGTCGCCGAAGGCCCAATCTGGCCTTGCTGGATCCGGTGACGAGCCTTTGGGCGCACCTCGGCAGCCCGGGTCTCGGATGGCAGTATATCGGTTACGATGAGGATGAAGCCAAGCTCACCCAGCGGCTCGCGACGGATTGGGCATATCTCATCGAGTCCCTTTGCCAGATGCAGAGGGATTTCGACACCGTGGATCCTGAAGTCCTGGCGGCTGCGCGGGTCACCGGTAATCGGCTGCAGACAGAGGAAGGCAGCTACGATGTACTCATCCTGCCGCCCATTGCAAACCTGGAGCGAGACGCGTTTGAATGCATCCGGCAGTTTATCAACGCCGGCGGCAAAGTCATCTGTCTCGGCCTGCTTCCGATCGAAGATATCCAGGAAGGCCCCTCGGTCGTGGAGGCGTTCTCCCGTCTGACCGACATGGAACCCGGCCGAATGAGGCGCGACTATAGCGGCCACGAGCTGGGCGTACATCTCATACAGCGAGGCGACCTCTATTTCATCCGTACGGGCGGATCCGTCGAAAAAAACCGCGGCGCGCGAATGCTGTCGGATTTGCTGCACCGAATTCTTCCTCCCGACGTGATCGTGGAGACCGACAAGAAGAGTGGTTCGGCGATCATGTCGCAAAGAAGAGAAACGCCGAACGAAGATCTGTTTTTCTTTGCGAATACCGACCGAAACGCCTTTACGTCCCGGGTCACGGTACAGGTGCCGTCTCATCGGCGAAAGGTGGAACGGTGGGACCTCGAGACCGGCCGACGGACCCCGCTGGCGGCGGAACGGGACGCCGATCGGATACAGTTCAACCTCAATTTCGATCGCCTGCAATCCCACCTTATTGTCGTGTCTGAAGACAAACCCCAGCCGCTGACGGAGTCGGAAACGGCAACCGTGTTGCGTCCCGACGCCAATGGCGCGTGGAAAGTCGATGCGGAAGAGGACAACTGTCTTCGAATGGACAGGTTCCAGATGCAACTCGATCCACAGAACAAGGGAATCGAGCAGGGCTGGCACAAGCCCGGCTACAGGGACAACCGCTGGACGTCCATAACGCCCAAACCCGTTATCGATCAGATCGGTGATCTGCCGTCCCTTTCCGGCCTGCCTTTCACGTTCAACAGCGGCGGCGAGGGAAAGACTGCGGGTCCGGACATCAGGTTTCCGCTGGTCTGCTGGTTCAGAACGGCATTCTCAGCCGACGTCGTGCCGTCCAAGCTCTCCCTTGTGATGGACCGCAGCGCCATTCTGGGGAACTACCAGATCTACCTGAACGGCGTCCGCCTGCCCGGAAAGGCCTTCCGTCCGACGTTTCGTTATGACCATAACAACGTTACCTGCGCGGTTGTACGCCGCGTGAACACCGGCAGGAACGTCCTCGCGATCCGCGTGGAGCTCGACAATCTCGATCAGGGCCTGGTCGATGCCTTCTATCTCTTCGGGAAGTTCGGCGTAAGGCGCTGGCTCAACCACTATCTGCGAATGGTCGCTCCGGTCGACCGGGGTTTCCCGGGTGAACTCGATGAACAGAAAATGCCCTATTATGCGGGCACGGTTGTATATACGAAGGATATGACGTTTGCCGAGCCTCCCGAGTCCGAGCAGTTCGTCTTCTCGCTCGAGGAGGAACTGAAGGACGTTACCGATATTGTCGAGGTGACCATCAATGGCCGCTCCCTTGGGACGAGAGCATGGGCGCCGTACAAGTGGACGGCCAGGTCCGAATGGCTCAAGCCCGGGAAAAACCGTATTGTCGTCCGGATGACCAACACGCTTTCCAGGTTGCTCACCGGGTGTGAGTTTGAATCCCGTACCCATTCCCTGAAACCCGTCGAGCTGTAGGTGACTCACCGCAGGCGGCGCGGATCGACTACGTAAACAGGGTAACCGGATGAGCCATTTGGCCCGATCTCCAGGGTCGGATATACCGGATTGCGAAAAGAAAGAGCGGCCTCAATTAGAGGTCGCTTTTGTGTTGAAATCACGAGCGGAAATCGCAAATCCCTACGGAGTTCATTTCAAACGGAGACGAATATGAAAAAAGGATGGATCGCGGCAGGCGTGGCAGCCGGGCTTCAGGGATTTCTCCTGCTGGCGGCAGGACTCATCTTCGCCGCCCTGTTCCTCATCAAGATTCTCTGGGCGTGGACAATACCCGATCTCTTTCCCGGCGCGGTGGAACAGGGACTCATCGCGGGTGAAATCTCGTGGTTTGCATCCCTGAAGCTGGCCCTGTTCCTCGGAATCCTGTCAGCGATCATCGGGAACCGGAGCGTTTCCACGTCGTACTCCCGCTCCTGATAGCAGAAGCCACACATTTCCGTTCGATTGTCCTTTGGAGACAGGAAAGTCAATTGAAATTCGATGACAGTACCTACTTCAAGGCATACGATCACAACTACCGTGTCGCGTATGAAGAAGGCCTGGCTTTCCTTGGTGAAGGGGGATCGCAGGGGGTACTTCGGCGCCTGAAGGGAATGCTCGGAAGAATCCCGCATTCACCGACGCAAACCCGGATACTGGACGTGGGATGTGGTGACGGCACGGTCGGAATCTTTCTCGGCGGGCTGGGATATCGGTACCTGGGTATCGACATCTCTGAGGCTGCAATCGAACGTGCGACGCAGCGTTCCGCCGACGCCGGCGCAGACGCGGGATTCCGGGTTGCGAACGCGCTGGATCCGGAGTCGTTGCCAGCGGACGGGTTCGACATCGTTGTCGACTGCTCTTGCTTCCATATGCTGGTTGTCGACGCGCACAGGAAAGACTACCTTGGAAACGTGAGACGGGCCATGCGGGACGGAGGATATTTCATCCTGTTCGGTTCGCATGACACGAACGCCTGCGAGGGTCCGGTGGATTCGTTCGCCGAGTTCTGCAGGAAGACGGGCGCCAATACGTCAGGCGTCCCTCTCCAGAAGCGCCACGGAAACCATTGGCAGGACGTGCAAGGCAAGAGCGTATTTCTGATGGGGCGCTCGCGCAGCCTGAAGGGCTATCGCGAGGAACTGACCGCGGAGGGTTTCAGGATCCTGTACTGTACGACCTATCGTCGTGATCCGCGGGATGCGGGATTGCTGATGCAAAAGGATATGGAAGCGCCTGAATCGTAAAGGAAGCATTATGCCGACTCTCCCGCGTGGAGACGTCGTACAAACCGTCGCTCACGACGCCTTACCACGAATGACGGACTACAACGGCAAGTTTGTCACCCTGTCGCCGGTCAGCCCGAAGGCCGACGCCGAGGAACTCTTCGAGGGCTCCCACGGGTCCGAAACGTGTGAGCAGATATGGACTTACATGGGTTACGGTCCGTTTGACAGCATGCAAGCCATGCGAGCGTGGCTCGAGGACGGGGCCTTGTCGAACGACCCGCTCTTCCTGACCGTCCACCATCGTGAGTCCGGCCGGCGGGTCGGGATGGCGAGTTTCCTGAACATCGCTTCGGATATGAGACGCCTGGAGCTGGGCCACATCTGGTATTCGCCGGATTCTCAGAAGTCGAACGTCAATACCGAGGCCGTGTACATGATGCTTTGCGAGGCCTTCGACACGCTCAAATACCGGCGGGTCGAATGGAAATGCGATTCGCTGAACGAGCGATCCCGATTGGCGGCCCTGCGTCTAGGCTTCCGGTTCGAGGGGGTTTTCAGGCAGCACATGATCATCAAGGGACGAAACCGGGACACAGCCTGGTACGCGCTCATGGACAGCGAGTGGCCCGAGACCAGGAAGAACATGAGGAAGTGGTTGTATCAGAACCCGGATGGGCGGTTGTCACTGAGGAAACTCAATCGTGCTGAGCCCGTAGTCTGACCAGCGGTTTGAATCGTTCGGCCCCCTCGGAATATCCGACGCCAGACCTGTGCTCGGCAGTGCACGTATTCGCCACAATCCATACCAGGAGGTACGCGGCGTATGACTTCGTGGAAGGTCAATCTGGACGACGTGCCGGAAGAACATCAGAAGTGGACCTGGAGCACTGGAAACTACGAACGCTATCGTCTCCATGTCTCGGTTGCTCTGGGAAACACCCCGGAATCGCCGCACCCGTTCGACGTGGAACTGACGCGTCTTCCCCCCGGCGCGCGCCCGTGTCCGGTGCATTCGCACGCCCGGATGTGGGAGTTCTTCATTGTCGTATCCGGCCGCGCGGTGGTCGATCGTGAAGGAGAATCCACCGAAGCCGTCGCCGGAGACTGCTTCATGCAGCCCGCCGGCACCCGGCACCGGATCCGCAACGGAAGCGACTCCGAAGACCTGGTCTTCTACGTTATCGCCAACGAGCCCGACAAACCCGACACGACGCGAAAGTACGAAGTCTGACCTGCGCACAATCGCGCCCGTTCCGCCCGTTGTTGTCATCCGACGCGATCGCTCCCTCCCCGCGGGTTCGGCGATCGCGCCATGCCATCCGATCGGCTGCCGTCCGCCGTCGAATATCGAAATCATCTCCCCCGACTGATCAGGTACTGATACCTGGTGCCCTGTCCCGAAGATATCTAACCATTCTGAATTCAGGCAACCTGCATTCCGGACAGAAATCCGGAATGCGCGTGGGGAGTCACGTTGGGGTTCTCGATCTCCGCAGGTGAGGTCTTCGGGCTGTCGTGTTCGCTGGTCTGGGCGGTGAACAGCCTGATGGTCCGCACGCAGTCGCAGGCCATCCCGCCGGCGATGATGAACGGCATCCGGTGCGCCGTGGCCACGGTCTTCTTCTGGGCGATGCTTCCGTTCGGACCGCCGCTTTCCAGCTATTCGCTGGTAACCGGATCAGAATGGGCGCTTCTGGTGGGCGGCCTGCTGATCGGGATGGCCGTTGGCGAAACGATGTACCTCGCGGCGATCAGGGAGATCGGCGTATCACGCGCGATGGCGCTGTCGGGGACCTTCCCACTGTCCACGTTCTTCTTCGAGTGGGCCCTGCTGCAGAATCCGTTCAGCCGGCGCTTCTTTCTGGGAATCTGCCTCGTGGCCGTGGGGGTCATCTTTCTTTCGAGCCGGTCCGGACAGCCTGAGCGTGAGCGGCCCGACCGGCTCGTCCTTGGCACCTTCCTCGCGCTGTTCGCCTGCGTGCTTTGGGGCCTGAGTACGGTGATGCTCAAACCGGCAATCGCAAATATGACGTCGGTACAGGCCAACAGCGTCCGCGTACCGCTCACGGCGGCCGTTCTCTTTCTCGCCCGCGCATGGGCGGGACCGGTGATGCGCATCCGGGACGTCGACCGGCGCGCGCTGCTGGTCGTGGCCGCGAGCGGGATTGTAGGCGTGGGCGCCGGATCGCTGCTGTATGTGATGGCGATCGCCCGGATCGGGCCGGCGAAGATGGCCACCCTGGCCTCCGTGTCACCCGTTCTGGGGCTGACGATGTCGGTCATCTTTCTGAAAGAAAAACTGACGCTGCCGCTGCTGGCGGGCGTGGTACTCTGTGTGAGCGGCGTGTGGATGGTACTGTGATGAGAGTGGACTATCGAGACCACACACACTCGTGTGTGTAGGTCGTGTGTCTATGGTTCGTCGGTTGGGGTTCAATTCAGTACCCGGGCTGCGGGAGATGGGCCGGGAAAACACGGGGCGAGGTTATGATTCGAGAAATCCTGGATGGCCTGTTCGGCAGGGAACTGCTTGACGCCCACAGGGATGAATGGGGAATTGCCGATCATTGTGGACATCCGTCCGCGGTGGGTTATGCGACCACGATTACGCCGGAGACGATTCGGTCGGCCGTCGATTCGAATGTGGACCTCATCGTCACGCACCACGACGCATGGGATTTCATGTTCGAGCAGCGGGTCGAAGTCCAAACCCTGTTGAGGGAAAACGGACTCACGCACGTGTGGGCGCACCTCCCTCTGGACCTTGCGGATTTCGGGACCTCTGCAACGCTGCTGTCAGAGCTGGGTTGTTCTCAGGTGGCGGTATTGCCTCATGCGGAAGCGAGAGTGGGCGAATTCTCCGAGCCTGGCAGTCTGGCTACGGTGCGCGCGAGCCTCACATCACTGTTGGCCGAAGCGCCCTGTAGAATGCACGACGCAGGCCGTCCAGTGCTGAGGGTGGCAGCGGCAACCGGCGCGGGAATCTATACCACGCTTGTAAGAGATGCGCTGAGTTACGATATCGACCTCTACATCACCGGGGAGACGAATCTCTACCTGCTGGAGTACGCGAAATATAAAGACGTCAACGTATTGGTGTATTCGCACAACTATACCGAACTGCCCGGAGTACGCGCCTTCGCGGATAGAATCGCCGGTGCGCTCAATCTCGATATGACGGGACATCTCGGAGATTCTCACTGGTAATGTTTCGAGTGGAGAACGGATTTCCTTAAAAACAACACGCCGGCCACCTATCGGGCGAGCCAGGTGTGCAATCCGTTTGCAGGCAGCAGCCGACGTCGGTTGATCGATTTCCTGACGGACTATTCGGATCGGTTGGACCGTGGTGAGTTCCCCTTCGCGCCCGGACAGTCTGGCAAGGTGTGTTGACATAAACGACCGCCGCCGGGCCGGACTGAAGTGCCGCCAATCCTTCAGCTAAACCCACAAAGTACAGTGCCAATACCTGAAATTTCGGCCGGGGTACGTGGTCAACTCACGGCATCAAACGGAGATTCAGGCTGACATATTGACATAGCATAGATTCCGTGTTATTATGCTATCATGATTCAATCGTTCCGCGGAAAAGGCGCCGAGGACATCTTCAATGGAAGGGACACACGTGGCGCGCGCGGTGCATGTCCATCGTCGCTGTGGAGTGTAGCTGCACGAAAGCTCGAGCAGCTGGACTCTGCCGACGAACTGCGCGACCTGCGCAGTCCACCTGGCAATTATCTCGAGGCATTGCGGGGAATGCGGTCTGGTCAACACAGTGTTCGGATCAATGACCAATATCGGATTTGCTTTGTGTGGTCGGATGCTGGTCCTCAGGGCGTCGAAATCGTCGATTATCACTAATTTAAGTGGAGGAGTCCATCCGTGGTACGTGTGCCAACAGATCGTGTTCCAACGCATCCGGGTACGATGCTTCTGGAGGAGTTCCTAATCCCTTTGGGGTTAACGCAGCGCGAACTGGCTGCCGCCATATATGTTCCCTATCAACGGGTCAACGAATTGGTAAACGGTCGACGCGGTGTAACGCCCAGCACAGCCCTGCGCCTGGCGAGATATCTCGATGTGTCACCGGCGTTTTGGTTGAATCTCCAACTTCGCTGGGACCTTTATCATGCCACCCGATCCGAAGCTCGGGAAATTGAGGCGATTGAGCCACGTCACATTGGACTTGAAGTATAAGGAACAAACCCACCGAATTTGAAGCGCCTCGAATGGCAGACATCCCACGAAAAACGACTCTTACTTCGGAAGACGCAGCGTTATTCGATCGTGACCTGCCAGAAGTGGTAGAATGGGAGTCCTTCTACGCGGAGGGTAAGCGGACACCGCCTTTTCTGAAGAATGTCCCGGATGAGAATCTGGTCAGATTCGTAGAGCAGGGGCGCCTCAAGTCCGGAAGCGCAATCGATCTGGGATGCGGGATCGGTCGGAACGCGATCTATCTGGTGAAAGCAGGTTTCCGGGTTGACGCCATCGATCTGTCGCGGACGGCGATCAGTCGAGGTCGTCTGTTTGCAGAGGAAGGGCGGCTTCGCGTCAATTTCATCATCGGGTCGGTCTTTGACGTGCCATTGCGTGAAAACCGGTACGAAGTTGCCTACGACTCCGGTCTGTTCCATCATTTACCGCCGCATCGAAGGCCACACTATCTCGACCTGGTTCGAAGGGCGCTAAAGCCGGATGGATGCTTCGGCATGACCTGTTTCGACACGACTGGCGGGCAACCGGTCGAAGACCGGGAAATATACGAACGTGGAAGAGTGCCGCCGGGCATCGGCTACTCCGAAGATCGATTGAGAGGCATTATGCAGCGCTTTTTCGAGATCGTCGAGCTTCGGCCAATGAAGGTCTGCCCCGAGGACGCCGAAGTACTCGGCATGCCGGGTCTTTGGACCGTTCTGATGAAGCCAAACAGATCCGCCTCACTGTAGCGCAGTTTGAAATTTACGACAGCGTCTTAGAGAAATGGTTTGGCTGCGACTACGGTAAATTGTTATCTTTTGCTTGATTCTGTGGATACGCGAAAACACCCTTCTGCCGACGTGGACAAGACCAAGAATACTGTAGGGCACTGCTAATGAGCGATTTGTGCCGTTAATTTCCATCAGTCCTGCGACAGGCCAGACTGAACCACCTTACACACTGTTTGATTGAAATATGCAATTCGTTTCATTTTGGTATCTGTGTCCGGTGTCTCAGCGAACCTGAAGAGATCCCGAGTTTGGAGGTCCCAATGGAAGGCATTTACGTCAGCCGCGACTCGGAAGTCATGAGTGGGGCACTGTGTTTCAAGGGAACCCGGGTACCGGTACAAAATTTATTCGACTACCTCGAGGGTGTCTCTTCTCTCAATGACTTTCTGAATGACTTTCCCTCCGTTTCCCGAGAGGCGGCCGTAGCTGTGCTCGAGGCCGCTAAAGTACGCCTCTTCGCCGATGCGTCTACTTCTTGATGAATCTGTTCCCCGTCCCGTCAGACGATTCCTGCCTGGCCATACCGTACGGACAGTGGTTGAGATGGGATGGGGCGGTGTCACGAACAGTGAGGTACTCCAGCTCGCCGCGTCGGAATTTGACGCGTTCATCACCGTCGATAAGAGTCTTAAGTACCAACAGAACCTGTCCGGCCTTCCCATCGCGGTTGTGGTCCTGCATGCTCATTCAAACGAACTTCAGGTCCTGATACCGCTCCTGCCCAGGCTTGAAGAAGCCCTTGCTTCGCTGCAACCACGTTCCTTCGTTCAAGTCGGGGCATGACAAGCCGCTTCCTTCGACGTTTTTTTCTCTCGATGTTCCACGATGCTTAGACAAAACTCGCAGTGACGTCAGCTATTGCGAAAGGGAGCGATTACGACCTCTGACGCAATGCGTACAACGTCGGCGTGTAACTTTCCTATTCTTCATGCCTCGGAAAATAGACAATGAGACCTGCAATCAAAACCCGCCGTGCGGTTGAGGCCGACGTACCGGCGCTTATTGACCTGGCGCAGCGGTCCTGGCTTTCCGGAAACTGCGAACTGGCGCCGATTCAGGCTGTACGGGATTGGATCGAAGCTGATTCCGAGAGCGAGACGTTTTCGGATATCTGGCCGAAGGTCACGGTCGCGGAGCAGGGATCCCGAATTCTCGGCCTGACGAGCACCGACGGCCGCGAAGTCGCCGATCTGTGGGTCCATCCCTCATTCCAAAGACGTGGCATCGGGAGTATACTATTGCAGGTGGCCGAGGAGGAAATCCAGCTCGCTGGACATGGCACCGGACGGCTTTGTTATACGGAATACAACGTTGCGGCGCCATGCTTCTACCGCGCCAACGGATACACAGACGCCGGGCGGTCTCCGGAGCGGCTGTCCTGCGGGATCGCGCGCGACGTCATCATCATGGAAAAGAAACTGAACAGTTGAGGAATGCCGGAGCGCTGCGAGATGCTACGTCTCTGGAGGAGGATGCGACACGTGAAGGTCAAAGCGATAGACTTCGTAATCTCTCACGTGACCGATACGAGAGAAGCGGTTCGTTTCTATCGCGAAGTGTTGGGCCTGGATCAGGATTTCATCGACGACGGGGTGATCAACGGTGACGGAAGCCGGGACACGTGGACGGAATTCGACACGCGTCCCGTCAGCCTTGCGCTGGTTCGGTGGGACGCTGAAGCGGGGCGTCCGGGGATCGCGCTTGCGGTGGACGACGTGGACGAGGCCGTGGAGGAGCTGCGCGGGAAGGGCGTCGAAATCGTGATGGAGCCGGCCGACAGCGGTTGCTGCCGCACGGCCTGGATCAAGGACCCGTGGGGGAACCTGCTCTGTATCCATCGGCGAGACGACGGTACCGCGGGTTAGTTATTGTGCGCAAGAACAGGAAGAACCAAGTAGGGGAATGGAAAAGATGGTGAAACGAAAGTTGCAGAATCGGACCACAGCACGTAATGGCGACGCATCTCTACGAGTAGGCGATGTCACGACGCTGGGCGACGCGATCACCCGCGGACTGGGCGAGATCACGCTCGTGCATCCGCCGGGTACGACACCCATCACGCCGGCCAGCATGATTTCCGTTGAGGCGATAGCCGGCCACGGACACCTGCTCGAGGGAGTCGGCATCGACTGGGGAAGCGGTGGAGGATGCCTGTCCGTGATGGCCGCGCGGACGTCCGGGGTAACCCGCGTTGTCGGGCTTGAAATCGACGAAACCAACGTGTCCGTCGCCCGGAGGAACGCCAGGTTGAACGGCGTCGAAGAGAAGGTAGAGTTCCTGCGGTCGGACTCATATTCGCCGTTCGCGGATGGCGACAGGCGTACTCTCGAATCGCTCAAAGGCCGCGCGGATTTCCTGATCGCCAACCCGATTTCGAGCGAAGATGATGACGGATTCGGATATAGACGGACGGTCCTGCAGGGCGCCAGGGAGTTTCTGCGCGACGGCGGCCGGGTCTTCCTGAGCATTTCGTATCAATACGGCAGACGGAGGATTGCGGGGCTGGAACGCGACGTCCCCGGGTTTTTCCACGAGGGAATCCTGGCCAGAAGCGCGTGCGTTCCATTCGATCTCCGGCGATCCGATCTTCTGAACTGTCTGAAGGTGTACGCGAGCGAGGAATCAAGGGGAGGACTGGGATACGAATTCTGCAATCCGTTACGACGCGCTCAGGCCATGGATGCGCGTGATTCCCTGGCGTTCTACGAAAGGACCGGCAAAAGCCCCCTGTCGCAATGGCAGACGCATCTCTTCCGGTACTTTCCACGTCGCCCTTGATTCCTATGTGACAGGAAATCCGCCGATGGAACCGATCGTCACGCCAATGACGCCGGACGACTGGGAAACCGTGCGTCGGATTCTCCAGGACGGCATCGCCACGGGACACGCTTCCTTCGACACGGAAGTCCCCGAATGGGACGCCTGGGACAGAAGCCATCTTGAGGCATGCCGGCTTGTCGCCCGGGTAGAGGGACAGATTGCAGGTTGGGCCGCCCTGAGTCCGGTCTCCACCCGGTGCGCCCAATCGGGGGTCGCAGAAGTCAGCGTATACGTCGGATCCGGGTTCAGGGGACGAGGGGTCGGCACGGCCCTGATGACGGAACTCGTCGACGCGTCTGAACGCGAGGGAATCTGGACCCTACAGGGCGGGGTGTTTCCGGAGAACGCCGCCAGTATTCAGAAGGCGTTCGGGTTCCGGGAGGTCGGCAGGCAAGTGCGACTGGGGAAGCTGAACGGTGTCTGGCGGGACGTCGTACTGATGGAACGGCGCAGCAGAATTGTGGGGAAATAGTAGCAATTAGGGTACCTGGGAGACGGAGCAGCTTCGCCCGGATGCCAAATGCAACCCGGAGCACGTGGGGAGCACGCATTGGGACGCGGGATCATTTCGATTCCGCGTTCGATTTGTGTACGGCGACGAATTTGTCGATCTGGCGGAAGATTCTGTGCATGGTGGCAACGTCCCGACGATCCATGGAGATGCGGCCGAACAGGCGCCGGATGGAACGGGGGAAGGCCTTGGGCATGTAGTCGGCGGGAAAGCCAAGCTTGTCCAACGCGGAGCCGAGGTGGGCGTAGAGCGATTCCATCTCTTCAAAGGTAGGCAGATCCAGTTCCGGTTGCTCGCCTGGCTTCGCCGCCGCGCGGTAGAGTTCATAGCCGAAGATGAGGACGGCCTGCGAGAGGTTCAGCGAGGGGTATCGATGTGCGGTGGGGATATTGGCGATCACGCTGCACAGGCCCAGTTCGTTATTGGTCAGGCCGTTTTCCTCCCGGCCGAAAACGAGGGCGGCTTCCGTGTCCCGGGGCAGGGAGACCAGCTTCTCCGCCGCGTGCCGCGGTCCGTGCATGATGTCGAAGTGCTCCCGTTTCCGGTGGGTCGTCCCCACAGAGAGTACCGTGCCGGACAGGGCTTCTTCAAGCGATTCGCAAACGGTGGCGCCGTAGAGTACCTCGCCGGAGCCGTGAGCCATCTTTCGGGCATCTCCGCACGTGTGGTCAGGTGGGTCCACAAGGTAGAGCCTCGAAAGTCCCATGTTCTTCATGGCGCGCGCCACCGACCCGATGTTGCCGGGCTCCTTGGCGCCCGCCAGGACAACGCGGATGCGGTTCAGCGCTTCCGGTGCGGTGGTTTGTTGCCGCATCTGTTGCTCCTTGTCTGGTCTCGGTCGGGCACCTGTCCCTGGATGCCCGATACGAAAGCCGTCTCTGGATACCCGGCGCGCCCCCCGCCCTGCCGACCCGCTATTGACTCAACAGGCGTTTCCACCCATGGGGAACCGTATTGGTTTCGAGCAGCGTCTGCACCGCCTTCCGCTGCGCGGTCTCCAGGCTGTCTTCTCGGGCTTTCCAGTAGGCGGCGCCGCGCCGGGTGGCATCCGGACGCATCGAAAAGGGGTCCCGATTGACCAGGGAGTCGTGGAGTACGGGGTTCAGGGAATAGCTGCCGATGCGCGTGGTCTGTTCGGCCAGGGCGCCGGAGTCGGTCGTAATGCGCACGGTTTGAAGAACGGGAAGCCAGTAGCGGTCGTAGTACAGCGCGTTTTGCTGATAGGTACGCAGTTCCTTGACGCCGAGCGGTTTTCGGCCACTTTTGTTCAGGCGCAGGTCATAGCCCACCAGGGATAAGTCGTTTGCGGAAATCCAGATGGCCCCTTCCAGACCGGGGCGTCTATTCTTTTGTGGTTCGACTTGAATCTTGTGTACCGCCACGTCGCCCATCTGTACGGAACTGACCAGACGATAGCGATAATCCCTCCTGGCGTCGGACTCCAGCGGCAGAGGACCCACGTCGAAATCGCGTCCGTTGAGGCGGCCGCTCCGGATATTGACGATGACGCCGGGGTGCATGCCGAATTGCTGCGCCGGTGCGTGACGCGACCGGTACGCCGTGATGTCCTGGGCGATCTGGCCGGGGTTCCGATAATATCCACGACCGTCGAATTCGATCTGCGCCAGGACGTGAGCGCCTGGCCGGTCATCGGCGTACAGGGTCTGCGTCCCGCCTAATACAAACTGATATGACCTGAGATCCGTGTAACGTGTGTGGAAGACGTTTTCTCGTGGTTCTCGACCGATTCCTTCGAGAACGTCTTCCAGGGACGGGCGCGGCATGCCCACGTGGGATTTGAGGGTTAATGGAGACGGGGAAAGCAGGATGTCCGGCCGTCGATCCGCGACGTCGGGCACGATGATCTCGCGCGATGCGGTCCGGTAACCCACATACGAGACCCGGATGCGAATGGGGCCGGCAGGAAGGTCGGAAACCGCGAAGCGTCCATAGAGGTCGGTAAGGTCCCCGCGCCCGAGTTCCGGCAGGATGACCGTGGCGTAAGGCAATGGCGCGCGGGATGCGCTGTCCCGTACCGTGCCGCTAAGGGTCGCCGGGTTCGAGGGTGCGGAAACGAGGTGCAGAGCGAAGATGCCGGCGGTTATTTTAAAAAAAGGCCGCACGGACATCTGCCATCGCCTGGATGAGACGGTTGATATCAACCTCGCTGTGGTTGGCCATGAGCGTTAGCCGGAGGCGGCTCTCGCCATCGGGAACGGTTGGCGGCCTGATGCCGCTGAGGTAGATGCCCTCCTCAAAGAGATGGTTCGAAATTGCCATGGTACGCACCGCGTCGCCGATAAGGACCGGAACAATCTGGGATTGCGAATCCATGATATCGAAGCCCAAGTCAGTCAGGGCGTTTTGTACGGTATGGACGTTACGCCAGAGGTCTTCCCGAAGGTCCGGACGTGTTTCGATTAGCTCCAAGGCAGCCGTGGCTGCCGCGCAGGCGTCGGGTGGCAGGGCCGAGGTGTAGATGAAGGCCTGCGCCCGATTGATCAGCAGGTCGACGAGTTTCGCGTTTCCGGCGACGAATCCGCCGTACGCGCCGAGGGCCTTGCTGCCGGAGGTCGTCAGAACGTCGATGCCTTGCGTGATGCCGAAGTGTTCGTGTGTGCCCCGGCCGGAAGCACCCAGGACCCCGGTCCCGTGGGCGTCGTCAACCATCAGGATGGCGTTGTGCCGGTCCGCTGCCTCCACGAGGTCGGGGAGGGGCGCAAGGTCTCCGTCCATGCTGAACAGCCCGTCGGTGACGATCAGCCGTCGCCGGTACTTGCGTTCGGTCAGGAGCAAATGGTCCAGATGGTCCACGTCCCGGTGGCGATAGACGAAGGTCTTCGCCCGGGATAGCCGACACGCGTCGATGATGCTGCGATGGTTCAGGCGGTCGCTGAAAATCGCATCGGCCTCTCCGACAAGCGCGCTCACAGCGCCCAGGTTCGCCATATAGCCCGTGGAAAAGCAGAGTCCGGATTCGGTTCCCAGGAAACGGGCGATCCTGTGTTCCAGTATTGGATGCGGTTCCATGTTTCCGGAAATCAGCCGGGATGCCGCCGCGCTCGACCCATACGCACGGAGCGCGGCGCATGCGCTCTCTCTGAGGACTGGGTGGTTTGCAAGCCCGAGGTAGTTGTTGGAACAGAAGAGGAGACGCTCTCTGCCGTCAATGCGGACCCTGGGACCCTGCGCACCTTCCACGAGGCGGAGGCTGCGATAGAGCCCGCGGGACTTGAGATCGTCCAGCTCAGTGGAAAGATGAGGAAGCATTGGAAGTAGACCGTTTCAAAGGGGTTGAAGACCGGCGAAAGGTGGACGGAAATTATGGAAATCACGCTGGCTTGTCAAGCGAGGGGGACGCCATGGTACCGGTTTGACAAAAGGGTCCATTCGTTTATATTCTAGCGCGGCTTCGCAATGCTCAGCC
>JAAXHE010000026.1 GCA_012271065.1 Candidatus Latescibacterota bacterium
TAGGGATACATGAACAGCTCCACCGCCGTCGCGCCTACGGACCCCATCACGGCCATGGCGACGAACGCCCCGTCCGCAGGCAATGCGAAGCGAAGTCCCGAAAGCACCTCGGCGCCTCCCACGGCGTATGGCGTGGCCTGCATTGCGATCACGGATCCGATGACGACCAGGCTGAAGCCCGCGACCAGAATCGTGATCATCCGCTCCAGATCCGCGTACAGGCCCCGGTACAGCAGAATCGAGATTGCCGCGAAAACCAGAATAGCCCAGAAATTGTACGGGACACCGGGAAGGAGGGTCACCATCAGTCCCGCCACGGACCCCAGTATGCCGATCACGGCAATCATCACGGAGAAATAACCCAGCACACACAGCCAGGCCGCCCAGGAGGTATTCGACAGGCGCACGCCGGGCACGCGGTCCAGCACCTGAATCGTCGTGCTGTTGTGCAGGACACACTGGCGCCCGAGTTCAAGCTGGATGAAGAATTTGACCAGACAGGCCAGGATCACCCCCCAGAGGAAGACGAAGCCCACCTCAGCCCCCATGCGGGTGGTCACCAGCAACTCGCCGGACCCGACCACCGAACCCGACACGACCACGCCCGGGCCGATATTCCGCAGCAAGCCTCCGACGCCCCGCGGCGCCTCTCGAACCGGCCGTCTGGCTGCGTTCTCCATAAACGTACTCCGTCACGGGTCCGGACCTACCCCCAAACCCCCTTTCTGAAGGACGGGGGAACGGTGATTGGTCGATTAATCGGCGAGGCGACCCTTAGCTTACCTCCCCCTTTCCTTTAGGAGAGGGGGACGGGGGGAGAGGTCACCGAAAAACGGGTAGAGGCAAGACGTACGAAGGTAGAAGAAATCCTTGCCCACTATTCGATTCCTTCTTGTCTCCGGCAGGAAAAGAAACCTCGCAAGGCAGGCAATCTCTACCGTCTACCGGCTTACGTCTACCCGCCTTTTGCTGACAATTGAAAGCTGATATCCTTCTTTCCCCCGGCCATGCGAATCTTAGCAATCTGTCTCGTGGATATTCCCTAATAGACCGGCAGATACCGTTCGCGTTCCCACTGGTCGACGTGCAGATGATACTCCGCCCATTCTTCGCGTTTCACCTGCACGTAATAGTCCGCATATTCCGTCCCGAGCGCCTCCCGGAGCACGTCATCGGACGCCAGGTGATCGGCCGCCTCCGCCAGGGTACCCGGGAGCAGATCGATGCCCCGCGCTCTCAATTCGCTTTCGGGCACCTCATAGAGATTGCCCTCGTTGCGTTCTCCCGGCTCCATACGGTTTTCGATGCCGTCGAGCCCGGCTGCCAGCATTGCCGCGGTCGTCAGGTATGGATTTGCGGCGCCGTCGATCGCCCGGTTCTCGATACGGCCCGCGTCCGGGATTCGTATCATCTGCGTCCGGTTCGATCCGCCGTAGGTGATGCAGATCGGCGCCCAGGACGCGCCCGAACGAGGAGCACCCCTCGTGAGGCGTTTGTAGCTGTTCACCAGCGGCGCGGACACTGCGGAAATCGCCTTCGCGTGGTTGAGGATGCCCGCCATGAACCAGTAAGCCTCCTTCGACAGACCGTTTTCATCCCCGTCGTCGAGGAACAGGTTGGTCCTGTTCTCTGGATCCCACAGGCTCATGTGATAGTGCGCGCCGCTTCCGGTGAGATGAGAAAACGGCTTCGGCATGAACGTCGCGTGGTATCCGAGCCGCTCTGCGTTCACCTTCACCATCCATCTGAAGAACGTCTGCCGGTCGGCGGTCGTCAGCGCGTCGGAATAGGTCCAATTGATCTCGAACTGGCAATTGGCGTCTTCGTGGTCGTTTGCATAGGGTTCCCATCCCAGTTCCTGCATATACCCGAT
The DNA here is from genome assembly GCA_012271065.1 of Candidatus Latescibacterota bacterium. The sequence goes on from JAAXHE010000026.1 coordinate 1,874, forward strand.
GAGCGTGGTCATCACGTCCAGGTTGCGATGCAGGGTGACGAGATCGTAACAGGGCTTCTCCAGCGTATCCATCGGATCGGCCAGCGCATAGTTCCCCTGATCATCCTTTTTAAGGAGGATGAATTCCGCTTCCACGCCCAGATTCAGGCGATATCCCTTCGCTTCCGCCTTTGCGAGCTGCCGCTGCAGGATCGTCCGCGGACAATATCCGAACGGCTCCCCCTCGACTTGGATGTTGCCGGCAACCCACGCCGTATTCTTGCGCCACGGCAATACGGTCATCGAGTTGAAGTCCGGTATGTTCATCATATCGGAATCGTGCGGGCCCTGCCCCATATTGCCCGCCGCGAAACCTGCGAACCCCGCGCCCTCCGAGGCCATGTCGTCGAGGTGGGTCACGGGCACCACCTTGGCCTTGGGCATCCCGCTCATCTCCACAAACGAACACAGAAAGAAGTCGATTCCATTCGCGGCTACGAATTCTTTAACCTGGTCCAGCGTCATCGTCAGTTCTCCCCACAAAATCCATGTTAGGAATTCTTGTTCTCAGTATCCGTCGGCGATGCGGGCGATTCTGCCTCGGCCAACTGATCCAGCTCGGCAGCATAAGTTGCATTCTCGTGTTTGATCTGCCAGATCGTGTACGCAATCCATAAAACAACGCAAACCACAAAAAGAGGAACCTCGGACCCGACAAAGGGATACATCGGACCCACGTCGGCCGGATTCCCCACCCACGTGTCGACCAAACCCGTTCTCATCTGCCTCCTCCTTTGAAGCTGTCCTGAAATGATGAATATATCGAAACCACTCGTCTCATTCAGGACCGCACGAAAAGTGTGTCACACCCCGTGTCCTGTCCCAACGATTCGTCGCCATTCGGCAGGTGGCGAAATCGGCTCCGCTTTCAGAATAGACCGACCGTGTGTCCGGCTTCATCATAATCGATCGCCTCTGCCGACGGCCTGCGCGGAAGCCCCGGCATTGTCATGACGTCTCCGGTATACACGACCACAAAACCTGCCCCGGCAGACACCCTCACGTCGCGGATGGGCACGTCGAAACCCCTCGGTCTGCCCTTCAATCCCGGATCCGTCGAGAGCGAATACTGGGTCTTGGCCATACAGACCGGAAGCTTTCCGTGCCCCGCTTCCTCGAGCTTTGCGAACCGGGCTCTCAACCGTTTGTCCCCCATAATATCGTCGGCGCCGTAGACTTCCCGGGCGACGATCCTGGCCTTGTCCCACAACCGCAGATTATCGGGATAGAGAAGCTTGAAATCGCAGGACGCCGTTTCCGCGGCCTCGACAACCCTTCGCGCAAGCGCCTCCGCGCCGGCCCACCCCTTCGCCCAGTGTTCCGATGGAACGATCGGCAGATCCATATCGGCGCAGCTGTCCTGAATCAGAGCGATCTCACCGGACGTGTCGGAAAGAAACCGGTTCACGGCCACGACAGCTGTGAGGCCGAAACGCCGGATGTTTTCGATATGCTTCCTCAGATTCACGAGACCTTTTTCCAGCGCGGCCGGGTTGGCGTCCGACAGCCGCCTGGGTGACATACCGCCATGGTATTTCAGTCCCCGGACCGTCGCCACCAGCACCACCACGTCCGGGCGGATGCCGGCCTGACGGCACTTGATATTCAGAAATTTCTCCGCGCCCAGATCCGCACCGAATCCGGCTTCGGTTACGGTATATTCGGACAGTCGCATGGCCAGCTTGGTCGCGATCACCGAATTGCAACCGTGCGCGATATTGGCGAACGGACCCCCGTGAACGATCGCCGGGTTGTTCTCAAGGGTCTGCACCAGATTCGGCTTCAGCGCGTCTCTCAGCAGCACGGCCATTGCACCGTGCACATTGAGGTCCGCCGCCGTGACCGGTTCATTGGACCGCGTATACGCCACAATGATCCGGCCCAGCCGCTCCCGAAGCTCGTCGAGCGACTCCGAAAGGCAAAAAATAGCCATCACTTCCGATGCGACCGTGATTTCAAATCCCGATTCACGAGGATAGGAGTTCCCCGTACCTCCCAGACCGACGACGATTTCCCGAAGCGCGCGGTCGTTCATGTCCATCACGCGCTTCCACAGGACGCGCCGGGGATCGATATCCAGCCTGTTCCGGTGATGGACGTGGTTGTCGATCGCTGCCGAGAGGAGGTTGTGGGCGACGCCAACTGCGTGGATATCGCCCGTAAAATGCAGGTTGATGTCCTCCATCGGCGCTACCTGGGACATCCCGCCGCCGGCAGCGCCCCCCTTCATCCCGAAACAGGGGCCCAATGAAGGCTCTCTGAGACAGATTGCCGTGCGCTTTCCCAGCCGGTTAAGCGCGTCGCCCAGGCCCACGGTCGTGGTTGTCTTGCCCTCGCCGGAAGGCGTGGGATTGATCGCCGAGACCAATACCAGCTTGCCGGCGGCATTTCCGGCAAGGCTGTCGTAAAAATCCATCGAGACCTTGGCCTTGTACCTGCCGTAGACCTCCAGTTGGTCTTCCGGCACGCCCAATTCCTGCGCGACCTGGCCGATATGGTGCAGACGGGCCCGCCTCGCAATCTCGATGTCCGGCAATACGTCGTGCTCGCGCATAGATCCTTTCTATCAATGTCCTGTCCCGAAAACATCCGATAAAACGACCGCCGATTCAGGCGACCTGCTTCCGGAACAAAACACTAGCTGCCTGCCCGCGCTTCGTCGATTTCGGCCTGAGCGAGTTCGTCTGCATCAGCATTTTCGTTCTGAATGGCCACATGATCCAGACCCGCAATTTCAATCTGCGCCGGAATGCGCAGAATGCCGAGTTTCTTGAGGATCGCCCCCAGGACGTAACAGGGCAGAAAGCCCAGCACAAAGAACATGATGACGGCGCCGAGCGTCTGTCCCCACGGCGTAATCGGAGCGTACGCGGGATTGGCGCCCGGATATCCCCAGAGTACGAACCCCGCGACAATCACCCCGATAACCCCGGCATAGCCATGTACCGCCACGGCGCCCACCGCATCGTCGATCCTGAACCGTTTCTCGACCCAGTTGTGCAACTTGTACATGCAGAACGTGCCGAATGCGCCGATGAGCAGCGCCTGCATCGGATGGTACAGATCATTGCCGGCCGATGCCGTGATGATGCCGGCCAGTCCACCGGAGAACGTCCAGTAAGGGTCGCCCTTGGAAACGAAATACCCCATGATCAACCCGCCGGCGAGCGACATCAGAAAGTTGAACGTGATGGCGCTGAGCGTCGTGGGCGTCAGGTAAATCGTGGTGGCCGAAAAGAACGCCCGGTCGCTGGCGGGGTCCACGTCCATGATGGGCACGTTGCAGGCCGCGTAAAAGCCCCAGAACCCCGTATAGATCAGGAACAGACCGATAACGACCAGCCAGGTGTTTTGAGGCGGGAAGTTTCTGGGAGAACCGTCGGACCTGAATCTGCCGATTCGCGGCCCCAGGTGGTAGAGGATCGCCAGCGCGGACCCGCCGCTTATCGCGTGGATCACACCGGAGGCGTATGCGTCGTGGTATCCCAGTACCTGAACCATCCAGCCGTCGGCGGACCAGCCCCATGCCGCGTCGATCACCCAGGTAACCGATCCCACCAGCACCGCGAAAATCCAGAACGCGCCGGATCGGATGCGTTCGATGACCGCACCCGAAAGAATCGATCCCGCCGTCCATGAGAACAGCAGAAACGCCGCCCAGAACACGCCGTTCAGCCGCGCCCATAGCGCCGTATCGTCTCCGGTCAGCCCGCCGCCGTGCGGCTTGCCACCCATATGCGTACCCATCAGCTCATTCCAGGGCGTAGCCCACGCGGCTTCGATCAGCCCGCCCGTGATCCCGGGTCCGTTCTGCACGGCGAAATAGATCCACCACCCGAAGAAATAGAACGTAATGGTAACCAGAGGAATCAGCATCGCGTTCTTCATAAGGGTGTGCATCATATTCTTCCTCCTGGACACGCCGACTTCGTACAGACAGAAGCCGACGTGGATGAGGAACATGAGCACGATACATATCCAGTAATAGAATTCCGTAAACACGACGGTCAATGCACTGAGTTCGTTGTCCATTTAATCCCTCCGTATTGAACCTGAAGAATGCGCGACTCCGCGACAGGTGTCCGTCAGATCTGAGAAGCGGTCCCATCCGAAATCTTGCGATACTTTCCCTGGTAAAACAGAAGCGGACGACCTGAACCCGCATCGCCCGCAACAATCTTGCCAACGAAAATATCATGGTCGCCGGCCCGCAACACGTCGGCCAGCAGACATTCCACGTGGCCCAGTGCGTCCGTGAGGACGGGGGCGCCGGTCCGGAACGTCGTCGTGGCCACGTTCGAGAAGTCCTTGGGACCCGGTCTGGCAAACTGAGTTGAAACCGCTTCCTGATCCTCGCTGAGGATATTCAATGCGAAATACCGGCTTTCCGTCAAATGGGCGTGCATCTGCGCCCCCTTGTCAACGGATACCATGACCAGAGGGGGATCAAGCGAAAGCGAGGTCACGGCATTGGCTGTCATTCCCCTGTATTCGCCGCCTGCAACCGTGGTGACAACGGTGACGCCGGTTGCAAAACAACCCATAATCCGACGTTGCTCCATCGGGTCGAAGGCCATTACGATACCCTCTCAATGAGAGCGCCGTCCAACGCGAAGCTTCAGGGCACTATCGTGGGTACGACGTCGGCCGGAGAAGCATTGCGGATCCTTGAAGCCGTAATCAGGAACGTAGCCGCGTTTTGTCCGGATCGTAAAACGGAAACCGCACCACCTGCGCGGTAATACGTTTCTGGTGGCCGTCCAGCCTTCCCACCTCGACTTCGGCGCCGACCGCGGCGTACCGGGTAGCGATACGGCAAAGCGCGATATTCCTGCCCAGAATCGGTGAGCGGGTGCCGCTCGTGATCGCGCCAACGCGGCCGCGCCCGTCGTAAACGTCGTCGCCGGTGGCGACCGGTTCATTCCCTGATACCTCCAGCCCGACCAGCACGCGTTGTGGATGCGAACGCCTTCGGATCAGCGCTTCTTTGCCGATAAAGTCGTCTTTCTTGCGCCTGAGCGGAACCGTGAAGCCGATCCCCGCCTCAAATGGGTCCGTCTGGTCGTCAAACTCGCATCCCGCAAAAGCCAGACCGGCCTCGATCCGCAGCATGTCCAGGGCTTCCAGCCCCAACGGTTTCAGGCCATCCCGCTGTCCCGCTTTCCAGATGGCATCCCACACCGCGGGCGCATCGTTGGGATGGCACCATACCTCGTAACCCAGTTCGCCCGTATAGCCCGTCCTGGATACGACAATCGCCGGACCGTTTCCATTGCCGATTCGGCCCACCGTGAATCGGAACCAGCCCAGTTCGGCCAGGGACGGGCGGGACGGAGGCGTCCAGATGACGTTGCGGAGGATATCCCGGCTTCCGGGTCCCTGAACGGCAAGATTATGGAGTTGATCCGTCGAGTTTCTGACCCATACCCGCATCCCGAGCCGACTCGCCTGCTCGCGCAGCCACGTGCCCCCGTAATCGTCGCCGCAGATCCACCGGAAATTCTCGGCGCCCAACCGGAACAGCGTGCCGTCGTCCAGCATGCCGCCGGTTTCGTAACACATCGCGGAATAAGTCACCTGCCCCGGAGTAAGCCGGCGGACGTCCCGCGTCAGCGTGTACTGCAGCAACGCCTCCGCGTCCGGCCCGAGGACCTCGAATTTACGCAGCGCGGACAGGTCCATCACCGCCGCGGTCTCGCGGCAGGCGAAGTATTCCTCGACGGCGCCCTTGCCTGTAAAACACGCGGGAAGCCAGAACCCGCGGTATTCCTCGTAATGGCGAGTCAGGGAGGACGTGCGTTGGTGAAAGGCCGTCTCCCTCGTCAACCTGGGCGCGGCGTCTGCCGTCATCCGGTGAGCAATCCCCCTGGAAAAACGGTACCGTTCAGGGTAGACGCGGACCTGAATCTCCGTTGGCTCCCAGCCGTTGGCCGGATCGATATCGTCCGGGCACGCGGACGACAGACAGACCAGGTCCGTTAAGGCCTTCAGTAAGACATGGTCGCCCGGACGAGACCATGGCTCGTCCATGAACAGGACGTTATTCCCGTCGATTCTCGTATTGTAGAAGAAATTCACGGCTGGCCAGCCGCGCCGGGGCTGAATCGTATACGGGTCCAATGCCGCGTTGAAGTTGTCCGTACAGTTGACGTGACCCGGATAACCCATATCCTCGTAATATTTGGCGGTGCACGCAAGCGCAAACGTATCGTGCCGCCCTACCGTATCCCGAACGACCTCGACCAGCGGATGCATATCCTGGTCGTAAAACTTCGAAAAAAGGCCCGGACCGGGATAGGCCGCGCCCATGAGGGTCCGCGTGGTGGTCGCATCCAGGCCACGCTCAACGCCATGCTGCAGCTGCCGGGCGTCGAACGCCAGAAAATCGGAACACTGGCGCCCGGCGACGTCGATCACCTGGATGAACTCTCCGGCCTTTACCTCGTAGGCGATGGCCGACGCCCTTTCCACCTCCAGATCCAGGCGCATGTCACCCAGAGGCGCGGGCAGCGGGGGGCTTTCCGGCGTTTCCACGCGCGAGCGCCTGACCACGACTTCCAAGTCCGTCGGGGGATCCTGGGCATCCACCCGCATCGGCCCGCCGGGAGCCGCAATCACGCAAACGGCGTCCCTCCGGGCGTTGAAACACGTTTCGGCGCCGGCTTCCGTCTCTCCCCCGAAGACCTGTACCGCCCGCGCGCCCGCGAGGTCGATGCCCTTTCGCCGCAGGGCCGCGCGGGCCGCCAGCGCGCTCTCGTCCCCGCGCCGGAGCGCCTCCGTGAAACCCTCCATCGCACCGTCAGCACGGAGACCCAGCCGGGAGGGATCGGCGCCGCCGTCCGGACCGAATACGCCCAGTTCGCAGCGCTGGCGCCCTTCCACGTCGACGACCGCCAGCCGGTCGCCCCGTGCCAGCCCCAGGGCGATCGCCCCGCCGCCCGGCACCCGATAGCGCTCCCTGCCCGGTGTCCATCTAAGCAGTCCCGTCCCGGTCATTTGGACGTCTTCAGGCATCACCCCTCGTCGGTTTCAGCCAGAAGCTGACGCGCGAGTTCCTTCTTGCTATCGCCATCCATTTTCTTGAGTTCGTTCCTCAATATCCGTTCGTTGACCGACTGGTTCCAATAGTCCAGTGAATCGAACCCCAGCAGCACGCTCTTGCCTACAAACTGGCGCAGGACCTCATTCGTGGGGCCCATCACCCATCCAGCCTTTCCGTCACGCAGATACCGTTCGATACCCAGGTCGGGCTTGTACCCCGTCCCCCCGCAGGCGTGCAGCATCTTGTCGGAGACGTTCGCCACGTTCTTCGCCGCGGTGAACTTCACCTGCCACATCCAGTGCAGCACGTCCGCCCTCGGCATGCAGGAGAGGTCCTTATGGATCGACCAGTCGCACCGATTCGTGACGTCGTCCATCGCCCGGGCCATCAGGTAGACGAAGGACCGTGAGGTGTTCGTATCGATCACGGCCTCGCCCACGTAATCCTGGAT
>JAAXHE010000314.1 GCA_012271065.1 Candidatus Latescibacterota bacterium
CCTCGTCAGTGTGCATTTTCAGCACGAGGAACCGCTGTGCAACAGGGATGCATTCAAGGCGCGTGATTTTCATCGGGATTGCCCTCTAACAGTCCGTTGACAAAGTCGCTCTGCAGGCGAGGCCGAAGACAAGGCGCGCGACCGAGTCCCATCCATCGATTCGGCGAGGGAGCGCAACGCAGTATTTCGCCCGCAAGGGCCGGCCGTAGCCCGGATGGGCTTTTTCAACGGGCTGCTAACGCCCCAACAGCTGTTCGAGTGCCCAGTCCAGTTCCGTTTCCGTGTCGGGGCCGTAGCCCGTTTGCGCGAACCTGAGACGGCCCTTCCTGTCGACCAGATAAGTGGTTGGAATGCCCCGGACGTCGTAGTCGGATTGAACGCCGGGATCGGCGAACAGCACCGGAAAGGTGTAGCCGTTTTTCCTGACAAACGGCTCCACGCGCGCCCGGTCGAAGTCGGAGCTGATGGCAAGCACCGTCAAGCCCTTGTTGCGATACCGTTCGTGCAACTTCTGAATATGCGGCAATTCGTACAGGCACGGTACGCACCAGGTGGCCCAGAAATTGATCAGTACAACACGGTCCTTATTGTCGGATAACCGGACAACCGAGCCGTCCGGACTGTCCAGCGCGAATTCGGGTGCGGTCGGGCCCACGGGCAGTGCGTTTTCCGGCTCCGGCGTCTCCACGAGCATCTGCCCCAGCGCGACACCCGCCAGCACCACCGCGATGCCCATCAACACCCAGGATTTCCATCCAAACCTCAGATGCATATTGCAGTCCTCTCCAATTCTGTAAACTAGACACCGGCTTCCTCAGTATAACTGTTCGTGCCGACTTGCCACCGACACATTTCGCTGATGACTGTTGCAAAGCATGTCATTCTGAGCGTAGCGAAGAATCTCCCGTCTTCTCGATTGTACGTGTAGCATATGGCCATTGTAGACGAACCTGTGCGCGGACCCATCGCCTTCGTGGCGGCCTCCTTTGCATCACAGTTCTAGCTCACGAACTAAGTATACATTTCGACCTCGGTTATTGCAAATCATGTCATTCTGAGCGCAGCGAAGATTCTACCGTCACTTTCGTTCCGCGAAGGACGAGGACGTGCTGCCTCTCAGATATGGACACGGGCAAATCTCACCGGGTTGATCCCATGCTGCAGTAGATCCTTCGTCGGCCTGGCGGCCTCCTCTGGATGAGAATCAGACCGGATAAATCAATTGTAGGGGCAGGTTTCAAACCTGCCCTCTGCTCCCTCAATCTGCATTCCGACAGCAGCACGTTGATGCCGGCAGACAGAAATGTCTACCCCACCTTCACACCGGCTTCCTCACTGCTCGCGTTGGGATTCGGTCCTGCCGTTCTCTTCATTGATGTCAATTGGCGTGAATATCCTGAATACGGTAGAGCCGTTGTTCCTTCTCTCGCGGCTCAATGTTTCTTTCTGACCCACGGTACCCATCGGCCGGCCGTTACCCGTCCTCGTCTCTCCCGATTCCGGGGATCCGTTGCGGCGCGCGCGAAGCCCCTCCAGGTTATCCAGGAAGAGATCGAGCATCTCGAACAGGAATGCTTCGTGAGTCTTCTTCGCGCCTTCGTCCGCGGCCCCTTCGTGCCGCGCCTTTTCAGCCACGTCGACGAGGCCGTTCCTGATCTGGCGCGCCAGACGCTCGGTGGCGCCTGCGGAAGACGATACCCGTGTGAAATCAATCGAAACCTGCAAATTGAAAGCGCGGGCGTACATCGCCAGGTCATCCAGTTTGAGCCGATCGTTGCTGCTGTTTTCGATTCTCGAGATCTTGCTCTGTGTGCAGCCGGCCCGTTCCGCCAGTTCCTCCTGCGTCAATTTCTGAGAGCAACGCAGGTCATTTAAAGCCCGGGAAACATCGTTATCTCCTGCGCGACCTTCCACTTTGTTGTCAAGTGTCTCTACCTGCGCGGCGCCGGACACGATTTCGGACACCGATGATTCACGTATTTCCATCCCGACATTCCCTCCTCGAACTGTTGAAACGTACTCGGTAGATCTGTTCATTCGTTTGTTGAACGGCCTGGAAACTGAAAACCATGGTGTAAACTCATTCAGGCTTCGTATTGATAGTTCAAGGTACGAATTATCCGAAATCACGATAATTTGCACCGAAATAGATAAGAATTATACAAATATAAGATAACTTCGTAGTGACGCAATCGGTCTCTGAGTTGCAACATTGACCGACCGGGCGATGTGGCCTGCCGTTTGCATGTGTTATACAGCGAAATGGTAATTAACTTGACAATATATGATTTTTAAGTCATATTTCTAAGGCATGGACTGGGACGTAAGATTCCACCCGGCGTTCGACTCCGAATTCGACGCCTTGTCCAACGACGCGCAGGACGAGTTGCTTGCACAAGCAGCGCTTATTGCGACATTCGGGCCTTTTATTGGACGTCCGAAAGTGGACACGTTGAACGGTTCGCAACACGCCAATATGAAGGAGCTTCGATTTACAGCTGGCGGCGGAGTCTGGAGGGTGGCATTTGCCTTTGACACCGAACGAAAAGCTGTATTGCTCGCTGCCGGTGACAAGTCGGGTATAGACGAACGCCGCTTTTACAAACTGCTGATCAGGAAAGCGGACAGACGATTCAATATGGAATTGGAACAGCTCCAAAATAGCAGGAGGTCAAGATGAAGACGCTCGCTGAGAGAATAGACAAGCTGCCTGAGGCACGACGGAGGAAAGTGGAAGAACGAGCCAGGGCGCTGATCGCCGAAGAGATGTCGCTGCGAGACCTGCGAAAGGCTCGAAAGTGGACGCAGGTACGCGTAGCGAAGGAACTCGGGATCAACCAGGAAAACGTATCCCGTATCGAAAAGCGCAGCGATCTGCTGCTTTCCACGCTCAGCGGCTACGTCGAAGCGATGGGGGGCAGGTTGCGCCTGGTAGCGGAATTCCCGGACCGCCCCCCCATCGCGCTGGCCGGTATCGCTGCCCTGGACAAGTAGGACTTTCCGAAAAAGCCCTGGACGTATACGGTTTCGATCTTGAATGCGATCCAGACGTGGCAGACATGCCATCGCAGATCATCCGATCTCCGCGTTACGGCTTCAATACCACAGGGGAGGGAGGACCCTCGTTCGAAGGCCGCCGGTAGTCCACGGCGGTGATCCTATAGTGGAAGGGCCCGGATGCCGCGCCGGGATCCACGTATCGCGTGGTGTCCAGTGGCGTATCGTTCAGCCGGACGAACGGCCCTTCCGCCGCGGTTGCCCGGTACACGATGTACCCCTTTATCCCTGTCAGCGCCGTGCCGTCGGCGTCGGTTTCCGGACGGCGCCAGGAAACCTGGACGTCCTTTCCGTCACGATCGACTTCGACGTACAGCGGCGCGCCGGGCGGCCACCTGTCGTGTGCCTGCGTGGCTATGCCCAGCATCGCGGCGGTCGCCGCTACGTAAGCCGGCCATGCCTGAATCGAAATCTCTTTTTCGAAGTACGCCGCCATCGATTCCCAGATCCGGTAGTCGTACCCGGCCAGGTAGAGAAACCCCCACCCCCTCCAGCCCCGTTCCGCGTCGAGCTTGCTTGCCTCGCCGTCTATGTAGTATCTGAACGACGGCTCCTCCAGGCTCCCGTTCCAGACGTGGCGGACGAACGTATTGGCCATTCTCTCAAGATCCTTCTGGGTGAAACTCAGACCGCTTCGAGCCCCCTGCAGCGCCGCCTGGATATCGATAAAGGCATGTCCGACGTCCTCCATCAGTTCGGGCCAGTGGCTTTTGGGACCGTATTTCCAGGTATAAGCCTCAGCTTGCGGGTCGTACAGCAGTTGATCGTGGAAGTACACCATCATCTGCTCGCTCTGGTCAGCGTAAAACGGTGCGAAACCTGTTTTGCGCGGCTTGTAATACGGCGACATAGATAGGCGACGGAGCGTAACCAGCGCATCCGCAAACGACAGGTACATATTCAGCGGCTGGCGCTTCCACCCGGACCATTCGTATACGTGGTATCCCGCGTCCTCACCGAAGCGGCTGGAGTCGTCCGCCGTCCACCCCGGGTCCGGCGTCCAGTTGGCGTGCCACTTGGCGATCACATCCTCTTCAACAACGCGCAGGAATTCATCCGCTTTGGTCCTGTACGCCGCGTATAAGGACGGGTCCTCCCAGACCAGCTCCACGAATGCCAGGATCGGACTGACAATCAATCCGTCGTCGGAAAACCATTCGGTATATTCGGGCCTGTACTGGCTATACCGGTTCTGCCCCCAGCCCCCGTATCCGTCAACGTATCGCGGATCGTAGACTTCATACGGCGGCGCGTCCGACCTGGCGATCAGAATGCGATCGATGTGTTGTACCAGTTTGTCCAGCCAGACCGGTTCCTTGAACGTCCGATACAGGTTCAGGTACATCCTCTGCACGTAGGCCGACGGACCCCAGGCGAACGACCCTCCGTCGCGGCCGTCCAGATATCTGTCGCCGAATGTCTCATCCCACGTCAAGAAAGCCGCGTACCAGTCGGTACTCACGGCGCCCTCGAAAGGGACGGCCGGGGGTCTCTCTTCCGACGCCGAGGGGACGTCGAACCATCCGAACATAGTGGCCGGGAACGCGCAGAGACAGAGACGTAGAGGGAGGGAAATCCGACCTCTCCTACCAACCCCTCTTCCGGGGGAGACGGGAGAGGGTAGACGGGAGAGGACGTGAGTGCCTGGTCGTTCTATTTTCCGTAACAAAATGGCCAAAAAATCTGCACGCGCTATGTGGAAACGCTGTTGTGCCAATCTAAGTGCCATGGCGCACATAATTCAATTTGATCGTGTTCCGGCGGTGTCCTTCCTGACTTCAAGCCGCATCAGGCGGGAAGGACTTCCTCTACCGTCTCTCGGCTCACCTCTTACCGAAGTTAGACGTGAGAAGGAAGAGGTGAGCGGACCACACTTCACCCGGCCGCCCGACCACCGGGTGAGACGAAAGACGAGAGAGGGTAGAGATCGTATGCCGTAAAGTGTTTCTTCTCATGCCGCAGGCAAGTCGGAGGAACAGATCGGCACGGGCTTCTTCTCCCGTCTACCCTCTTCCGTCTCACCGTCTTTTGCTATGGTCTGTATATCAGGACCTGGTCCGTCGTCTGGAGGTCCTTCAAGCCTCCAGCGATCAGCACACGTCCGTCGCGAAGCAGTGTTGTCGTATAAAACGCGCGATTCTCGCCTATGCTGTCTCCGGTAGGACCGAACGCGCCGGTGGCGGGATCGTAGAGTATGACCTCTCCGCTTTCCCCGATAATGAAGACTTCGCCCGATGGCAGTAACGTGGCAGCATGAATCGCTTCAAATCCAGGATCCCCTTCCGATGTAAACGTCCCCGTTGCCGGGTTGTATCGTTCGGCGGCGGTTACCGGCTCTTCAGACCCCTCGTCCCCGGTGGTCCCGCCAATAACCAGCACGCTGCCATCCTGGAGGAGAATCGCTTTGTGATCCTGCCGTTCGTATCTCAGGTCACCGGTGCGGGTAAGCGTATTGGACGACGGATCGTAGATTTCGGACGCTTTCACGATGCCCGAGGCATTGACGCCGCCAACGATGAGAACCCGCCCATCCCGCAGCAAAGTTGCCGTATGCCCCGCGCGAATGACGACCGTCCCGGGGAGTGACGTAAATTCTCGCGTAGCGGTGTCAAAGATGGCAACACCCAGAGAGTAATATGTCAGGATCTTGCCATTGGGCATTAACGTGATCGACCAGATCCTAGCGAATGCCGGAAGATAGGGCTCAGGGGTGAACCGCCCGGTCCGCGGATCGAAAAACTCCAGAGGCGCCTGGTCCGCTCCCGCCAGAAGGACCCGGCCGTCCGGTAGTAATATTCCCATGTCGAGTATTCGTGGCAGCGACAGATTGCCCCTTCGGCTCGAGGTCCCCGTTACGGGGTCGAACACCTCCGTGCTGGCACGAAAAAGCGAGTTTGACACCTGCCCCGGGTTTTCAGTTGCGGCGCCGCCCGTAATCAGGACGGTTCCATCCTGCAACAACACCGACGCGTGCCAGAACCGCCGCACCGTCATCTGACCGGCAACTTCAAAACCAACGAGATCGCTCGTCGCCTCCGGAGACGTCGGTACGGGTGATCCGCAGCCTGTCAGGCTCGAGACGATTGCCAGTGCGGAAATCATCCTGACGGTCATCAGTTATCCTTCCGTATCGTCGTAACCTCTCCCGCGACCCCTCAGACCGAGCTATCAGCCATCAGCTATTAGCAGTCAGCAAAACCCGTTTGACGATACGGCCTGTAGATATCTATTCGCGGATGCCTGGTTATCGTAGGGGCGACCGGCCGGTCGCCCCTACAGATTCCGCAACCGCACAAGAAGGTGCGCTGCCCTTCGTTTTGGACCCTCGCCCGCCCTTCCACGTCGGAACCTTGCGCCGCTTGATTTCTACGATCCTATGGCGCAATCACAAATGCCACGTCTTTTTCCACTTTCTCGCCGCTGTTCCTGTCGTTGATCGTTATCTTCAATGAATATCGTCCCGGAGCCTGTTCGTCGAGCGCGAGTTCCACGTATTCCTCGACCTGTGCCGACGCGCCCTGCTGTTCGTACGTAACGGCAAGCTCCTCGCGCCTGCCGGTTCCCCATCGGAACAGGCGTGAGATGTTTCCCGCCCGCCCGGGAGCGTCTCTGGACGTGATGGCATAGGAAACGTTGAAGTTCGTCTGACCGAACGCATCCTTGTCCAGGTTGTAGATTTCGTAGTAGACGAACACGCTCTGGCCCTTCCTGTACGCGCGCGAAGGCATCGGAACGACTTTCAGGTCTCCCTTGGTAAACTTACTGCCCACCGTTTCCACGCCGACCTGCCAGGCCAGTTCCAGATCGCTGATCTGCAACCGTTCTTCACCATAAAGATCCACTTCGACCTGCTGCTGATAGATGCCCACTCTTCCTCTCAGGCGGTCCTGCGACTTTACCTCCAGCCGGTAGGCGCCCGGCGGCAGGTCAAGTTTCAGCACATCAGGTACCATTAGGTCTTCTCCCGCCTGGTTTCCGGCGGCTTCGTAGGTCAACTCATCGGTTCGACGGTAAACCGTATCTTGAGACGACGAAATGAGCGCCGCGTGGTGCGTGAGAACCTGCCGTGTGAAATCCTCTTCCGGCACGTAATGCGCCGGAAGAATGGGGACGCCGTAGTAGATTTCGAGGAGGCTGCGGCCGTCATCGCCCCTGAAGTCGGCGAGGGAGTAGTGGAAATCGAGCGGCGGCGTTTCATGTCGTGGCGTATAGAAGTCGGGCGTAACCCGTGCTGCTCGCCGGTAGACGGAATGGGGCGCGTGCCTGCTCAAGGACGCGGTCTGGCTGATCGATATATCCCCCTGGTTTGGCGGTACCGGAGCGTAGTCGTAGATCCCGGAACCAATCTCGTCGGTAAAGGTGATTTCGATTCCTCCGCCCGCATCGGCATAGATCCACGTCTCCCAGGGTACGGTGCTCCGGTCTTCGTCGGTGGTAACGGGGTGATAGTCGCCAAATCCCAGGCTTTCGTCCAGTGGCAAAATGCCTATCTTCACGGAATCGTCATCCACGAAGAAATGGTCCCTTTCTCTGTCCTGATTCAGTTCCGTATCGGCCGCCTCCGTACCATTGTCCGCCGCGCCGGCAATTTCACACGCCGATGGGGCCGAGTTCTCTATCTTAAACTCTCTCAATTCGTACCAGGCGCCGTCGAGCTGCTTGAGGCTGCGCACGGGATAGACGGGTCCGACAAAAGTGTGCGCGCGAACGTCGCCCTTGTAGATGTTGTAAGCGAGCCGCTCCTTGACCCGCTGCACTTTCAGGCTCTGTTTGAAGTTGGGGTCGTCCGACCGGGACCGGTGATCGGGTTCCCCGAATCGGATATAGACGTCGCCTCTCGCGTCCCACGGTTGTTTGCCTTCCGAAAACTCGGTCAGTGCGTACCAGACCCTTCGGTAGTGTTCCAGCAGGCGTTCATTCACCGGTGTGGACAGGTCCGGGTCCTTCCCGTTCCAGAATCGTCTGAGATACGTCTCGCGATCCAGGCCCGGGGTCTCATCAGATGCCCTGAGATCCTCACCGGAGGCGACAAGCGAGATATCTTCGTACAATTCCTTCACTTCCGGGTCAAGTTTGGAGATGTAGTCTTCGAAGAACGCCATCGCCATATCCGCTTTGTCCTGCTCGATGGCGGAAATGGCGATAATGGGCATCAACTCGATGGCTTCGGGATGCCTTTTGACGAAGTCCAGCAGATGGTCCATAATCCTGGAATAATCTCTGACTTTCAGGTACGCAACGCCGAGCCGGCGCTGCGCGTCCACGTCTTCCGGACGAATCGCGAGGTACTTCGTATACCATACGACGGCCTTCTCGAATTCCCAGGAAAGGTTCAGATAATAGTCTGCAATCATCAGACAGGCGCCCGCGTGGCTCGGGTCCATTTTCAGGACTCTTTTTGCTTCCAGTTCGGCGTCGCGCTGCTTCATCGCATAACGCACTCTGGCCATCTGATACCGCGCATCCACAAAATCCCGGTCCCTTACCAACGCTTCGGTGAAATGGTGGATCGCGAAATGCCGCTGCATCGGCCAGGTCGCGTAAAGCATCCCAAGGCCGTGGTGGGCCAGCGCCTTGCTCCCCAGGGTCAGCGCCCGATGAAAGGCGTCCTTCGATTCCTCGAATCGTCTCAATTTCAGGAGTATGTGACCCAGATTGACGTATGCATCGGGGTCCCTGGGGCGTTGACGGGCTACGCTGCGAAAGATCAGTCGAGCCCGATTCAGATCATCGCCGTCCATCGCGCGACGCCCGCTGGCGGCCAGGCTGTCGACCTGTGCCGCGCGCGGTGTTGAGATTTTCGTGTGACCGCCGTCGAGACCGGAGACGCCGTCGATCCGTTCGCCGCGGTGCCAGAAACATGCCAGGGCCGGCGCACCGGGCAACCCGTCATGTCTATAGAGATAGTCGCTGAGAAATGAGAAGTCCCTGTTTACCGGGCAGGAGAACAGAACGCCGAGGATGTTTTTGTAGTCATCCCGTGTGTTCCCGGAGTGCGTTTCTGCAACAATCCTGGCTGTTGCCCACCGATGTAGTTCTCCAAGATCCGTTGGTGCGGCGCCGTCCCTCGCGTGCTTGAATCCCGCGATCAACCGCAGCATCCCCGTCAGACGCTCCCGGCAGTTGCTTCTGTCGGCCTCCCTGGTGTCTGCATCGATCCAGTCTTCGCATATTTCGATGTATCTCGCACAACTCTTCGCCGACAGTCCGTACTTCGCGGCCCCATCGTAGAGTCTCTTGAATGCGCGCCTGGCCTGGTCGAACATCTTCTCGGCTCTGGGTTTATTTCCGCGGTGCAGCGCATTCCTTCCGCGGATGTACAGGTCCAGGCCGGTTCCGATCAGGCCCAGGGCAACATCTGCCCCGTCGGTCCCTCGCATGGCCGGGGAGATCTGGGAATGCGGGAATGACTCACGACGTCGTTTCCCGATCGTGGATATATCTTTTTTAATATCTAGCCGGACAGCCTCTCCCGTGTCAACGTGAACGCGGATCGACTCTGCTCCGTCATTGATTCGGCACCAAACGGACTCTCCGTCGGCTGACCACTCCACCGGCCCCCCAACATCGCCGGCAAACAGATGCCTGATATCGCCGCGGTCATTCGCGATCCATAGGCCGCGGTCCACCCTGGCCAATTCACTTCCGCGATACCCGACAATCGCTAACAACCGTCCACCTGGGGAAAGCGCGAACTCGAGGGATTGCATGTCTCCGGGAAGCGGCCACGGCTCCTCTCCGGCGCCGTCCAGGCTCAACCGCCAGATTCGGTTTCGCGTAATCGGCAGTGTGCGGCCGCCGTAAAAGTACGACCCCCACGCTTCCCGTCGCAGGCTTTGCTCCAGGTAAATCAGTTCGTCCCCGCCAGGCGCAAATTGAAGGTTTCCGGGACCACCGGGAAAGGCTCTCAGCATTCTTGAGCCATCGTCTCTCGAGGAGACGAGCCATATCTCGGACAACGATACTGCTCCTTCGCCACGTCTGACAACATGGGCCAGATGCCCGCCATCCGCCGACCTCACGGCAGGTATATCTTCCCCCGAGGTCTCGACAATGCCAGGCAGCGTCAAAATACCCAACGCGCTTATGAGCAGGTTCTTCGTCCACTGCATAACAACACCTCCGGAGGCGTTTTCGACTCGAATCACGAAGGAACGCCCGGGTCGGACATCCGCTCCAGCACCATTTCATGCCCTTCGAACAAGTCCCGCGCCACCGCACCCTGCGCCTGGCGCGGCGGCTCGACGCCCAGGATCCGGCAGAAGGTCGGCACAATGTCGGCAGCGTGGATATACCCCAGCTTGTCCACCGGCCGTTCGTATCCGCGCTTCACCCCCGGCCCTGCCATCAACCACGAACCGAAGCTGGACGAGACTTCACTCATGGTCGGCAGAAAGCCCCCGTGATGCGCCCCGAACACATTTGGCGCGCCTACGCAGCCCCCACCCGCAATGCCCCGCCACTGGCCGTAGTACCCGCTTACGTACCCGTGGTCCCAGGCGAAGACCACGTCGCCGCACTGGTCTCCCCATTGCCCGAGGATGTACGCGTCCCGTCGCGGCAGGGCGATAGCCACCGGATTGCGTCCCGCTTCCTCGTCGACCCACGTGCGCAACGCCAGCAGCAACTCGGCCTCGATCCGGTCGAACTCAGGTCCCGGAACGGCGTTGATGAAAATGTCGAACCCCTTGTCATCCTTGAGATAGGCCCGGGTGCGCTCCCAGTCGATATCCTCCTCGCGCACCTGATCTCGCGCCAGGTCCTCTTCCGCGCCGCGCTTGAGCGCCAGAAAGCCCTGCTCCTGCAAGAACAGCCGGATATTGGCCACCCGGACGTCGGGTGAGCAACCATGGTCGGACACCACGCCCACGTACGTATGCGCGTTCGAGTCCTCCCACAAACGTCCCAGGATACGGTCGCCCACCTGATAGGCCCGTCGGAAGTAGTGTAAGTACTTTTCGGCGCGCTCTGCTACGTACCCGGGGCACACGGGGTCGACATCCCCCAGGTGGATGTGGTTGAGGTAATCGTACAGATGCCAGTGGCAGATAAAAAACGAACAGCCCCGCTCCCGAAGCATGTAGCGCGCGACCTCGGCAAACCACATCCCCTGGTACTCGCATTCCTCGAGGGCCGTATCGAAATCGGCCATGCCCGAGGTATAGGGCAACATGGAGGCGTGTTCCTGATACGGGCCGAAGCGCTCCAGAAGTTCACCGGCCAACGCATCGGGGAACGTGAAGCCGTCGGTAAAAGTCACCTGGGTGCGATAAAGCTTGAGCCGGCTGCCGTCAGCGGCCAGCTCCATCAGCTTGAAGCGCAGCGACGCCGGGCGTTTGCTCCCGTCGACGGCAAAGCCCTCCACCGCCCACTCGCTCCATTCTCCCACGCCGGCTTCTGCGATGCAACAGGACCCGCTCTGGTCCCGGCACACCAGCACCCGGTCGTAGCCCCGTCCCTCGCTGTCCACCGCGAGCAGGTTGAACGTTGTGACATCCCCGCCCGGCCGGGCCGCCACGTCAATGCTGCTCTCCAGCGGCGGCGCCGCACTCTCGGGCATGTTGCGCCATTCCTTCGCCGGTGTCAGCGACGGAATTGGCTCGACGCTCCGTTGGACATGCCGCACCGCCGTGCCATCGTGGTCCATCCCGATGGTTTCCGCCAACGCAGCGTCCGTGGTATAGGCCTGGCAGGAGGCCACTTCAAACTCCGTGCTGCGATGGCCAGGGTGGCCGAAACCGTCCACAACATAGCCCGACTTCACCCCGGACGGATGGGCGGCGGGATAGTGTACGGCCACACTCTTCATGCCCGCCCGTTCCAGCGCATTCCAAATTCGCTCGGCGTTGTTGGCCCGGCCGTCGAAACTGTCGATCCGCCGTCCCGGCGCAACTTCCACCCGCCAGCGCGTGACTCCGTGCGTGCCCGTGTGCGCCCCCGTCGAGAGTGTGGCCCAGTTGGTCGGGGTCCACACCGGGAAAGAGGGAAGGGTCTGATTGACGGCGCCCTCGCGCAGCATGCGTTCGAAGTGAGGCAACGCGCCTTCCGCGGCGAATCGCTTCATCATCGGGACGATAAAGCCGTCCATGCCGAAAGCGTAGATTTTCTCCTCCACGTCTCCTCGTCCGGTAAAGGGTATTGGATGGTCGGGTAGTTGCGGGTATTCCCCCACAGACGGAAACCGGATCGGGCCGTGCTGTTGTTGCGGGATCATCCGTCTCCTGGCGGGCAACCGGGCTCAGAAGCTGTTTTAAAATTACCGGTGAGTTCCCGAGCGCGAGCGAA
>JAAXHE010000066.1 GCA_012271065.1 Candidatus Latescibacterota bacterium
GCGGCAATGCGCGCCCGTTCCGCGATCATGCGCCGAATGACGCTCGGTCGGTTCTCCGTGGGCAGCGTGTATTCCACGATTCCCGCTTCGATGACCTCGATGCCGTAGCTCTCTCTGGCAATTGGCGCGATTCTGGCGTGTATTTCACGCGAAGCCTCGTTCAGGTCTTCATGTTCCAGCCCCAACCCGATAAAGGCGTCGAGAGCCTTGTTGCTGATGATGATCCCGCTGCTGGACAGGTAGAGGTCCTGCAAGCGCTCAATGGCGTTCTTCCCGGTGCGGATCGCCTCGACGAACAAAATGGGGTCCACCGTCCGCCAGAGCAGGTACCCGTCGACGCGAACGCTTTTCTGGTCGTCGGTGATCAGTTCGTGAGGCATGTCGGTCAAACTATGAATACGCCGGTCCACCTTGTAAATCCTGGAGATCGGCCGGGGCCACTTCAGGTGTAACCCCGGCTGTCTCACCGGCGGCGAAATCCTGCCGAAGTGAGTCAGTACGCCCTGCTGGGTTTCGTGGATAATGTAGATGCTGTCGTAGACGATTGCACCGACGATCACAGCGAGAGCGGCGGTAATCATGGCTTTTTTGAGCGTCATTAGCTTTTCCTCGTCGGGAAGGGCGTCCAGGTCGCGTGCGTAAGGTCCGCCGCTGATCCGGTGCTATTCTGATCTATCGGCCGCCATCAGATTGGCGTGGTTTCCGGCGATCCGTACGGAATATGGATTGCGTGCCTGAGATTACCGCGCTTGCTTTCTGCCGGCCTTTTTCTTGTGGCCCGACGGCGCGCCATGGTTTGATTCGCCGGTCCTTTTCTTCCACAGCGCGACCTTTTCGAGGCTCTTCTTGTTGGGAACGATGATCTTGGGATTGCCTGCCAACGCCGTCTCCAGTTTTTCCCGCCAGAGCATGTTCCTAAGAACGCCCGGCGCGGTTCTGACGGCCCTGGAGACCGTGGAAATGGCATCGGCCTCAGCGGCAGACGTCTTCACTTTCCGATAGGCCTCGCCGTCGGCCTGTTGCACCTCCCACGCCGCGTTTCCGTGCGCCTGTGGCACCAGCGATACAAGGAAGCGCTGTGCATTGACGATAATCCGCTCCCGGTCTTCCTGGGCACTGGAAACGTCCCGGAACGCACTCATGGATTCCGCCACCGGACTGATATCCAGCAGGTTGACCTTGACGACTTCAACTGTTTTCAGTACCGGATTCGAGAGATGCAGGTCCCCGTCGAAGTACTTGGAGATATGATCTTCAAGCGTTGCGCGATGCGCGTTCAGCAATCTTTCGAGGTCCCGGGCGGAAACGAAGGAACGCACGTGGGCCTTGACGAAGTCGGAAATGACATTCTGCGGATCCTCCGTGCGATAATGATAGACGTAGGGGTCCTTGACCCGGTATTGCACGTTGACGGTGAGGGAAATCAGATTGAGGTCGCCCGATACGTATTCTTCAGGCGTTTCGCACAGAATGGACTTCACTTCCCTGACCGGCCATTTGTCGACTTTGACGAAGGGCCAGGGGGCGAGATAGCTCAACCCAGGCTGAATGTCACGCCAGTAGACCTCACCCATAAGCCGGCCGTAGCCCACCGAATCGGGGGGTATGGTTGTGAATCCGCTGGCCAGGAACAGGAGAAGGAGAAACCCCCAAAACATCTTTCCCAGTGGCGTGGCGGGAGAAAACATCCCCCTGAAGCTTCGCTTGCGCGTCAGGCGCTCCCAGACCTGACCCCAGGACTTTGCCAGGGGCCGCACGTTGAGAAGCAGATCCTCCCAGCCACTGCGGAGCGCGCCCGCGCGGAAACGCCACACAATAAGAGCAATGAGAACCAGCGCTGAGCCCCACTGCAGGAACTGTATCGTCGGCGACTCGGAGGGGCCGAGGTATACCGGAATCATCAGACCGGTGGCCAGAAGCAGCGCGTCGATCACAATGCCGAGTGCGACTGTGACCGCGATGACCGCAGCTACGTATATCGTGGCGAAGCGGGCGCCGAACTGGCTGACGATGATCGCGATCGTACCGGTGTTGGTGGCCGGCCCGGTCATTAGAAAAATCAGCGCCGCGCCGGGGCTGAATCCCTTGGCAACGAGGGCCGCGGCGATCGGCGTACTGGCCGATGCGCAGATATAGAGAGGAACGCCGACAAGCACCATCACGGGATAGGAGACCCAGCGGGCATATTCGTTCGTCATCAGGTCGCCCGGTATCACCAGGAAGAGTACTCCGCCCAGGGCCACGCCAACCAGAAGCGCAAAGAGGATATCGTCCGCAATCTCCACGAATCCGTAGTGAAAGATATGCTTCACGAGCCTTTTAAAGTCGAGTGCGGGACCCTCCGCGGGCTTGTCTCCCG
Organism: Candidatus Latescibacterota bacterium; assembly: GCA_012271065.1. The sequence goes on from JAAXHE010000066.1 coordinate 2,360, forward strand.
GGGAAGCCTTTCCGGCCTCCTCCGCCTCCAGCGCGTCACGGTAGAACGCCGGTTTCACCCAGGAAAGGGACTTCCAGCGTCCTGCCATCGTGACGACGCCCTTCAGCCATTGTAAGAAAAGCCCCTTCAATCTCGGAAAGCTGACGTAGCAGTCATCAGTTTCCGGAATCAGGGGTTCGTGACAACCGTGATCGTGGTCGTGATCGTGCCCATGGCCATGGTCGTGGTCGTGTTCATCGTGGCCGTGGTCCGACACGGTTTCATCGTGGCCGTTACGTATCAGACCGATACAAAAGATGCCGGCGACGACGGCGGTGATGAAGCTGATTACCGGACGGACAACCGCGGCAATAAAACCGAAGAAGGCGTTTGTTACCAGAATCGAGTCCGCACCCGTCTCCGGTGCGGTTATCAGGAAGGACATGCAGGACGATCGGGATGCGCCCTTCCTGCGCATCTCGGCAACCACGGGCACAACGGAACAACTGCACAGCGGCACGGGTACGCCCACGGCCGAACTCACGGCAACGGATTTCAGGCTGTCGTCCTTGAGCCACCTGAGGATGGCCTCGCGGGAAATAAATACATGGATCAGCCCCGAAAGGAACAACCCCAGCAACAGCATTGGCGCCAGGAGTAATCCGGACATCCAGAGAAAATCGAAGAAACTGACCAGCGTCTGCTGTACCACTCAATTGCCTCCAGTGCATTGGATGATACGAACGAACGCCTGGAAGGCGTTTCAAAATCGAGAAACGGAACGCGCCGCACAATACGCCGGACAGGCCGATGTGCCGACCGTCATGTGCGTCGACACAATAGTCCGCTTCACTTCAGGGATCGGAGCGGAAATGATACTGACTATAAGATATCAAGTCAAGGACTATACATATTCTAACATAATGAATTCCACGACCGCAGCACGGGGTCGAAACCCATCTGGGAAAAACGTGGTTTTGACCGCCCTGACAGAGATTCGGCGTCAGGCCGTTCGCGGAGCCGAATCGCGCTCCAGGCTGACGTTCGTGGCACTGCCGGGGGCAACGGCCTGACTTCGGTTCAGCGGTTGTTTTCACGATCTGAAAGGCCCTGGATCGCGGTCGGCCCGGCCCGTACTCCTGACATAGCGCGGGCGGTTGTGTACGGGGCGGAATCCGACCCTCCTGTAGACCCTTTCGGCGGCGCTGCCGGCCACCACTTCGAGGCCGGTCCATCGATTCCCCATCGAATGTGAATCAGCCACCGCGCGGGCGGTCACGGCGGACGCGACCCCTCTGCGGCGGTATTGTGGCAGCGTACCAATAAAGTCGACACAACCCAGACCGTATTTGGAGTAAAGCAAAGCGGTTCCCGCAGGCTCGCGATTCACGTACGCGAGGTAGAGCCGGACTTCCGGTATATCCAGAACCCCTCGTCCAATGGCGCCCACGGCGGCCGGAAAATCAAAGCTGCGACACATGGTGGTTGCCCAGACTTCGTACCGTCCAGGATCGAGTTCCTCGACCTCAACGGTTTCGGAGTCAGAGGGCCCGACGTCCCGGTCGCAGAGCATCGCCACGGCCTGTAAATCAAACGCGAATCCACGTCTTTTCAGCCGTTCGGCCAGATCAGCGGGGCGGTCCAGCGGCGACAGGGTGAACGCACAATCGAAGTCCCGTTCCCTGAAATGGGCGAGGGCGCGGTCGATCATTGAGTCCACCCTTGTGTCCGGTACGTCAATCTGTACGACGCGATGCAGCATGGGTACTTTGAGCTCCTCGTGGCTGAATGCAATGGCCCCGCCCAGGTCGTGGCTGTCGCACCAGCTGGCCCGGAAGCCGATCCAGAGTTTTTCGAATGTTGTCGTGAATTGGTCAGGCATGGGACTGGAAGTCCTCCGGAATCTGTTTCGCTTCCTGATATACGCATAGGAAATGCGCGTAATCGCCTGCCCCGACGTTGACCTCCTGTCAGGTTTTAACCGACATCCTTTGCGATAATCCACCAGATTCGTATATTGTCTTCCCTCTGAAAACGGGTCATACATCGGGGAATTGCAACTATTCGCCCTGAGTTCCGTATAATGATCGTATCGGGCGATTGCCCCTCCGCGTGGACTGATTCACCGGAGCCTTTTGCGAGCGCGGAAGATGAGGTTTTGCACAATGAGGTATATCGTTACGGGCAGCAACGGTTTTATCGGTCAGAGTACATGTCGTCGTCTCACGGAACTCGGACATGACGTTATCGGTATCGACGATCTGTCTTCCGGAACGCCTCCCTATGGCGTGAAAGGCGTTCGATATCACGCCCACAGCGTCGTGGATGCGGATTGGTTCGTGCGACTTCTCAAGAGTACGAATCCGGACGCGGTCCTTCACCTGGCGGCGAAGCCACGCGTTCCGTACTCGGTGCTGAATCCATTTTGCAGCGCGGAGGCGAATGTGATGGGAACACTGTCCGTTCTCAATGCGATTCTCAAATCCGGGCTGGCGGAAAGGACGCGAATGGTGTTCGCCAGCAGCAGCGCGGTGTGCGGCGAAGCCTCGGTCCTCCCCACCCCGGAAGTCTGCCCCTCGAACCCGCAGTCGCCCTATGCGCTTGCGAAGTTGCACGGCGAGCAGTGGTGCGACTTGTTTCACCGATTGTACGGGCTGGATGCGGTGAGCCTTCGATATTTCAACGTCTTCGGACCCGGAGCGCTATTTGGCGGCGCCTACTCGACCGTATTGTCGGCATGGCCCTATGCTCTGTTCGTGGATCCGTCGTACCAGGCGTTCCTGGAAGGCGACGGTACCCAGACACGGGACTTCTGCTTTATCGACAACGTTGTGGATGCGAATATCGCGGCTGCGACACGCGAACGCGGATTTGCGGCGGACGTGCTGAACGTGGGCCAGGGCGAAGCCCACTCCATGCTCGAGGTTAAAGACGTTCTCGAGCAGGTCGCCGGAAGAGAACTCCGGCTTGAACGCCGACCGCCCCGTGCCGGCGACGTCGCTCATACCCTGGCCGACATCTCCCGGGCCCGACAGGAACTCGGGTTCGAGCCGTCGACCGACTTCTACACCCAGGTGGAGCAAACGGCGGAATGGCACCGGGATAGTTATCCGGTGAGGACGTCGGAGAGTTCGTGAGAAGAAAAGAGACCGGACCGGGATTGGAAGAGGAACAATGCGCCGCGATCGTCAGTCGATACAACGACGATCGGGATGGAGAAATGGTGGGCGATACTGGATTCGAACCAGTGACCTCCTGCTTGTAAGGCAGGCGCTCTAACCAGCTGAGCTAACCGCCCACGGACTTGCCGGATGCCTCGTCGGTCGGTTTTTTCGATTCGCCCAGCAGCAGGCCGAGAGGTATCAGTACGCAATACCCTATTACCAGCAGAACAGGCGCCAGCGTAAGTGACAGGAAACCGTCGACGGGCGGTTGTGACAGGCACAGGTAACCGATCAGGATGGTACCCACGCCGGCGCCCAGGAAGGTCCAGTTCCTGCGCGAATAGGGCAGCGGACTCCTGGCCGGTTCCCGCCGTTGTGCCTGACTCCTGCGCCCCGCGCGGCCGCGAGGGCGTCTTCCCGTATTGCGTGTCGCCATCCGGTTCACCAATCGCGTATTTTAAACGCCCCGTTTTTCCTCAATCCTGGCGGCTCTGCCCTGCAGTTCGCGCAAATAGGTAATGCGCGTCCTGCGGACCTTGCCGCCGCGAATCAATTCGACCTTCGCCACCCGAGGTGAGTGGACCGGAAAAATCCGCTCGACACCCACGCCGCCAACCACCATCTTTCGTACCGTGAAGGTCTCGTGTATTCCGTGGCCCCGGCGCTGTATAACCACGCCCTCGAACATCTGCGTGCGTTCCTTCTCGCCTTCAACCACACGTACGTGCACCCGCACCGTGTCCCCGGCGTCGAATGCCGGGAGGTCGGACTTGATTTGTTCTTCCGTTAAGGATTTCAACAACGCATCCATGGAAACACTCCTGGAACGATGAACGACTCCTGAGGGAAATACCACCGCCCTCATTCGTCCATTTATGCACGGAAATAACCCCGCAACCGGCGGCCGTTATTTTCCGCGCCCGTCTACATCCTCGTTTTCCGGGCCGGCCGTGTCGCCGGCTTCGATTTTTTCGTAAAGATCCGTACGCCGTTTTCGAGTCCGTTGCACGGCCGTGTCGCGCCGCCAGCCTGCAATCCGCTGATGGTCTCCGCTCAGCAGAACATCGGGAACCCGCAACCCCTCGAACTCCCTGGGCCTTGTATACCACGGACAATCCAGAATTCCATTCTGGAATGAATCCTCCAGGGCGGATTCCGCGTCTCCCATCGCCCCCGGGATCAATCGCACGACGGCATCCATCAACACCAGTGCCGGTAATTCGCCGCCACTCAGGACGTAATCGCCGACCGAAATCTCCTCGGTAACATACAACTCGCGAATGCGTTCGTCAATACCCCGGTACCGTCCGCACAAGAGTACCAGGCCGGGCGCGATGGAAAGTCGGTTTACCGTCTTCTGATCCAGCTGATGTCCGTCGGGCGTCAGGAAAATCACGTGCTCAAGCGGCCGTCCGGCGTCCTGAACGGCGGCCAGCGCACGGGCGATCGGTCCCGGCTTGAAAACCATTCCGGCTCCGCCGCCGTAGGGTGTATCGTCCACCGTACGGTGAGCGTCATCGGCAAAATCCCGCAAATCGTGCGCGATGACGTCTACCAGACCGGTACGGATCGCACGTCCCGTAATACCATAAGCAGCCGCTTCCCGGATCAGATCGGGAAATATCGTGAGAAAGTCGATATGCATGGCAGTCCGTTGATAAAGTCGCTCTGCAGGCGAGCCAGGATGGGCTTTTCAACGGGCTGATATACCCTGTCCAGACGCATCGCAGCATTCCCCGGCGATCAATCCAGGAGTCCGTCCACGTTCTTCACGACCAGACGCCCGCCCGCCAGGTCGATCCGAACCAGATCCCTCGCGGCGGGTATCAACGACTCGCCCCCATCCTCTCTCCTGACAACGTAAATATCGTTTGCGGGATGGGTAATCACATCGACCACACGCCCGACTTCCGGGCCGGCTTCCGTCTCGACCTTCAGTCCTACGATGTCAAACACATAATACGTATCATCGGGAAGCGGAAACACCTCGTCGGCCGGGACGAGCAATTCGCTTCCGCGAAACGGCGCAACCTCCTCGGGCGTATCGATATCGAGGAATTTTATGGCCATCCGCCGTCCGCAGTTACGTACCCGGTCGATCCCAAGTGTCACCCTGTTCCCGTCGGACTTTTCGACCAGCGTTTTCCTGAGAACCTGAAACCGTTCCGGAAAATCCGTGAGAGGATGCAGAAAGGCCTCGCCACCGAGGCCCCTGGGCTTAAGCACCCTGCCGATGGCGACGTATCGTTCCCGATGAACCGGACCTGGGGACAAGGACTATTCCTCGGCTTCAGCGTCGGCTTCGTCCGTTTCGCCCGTATCGGCCTCGGGCAGCTTGTTCTCGCTCAGAATTCCCTGCTGCCGAAGCAGACTCATCACCGTTCCGGACGGCGCAGCGCCCAGATCCAGCCAGTGACGCGCCCGCTCGGCATTGAGCTGCACAACCTGCGGACTCACGGTTGGATCGTAGTACCCGAGACTCTCGATGAACCGACCGTCCCTGGGGGACCTGCTGTCCGCGACCACAACCCTGTAGAACGGCGCATTCCTGGCGCCTTTTCGTGTCAATCGAATCTTTACCAAAAATACAACCTCCTGTTTAATGAACAACACATCCGGGAACTTTCATCGTGTGGGAAATCAACCCCGGTTTCTGTCTGCCGCCGACACCATCCCGGACACACGCCTCCTCAACCCGGAAAGGGCACAGGCGCGCCGCGGCCCTGCTTCTCCATCCTCGTCATCCGTTTCATCATCTTCCGCATCATGCCGAACTGCTTTACGAGCCTGTTGACTTCCTGGATGCTGCACCCGCTGCCCTTTGCAATACGGCGGCGCCTGCTGCCGTTCAGGATCTGGGGATTGACCCGCTCCTGCCGAGTCATTGACAGGATGATCGCTTCAGTATGCACGAACGCGTCGTCATCCACCTGCAGTCCCTTCATTGCCTTTCCGGCCCCGGGTATCATGTCCATAATCTGGCTCAGGGGCCCCATCTTGCGAACCTGGTCCAACTGCCGCAGAAAATCATCGAACGTAAACGCGGCGCTTCGCAGCTTCTTCTCCAGCTTCTGCGCCTGCGTCACGTCCACCGCATCCTGCGCACGCTCCACCAGCGTCACAACGTCGCCCATGCCCAGAATGCGGGAGGCCATCCGGTCCGGATGAAACGGCTCTATACCGTCCACTTTCTCGCTGACGCCCGCGTACTTGATGGGCACACCCGTGACTTCACGGATGGATAGCGCCGCGCCGCCGCGCGTATCGCTATCGAGGCGAGTCAGAACGATTCCCGTAAAGTTGAGTTGTTCGTAGAACGCCGTCGCCGCAGATACCGCATCCTGCCCCGTCATCCCGTCGGCGACGAACAGAATCTCACCGGGCGTAACCGCTTCACGTATCTTCTTCAATTCCTCCATCCGCGCGTCATCAACGTGCAGCCGGCCCGCCGTATCCAAAATAACGGGGTCCATCCCGTCCGACCTCGCCATGTCCACCGCCCCGGAGCAAATCAGCGCCGGATTCGTCCCATCCGCCGCGCGGTGAACCGGGACGTCTATTGACGCGCCCAGTACGCAAAGCTGGTCGATGGCTGCCGGACGGTAGATATCGGCCGCCACAAGGAGCGGCCGCATGCCCTTCCCTTTAAGGAGTCTGGCAAGCTTTGCGCACAGCGTCGTCTTGCCCGATCCCTGCAGACCGGCTACCATCACGACATTGGGCGCCGGTTCGGTCAGATTCAGCTCCTGGTGCTCGTCTCCCAGGAGGTGGATCAACTCGTCGTGCACGACCTTGACGACCTGCTGCCCGGGCGTAATGCTTCGCAATACCTCCTGCCCGATCGCCCGCTGTCTCACACGGGCGACAAAGTTCCTCGCCACTTTATAGTTGACGTCCGCCTCCAGAAGCGCGCGCCGCACGTCTCTGAGCGCTTCATCGATATTGGCTTCGGCCAACCTGCCGCGTCCGCGCAGTTTCTTGAAAACCCCTTCCAGCTTTTCCGTGAGATGATCGAACATGGGGCGGACCTGAGGTTTATCGACAGAAGGGAAACAGACTTGTAAAAATACGGGACGACAGCAATTTATGCAACAAAAAACTCCTGAATCGGGCGCCGCCCCGACACGCCCGCGCTTCACAGACCGCCGGGTTACGGGCCTGTTGGATCCGGCAATTGTACTACGGCAGTCCCGACATTCCCGCAAGCCGTAACGCGGCCACGTTTTCTTCCACTCTGCCGTCACGAAACGCGGACGATCCGGCCACCAGCACGTCCGCCCCCGCCGCCACGGCCTGTCCGGCGTTTTCGAGCCCGATACCCCCGTCGATTTCTATCTCGGCATTCACTCCCTGACGCTCAACCTCCGCCCGCAATCGCCGCACCTTTTCCAGGGACTCAGGCATAAATGCCTGGCCGCCGAATCCCGGCTCGACCGACATCACGAGCGCAAGTTCCAGGAACGGCAATAGCGGATACAACGCCTCTACGGGTGTTGCGGGCTTCACCGTGGCGCCCGCCTGCATTCCCATCTTCCGGATTTCACGCAGAAGAGCACGCAAATCCGCGTTGACCTCTACGTGTACAGTACAGATGTCGGCCCCGCCGTCGGCGAACGCCCTCAGGTACTTGCCCGGATCGGAAATCATGAGATGTACATCCAGGGTCAACGCCGTCGTCTTGCGAATGGCTTCCACAACCATCGGACCGAAAGTGATGTTCGGCACGAAATGCCCGTCCATCACATCCAGGTGAATATAGTCCGCGCCGGCTGCTTCCACCGCCCGAATTTCGCGTTCGAGCACGGCAAAATCCGCTGACAGGAAGGACGGGGCGATTTTGACCATAAGTAGACCTCTACAATTTACTCACCACCAGCCGCACCCGCGTCCCCTGTTTCACTTCTTCGCCTGACTCGGGCACATGCCGGATCACTACGTTCAACAGATGCTGGGTGCTGAATTCATATCTGATATCCCGCACCTGGAGCCCCGCTTCCTCCAACGCGGCGCGGGCCGTCTCAAGGGTCTTGCCGACCAGATCCGGCATCGGGACCAACTCGCCAGGCGGACCGTTGCTGATCGTCACCGATATTGGCGTTCCGCTCTTCACCTGTTGTCCTGGCAATGGATCCTGGCCGATGATCAATCCCTCTTTCACGACCGGTGATGCATCTTCAAGCGTATCTCCCATGGCCAGTCCCGCCTGCGCAATCCACAACTGGGCCTGGCGCAGGGACTTCTCCCGGAGATCGGGCACCTCGTAGAGCCGGACCCCGCGACTCGGCACTGCATAAACCGTCCGGTTGATTTTCACGTGCGAATACGCAAGCGGATTCTGTTGCACCAGCCTGCCTTCGGCAATTGACGTGTCCCATCGTGCGGGATGCAGCTTCAACCTCAGCCCCCGCCGGGACAGTGCATGGCCGGCATCTTCGGGTGTGAGATTGACGATGTCGGGGACCTCAACACGCTGGCCGGCCCGGACCAGGCGCGGCATGATGAACCGATCGAGCAGGACCAGCCCCACGACACCGGTGAGCACGGCGCAACCCATGAATAGCGCCGCCTCTCGGAGAAACCTCTTGACCATCCGTCTTTTTCCCGCCTGTTTAAGAAGCTGTGTTAAAAGAACGAAATTCCGCACGCTGAACCGGGGTCCGGGATCTGCGGACAGGGTCCGATTCAAAAATAGGACAACACTATCGCGGTGTCAAGATCGCGCACGCTTCAATTTCCCATCGTCAGGGATACCCGGTGTGACAGCCCCAATACAGTATGGTACAGCGTCGCATAGTCAATCCGTAAGCCCCGATGAATCACACCCGCCCCCACAGACAATCGCTCGGCCCTCCCTCCGGCGCCCATCCGAAGCATGACCCGGCGGGCGGCGATATATTCCACGCCCGCGCTCACCCCAGTGGGCCGGCCGGCCTCCTTGCGAACATCCAGGAGCAACGCCAGATTCGGTACGACCTGAAACCCCGCGCCAGCCGTACCACCCTGGCCCAGTACATCCACAGACTGACCGCCGGCATTCCATGTTGATAACCCCAGCATGAACTTTGGCCCGAATACAATTCTGGCGCCCAGATCGAAGGCCGTCCACGCGCGGTTGGCGCCGCCGGCAACCGACAATTGCATGCGCCGGATCCTCAACCCGAGACCCAGCCTGGATGCCACACGAAGGCCGACTGTCATCCCTGCAGTCCGCTCTCGATACAGGCTGAATCCGTATTCCAGGTAGCCCAACCCGACGGCCATCCTGCCGGCAGATGCGAGTGTCCCGATCGCATGGGCATCCAGCGCCGCCATACCGAAGGGCCGTTCATAGCCTCCCGTGACACTGACGCCCTTGCCCCAGGCTACCGCACCCGGATTCCAGAACACGCCTTCGACGCCTTCCGCCCAACCCGCGAACGTGTCCCCCAACCCGCCGGGCCGGGCGCCCACCGCGCGAAATTCGAATGCCGCGTCAGCCTGAACAGGGATCATGGAAACGCACAGGAGCCCGCAGCAGGCCGCCAGCGCGACCCCCACCCGGAAGACGCCGCGCCACGCCGCTCGACCAGGCCTCCCGCCGTAACCTGTTACAGCGTACAGACGCCGCTCCGGGAGAACATCGTCGATCCGGCGCGCCGCGTTTTGTGGAAGAAATCCCATTCCGTCGGGATCTGTTCCGCAATTGCTGTGCCTTACTCGATCCGCACACGGCGGAAACGGACTATCATTCCAATTATCATAAACTTGAAACGTTGTTGTCGAAGCGCTTCCCGTACCGTGGACCTGCAATCGCCGTCTCGGACGTTACAGTACACGGCGGTGATGTCTTCCGGGATAGGACAAAAAGGGCCCGCGAGCAAACGCCCGCGGGCGAGATTGCGATAGATCGGGCCGATCTGCGGCGTTATATTTCACACATGCGCGAAAGCACGGAAATAAACCAGGGTTGGACTTACAGAAACCCTATTCAGCCGGATGCAGCAGGGGAAACCGTTCTTCAGTTCTATCTCCGGCGCTATCCGCACTCGTCCGCGGAAGCCTGGCGGAAACGGATCCTGTCCGGTGAAGTAAGGCTGAACGACCGGCCGACCACGCCCGAAACCCTGCTGTCCACGGGACAGCGGCTCACCTATCACCGGAAGCCATGGCCGGAACCGGACGCGCCAGTTTCGTTTGCGTTACTCTACGAAGACGAGCACCTCATCGCCGCAGCCAAACCCGCCGGCCTCCCGGTGCTGCCCGGCGGCCAACACCTTCGGAACACACTGCTCGCCCGGGTCCGGGAACGCTATCCGGAAGCCCCGGGACCCGCGCCCCTCCATCGTCTGGGGCGGGGAACTTCGGGTGTGGTCCTGTTCGCCCGTACCGAATTGGCGAGACGAGTCCTTTCAGATGATTTCCGAAACCGGAGGATATGCAAGATCTACCGCGCACTCGTCGCCGGCACCGACATGCCCGATCGGTTTGCGGTGGATGTACCCATCGGGCGGATACCGTATCCCCCGACCCGGTACCTGTACGCGGCAACGAGCGAGGGAAAACCGGCCCGGACGGAATGCCGGGTCCTCAACCGCATCCCGGACGGCAATCGAAGCCTGATCCGCGTCAATCTCATCACCGGCCGCGCCCACCAGATCCGGATTCACCTTGCCGCGGCCGGTCATCCGCTTATTGACGACCCCCTTTATCGCTCCGGCGGTCTTCCGGAGGTTCCAACCGCTGGAGGCCGGGCGCCGCTGCCGGGAGACATCGGATACCACCTTCACGCCGGGGAACTCCACTTCACCCACCCCGCGACAAGCCGGATCGTACATCTGGCGTGCGTGCCGCCGCCAATTCTCCGCACGCCAGCGGAAGTGGCCGGACAGGCCGGTCCACGGCAATTCCATGAAGTCTGAACCTGTATAATCTGACGTTAATCGCGGATCCTGGTCGTCTCATCCGTACGCGCCTGCTCGATGTGTCTGCCGGTAAAACCCACGGCGTTTCGGAGATCGGCGCCGCGCAGGTCTGTATTCCGCAGATTGGCCTTATAGAGGTCGGCGTTCTGCATTCGGGCTTTGGTAAACCTCGCGCACCGGAGGTCTGCCTGTACCAGGTCCGCATTCTGAAGCCCCGCGCTCTGCAGATCGGCATTCCTCAGGTCGGCCCCCTGAAGATTCGCACCCTGAAGGTTTGCGCCCCGCAGATTGGCGCCTCCCAGGTCGGTGTTGAGAAGGTTCGCGTCCTGGAGGTCCGCCCTCCGCAGATCCGTTCCCGCGAGCGTGGCATCGCGCAGGTTCGCGGCACGCAGTGTGGCCCTCTGCAGCCGGGCGCCGGAAAGATCGGCATTCGACAGATCGGCGAGCTCCAGGTCTGCCGGCGCCAGATTGGCACACCTGAGATTCGCGCCCCGGAACAGGGCGCGCTGGAGGGGGGCGCCCGAGAAATCGGCGTCCTGGAGGTTGGCATCGCGGAAGTTGGCTTCGTAGAGTCTGGCGCGCTGGAGGTTGGCGCCCCGAAGGTCGGCATTCTGGAACCGCACGCCGCTGAGGATGGCTTCGCTCAGATCCGCGTACTCGAGCCTGGCATCCTGGAGTTCCGCCCGGTTCAGGTTTACGCCGGACATTTCGGCCCTTTCTCCCGCTGCCCCTCCGGAGTCGAGCCACACACGGTGCCGGTCGATGACAAGCCGCAGTTCTGAGGGTGACAATGGCATTTCAGATCCCTTTCAGATCAAGAAAACCAACTGCCTTCAGGATTTCACACACGGCCCGTCGAGTGAATTCCAGACTCTGTGACGATCAGGTCCATCGGGATGTCGCGAGGGCCGGACGGCAGACGGTCGAATAGCTGGAAGTCGTACGCGAGGCCGATTTTGAAAGCGGGCGCCAACGATAGGAATCGGTCGTAGAATCCCGCGCCGAAACCAACTCGATTTCCCGCGCGGTCGAACGCCAGACCGGGAACGAGGACGACATCGAACGCGTCGGGCCGGACCACGGCGCCGTCCTCGAGGGACGGCTCCAGAAGGCCGAAACCCGATGGTTTCAATTCAGCACGGCTGCGAACTTCCCGGTGGATCAGCGTCCGGCTCGACTTGACAACAGGCACCGCAACCCGCTTACCGCTGTCCAGGGCAAGATCGATGAGGATGTGCGTGTCGACTTCGTTCGCGATTGAGACATAGCTGGCCAGGCATCCGGCAAGGCGGTAGACCTCCTGTCCGGTCAGGCGCGCGATAATGTGTTCGCTCCGGGCGCGGACCTCCCGCGACGACAGTTCGGACCGTCGTTTCTTCATTGTATTCCGGATTTGCTTTTTGGATGGCATCGGAGTCAATTCGACTTGAAACCTTTCCGCGCTGTCGGGGTTAATAACAATACCTGAAGGGTGGCGGGATGTCAAGACGGGAGCGGCATGGAATACAGGTATTGCGTGCAGGAACAGGCGTGGTCAGACGGAAAAGTTCGCTTGACTTTGACTGTGCGGGCTTTTAAATTTCAAATGCCGAAATTTTAAGTAATAACGGCAAATTCCAATGTCCTGTCCCGGAAGATAGATCGCCTGACTTCGGCCGAGTGTTCGGATGTTTCCGGGAAAGGACGCGAAGAGGGAATCTTGGATCGTCACGACGTGAATATTCAGGATGAATTGAAGGCGGATGGCAATCTCCCGGGGCACGTGGCAATCATCATGGACGGGAATGGCCGCTGGGCGCAGAAGCACGGCCTTGTGAGGACCCAGGGTCACCGTTCCGCACGTAAAGTTGTGCGTGATATCGTGCGGGCCTGCGGCGAACTGGGCATCGATATTCTAACTCTGTTTGCATTCGGAACGGACAATTGGCGGCGCCCGTGGTCGGAAGTCCTTTCGCTGATGCAATTGCTTCGAGACGTTGCTGTTGAAGAACTGAAGGAACTCCTCGAGAATAACGTACGTCTGATTGCAACCGGTGATACGGATCGCCTGGCAAGGCAGGCGCGGCATGCGATGAAATACGCCATGTACAGGACCTCGGAAAACACCGGGCTGACGCTGAATCTGGCGATGAGTTACGATGGCCGCAGCGATATTCTTCAGGCCGTCAGACGTATTGCCTCCGCGGTGGAACAGGGAAGTGTTAACAGCGACGGGATCGACGGAAAGCTGTTTTCCAGGATGCTTTACACCACCGATCTGCCCGACCCCGATTTGCTGATCCGCACAAGCGGGGAGTTTCGTCTGAGTAATTTCATGCTCTGGCAGTGCGCGTACACGGAATTCTGGTTCACGCCGGTCTTGTGGCCCGATTTCAGGCGCGAGCATCTGTACGAAGCGATTCGGGCGTATCAGTCCAGGGAGCGTCGTTTCGGAAAGACCAGCGCGCAGGTCCGTTCTTCGGCGATCGGCGCCGGGAACGGGGTTGCAAAGCGGATGGGCGCGGCGACGGGAGTGAAGCCCGCGTAACGGGATTCACTCGAACTCTCGCTTCCGTCCAGGCAGGGGTGGTTTTGGCGGTACAGTCGAATCTGTTTCACCGGGTTTCAGCGGCGGCGGTCTTCGGGCCGCTTTTTCTGGTTCTGTTCTGGGTTGGTGGAATACCGCTCCTGATCGGCGTGTGCGCGGTGGCCGCGTGCGGCACGTGGGAATACTGCCGGATGCAGAAAAAGCGGGGGCTGCATCCCTGGACGGGAGTCGGGGTTGCGGCCTCTTTGATTTGGTGTCTCTGGTTGAACGGGTTCGGAGATCGACTCTGGCTGGTTCCTGTTGTGGCGATTCTCCTTTTTCTGCTGACTCTGGCGTTGGGAAACAGGGAGGGCAGGTTTCGACTGGCGGATGCCGAAGCGACCCTCGTCGGTACGTGCTATGTCGGATTACTGTCCGGCTTTGCGCTTCTGGTTCGGAACTATTCCGGATTCGAACCCGCTGAAGCGGGCGCGAGGTGGTTTGCCGTTCTGGTACTCCTGGGAATCTGGGGCACGGATATTTTCGCCTACTTTGCGGGGCGCCTTTGGGGGAAACGACGTCCATTCCCGCGTATCAGTCCCCGGAAGACCGGGGCAGGCTTCGCGGGTGGAATGACCGGGGCGATGGCGGTAATGCTCGCCGGCGGCAACGTCTTGAAGCTATACAACCTGCCTGCCGGTATCGCACTGGGAATCGTGGTGGGGCTGGGGGCGCTGTGGGGCGACCTGGTCGAATCGATGATCAAGAGAAACGCGGGAGTCAAAGATGCTTCCGCCCTGATTCCCGGACACGGCGGCGTGCTGGACCGGTTCGACAGCTTTCTGTTTGTGTACCCTCTGGTATATCTCTACCTCCGCCTGTTTCATTAGACGAGTGCACATTACACGAACCTTCAGTTTCGTTCACCCGTTGACATGAACGGGATTTGTGTATGAAGCGGGTTTCGCTGCTAGGGTCGACGGGATCTATCGGCGCCAGTACGCTGGACGTCCTAGCCGGTCTGCCTGAACGGTTCGAAGTGGAATGCCTCAGCGCGGGAAGCAACATCGATCTGCTCTGCGATCAGGTCACGCGTTTCAGGCCGAAGCGGGTCTGCGTGGGAGAAGAGTACGCAAGAGACGCGGGCGAGAGGCGTGAGTTGATGGGTGTGGAGATCTTGCACGGTTCCGACGGGCTTCTTGCATTGGCGACCGATTCCAAGGTGGATCTGGTAATCAACGGGCTGGTTGCAGGGGTAGGACTGCGGCCAACCCTGGCGGCGGTAGAGTCCGGCAAAGACGTCGCCATTGCAAATAAGGAAACGCTGGTCGTAGCCGGCCATCTGATAACGGACCTCGCGGCGCGCAACGGCGTACGGTTGATCCCGCTGGACAGCGAACTCACACCCCTGTGGCAGAGCCTTCAGGACGTTTCGCCTCAGCAGGTGACCCGCATCGTGCTTTCCGCCTCCGGAGGCCCGTTCTTCGATATGTCGATTGACGAGATGGCCCGCGCGACACCGGACGAGGCCCTCCGTCATCCGACGTGGCGGATGGGACCGAAGATCACGATCGATTCCGCGACGTTGATGAACAAGGGTTTCGAGGCGATCGAGTCACGCTGGTTTCTCGGGCTCGACATCGAACAGATCGATGTCGTGATTCACCGGCAGTCGATCGTGCATTGTCTGGTGGAGTTCCTGGACGGAAGCCTGACCGCTCATCTGAGCCGCCCCGATATGCGCCTGCCCATTCAGCAGGCGTTGACCCATCCGGACCGGTTGCCGACTCTCGTCCCTTCGCTGGACCTGGTGTCCACGGGTTCGTTGAGCTTTCACGCGCCGGACCTGGAGCGGTTTCCCTGTCTTGGGCTTGCGTATGAGGCGTGCCGCGCGGGAGGTACGGCGACGGCAGTACTGAACGCGGCCAACGAGATCGGCGTCTATTCCTTTCTGGAAGGGCGCATCGGGTTTCTTGATGTGCCGGACGTCGTTCGCCGGACCCTCGATGCGCATGACAATACGTCAGGGTCGAATCTGAATGCGGTGTTCGAAGCGGACCGCTGGGGGCGGGAGAAGGCACGGGAGGCCGTGGCAGGCCTGAACAGATAGGCAGAAACAACAGGAGTTTAGCGCATTGGAATTTCTGGAAACCATCTTCTATTTCATTCTGGTATTGGGCGTGCTGGTTTTCGTCCACGAATTCGGTCACTTCATCGTGGCCAAAAGGTCGGGCATTCGCGTGGAGCAGTTCTCGCTGGGATTCCCGCCCAAGGCGTTCGGCATTACGATTGGGGAGACCGAATACTGCATTTCCTGGCTGCCCATCGGAGGATACGTGAAGGTGGCGGGAATGTCGGATTTCGGCAGTGCGGACGTCAAGCGGGAGCCCTGGGAATTTCAGTCGAAGCCGAGGGGAATTCAGATGGCGGTAATGGTCGCGGGCCCCATCATGAATTTCCTGCTTGGCTTCATGCTCATTTTGGGGCTGCGTCTGGCCCTGGGTGACTATGTTTTGCAGACGACGAAGATAGGCCGGATCGAGGCGACGTCTCCGGCTTACGCGGCCGGACTGCGCACGGATGACCGAATTCTGACTGTAAACGGGTCCCCGGTGGACGACTGGGGTGGGCTGATCGATGCATACAGCGCGGGTGACGGCGGAGAGGTTGCCCTCGAAGTGGCTCGCGGCGAGGAAGTGGTGCTTCTCGTAGCCACACCCGATCCCGGACAGGAGTTGGGTTTCGATCCGTTCCTGCCCCCCACTGCCGGATCGGTGATGCCCGGGTACCCGGCTGCAAGAGGCGGGATGGAGCCTGGCGACCGCGTGCTGTCGATCGCCGGCGAATCCGTGAGCGGATGGGACGATATGAGAGAGAAGATCTCCTCGAGGCCGGGGCTGGAAACCGAGATCCGGTGGCTGCGCGGAAAAGAGGAGATGGCGGCGCATATCGTGCCTCAACCCCAGCAGGGCGGGGGGCGAACCATCGGCGTGATCGGCATCGGTCCGTCCTACGAGCCCAGGGCGCGGGTGCCGGTGACGATTGCTGCCGCCGTTGAACGCAGCGGACGGGACCTGGTGGGGTATACCACGCTCATATTTACGTTGATCAAGCGCCTCATCATGGGTGAAGTGTCCGGAGGAATGATCGCGGGACCGGTCGGCATTGCGCAAATGGCGGGAAGTAAGGCGCGCGAAGGGTGGGAGGCATTGCTCGACTTCATGGCGATGTTGAGTATCAACCTCGCCGTCCTGAATCTGTTGCCGATTCCAGCGCTGGACGGCGGCCACCTGATGATCCTGAGCGTGGAAGCCATAACGCGACGTTCGCTTTCCACGCGTCAGAAAGAGCGGATCCAGCAGATCGGGTTCGTTTTTCTGCTCGGACTTATGGTGTACGTGACTTTCGGTGACATCGGCCGGATCTGGGGTCTGTTCTACTGAACCGGATGAAGAGTCACCAGCAAACCGGCAAATGCACAACGCTGTGGCGAAATGGCGCGATTCTTTTTTGATGCCGAGTCCGACGTCGAAGTCCTCGATCTCGACCATGCCTGAGGAGGGCGAAAAGCATGGGTACATTTTCAGTGCGGCTTGAGGTGGCCGATCCGGAAGGCCGCCAATTCGAAACCGTCGAAGCTATGGTGGACTCAGGGGCAACCTACACAACCCTTCCGACTTCGATCCTCGAGCGCCTGGGCGTGGTCCCGCACAGCGTCCGGAGGTTCGTTCTTGCTGATGGCAGCCGCGTCGAGCGAGGCTTTGGAAGGACCTGGATGCGACTCGACGGCAGCGAGGATATCTCGCCTGTTGTGTTCTGGGATGACGGGGTGCAACCGCTGCTTGGCACTGTCACCCTGGAGATATTCAGCCTTGGCATCGACCCCGTAAATGAACGGCCCATTCCCGTGGACGCATTTATGTTGGCGTCGGGAACCGGACCATCATCGTTCCCTGATCATCACGCGCTGAGTGTGTAGCGAGTAAGGATGTGGTAGCAATGCACTCGATCGTCGAACAAAACCGCGTCCGGATTCTTGCGCTCGCCGAACGCCACGGTATTACCAACGTGCGCGTGTTTGGGGCCATGGATGATGCCAGTGACGTCGATTTACTGGTGTCGCTCCCGCCAGAGAAAACGGGCCTCGCGCTCGGTGCGCTGTTGATGGACGTGCAGGATCTCCTGAAACGTCGCGTGGAAGTGGTCACCGAGAAGCGTCTTCATCCTGCCTTCCGCGAGCGCGTGCTGACCGAGGCGCAGCCGCTATGAAACCCGAAAGTTGTAACTGGATCCGTTGTGAGTTCTAAGCGGAAGTAAAGGCGTTTCCAACCCAGGTGAATAACTCGGACACCCAGGGAGAACCAACATGAACACCGCAACACCCGAAGCACCCGCAAATGCCGATTTCGAGGCACGCCTTGCGCGCCTCGAGGGCACCGTAGAACAGATGAACCAGCGACTTGTCAACCTGGAGCGCGGGCAACGCTGGCTTATCGGCCTCCACTTTACCAGCTTCATCACGCTTGGCACGCTCATTCTCTTCAAACTCTGACCCTTTCACGGGCGCCGGTCGTGAAAGATGAAGAAAATGGCCAAGATCAACGACGAGGAGCAGCGTTCAGGGAGTCGGGACAAGCAGAACGGGATCAGTCCGTCGGCCGCCAAACTCAAGCGGATATTGGGCGACCCACCCGTATGCCGGAATCTGACGCCGTACGAAATCGAGCTGCTGCGGAGGAGCAAGAAGGAGATGGCCCAGGTCGCGGGCGAGGTTTTTACGAAGAAAAACAAGACTTCGCAGAGGTGAGTCTGCAGCGAACAGGAACGGTAGCGGCCGAGGTAGTCACAACCATGCCCGTGATCGTCTTTGAGGAGCCGGTGCGCGGTCCTGTGCTCGTGGGAGCAGGACGCTTTCGGGGATATGGGTTGTGCCGCCCGATGGACAATGAGGCCGGGCCTTTCAGCCCGGAAGTTACACGCTCTGAGCGTACATAACCGAAAACTTCTCTACTTCAATGAGGCCTAGACACTTGATAACGTCCAGGAGATGATTCAATATAAAACTTGACAGATGTTTTGGGTTTATATATATTCGCTGGCATGCAAGTCAATTCAGTCGATGCAATCCAGACAAGGCATAATAGTGTACTACCTCGACGATTAAATCAAACGAAAAAGGAACACGCGGTATGTCCTTCGACCGATTCTTTTCCACAGCGTTTGGCGAGAAAAAGCTTCCCTACGCCTATCAGCAAGCACTCGCAGAACGGACGTGGCCGGACGCACTCATCGCTCCGACCGGCCTGGGCAAGACTGCTGCGGTGATGCTCGGTTGGGCTTGGCAGCACGCCGTAGCTGAATCTCCACCTCCGCGCCGCTTGGTCTATTGCCTGCCCATGCGCACACTCGTCGAGCAGACGGAAGGGAATGTCAGAGAATGGCTGCGCCGTCTGGGCGATGCGAATACACACTGGAAATCGCGCCTCCCGGATTTCGAAACAGGAGTCCATGTCCTTATGGGGGGCGTCGATGAGCCACGCTGGTTTGAAAAACCCGAACATCCGGCCATCCTGATTGGGACCCAGGATATGCTACTTAGTCGCGTCCTGATGCGCGGGTACGCCATGAGCCGCTTCCGCTGGCCAGTGGACTTCGCGTTGCTGCACAACGACGCGCAGTGGGTCTTTGACGAGGTGCAACTTATGGGCTCGGGGTTGGCGACTTCTATACAACTTGAAGGCTTTCGACGTAAATTGGGGACGGAGATTGCATCACGCAGTCTATGGGTATCCGCAACCCTACATCCTGACTGGTTAGGTACGGTTGATTTCCAGCAAAGTCCGACGGTCTGGCGCGTTCCGGGTGATTTTCCCGACGGGCAGTCTCCGCATGTCCGCAAGCTGATTGACGCACCCAAACCGATTCAGCAGGCGTCTGTTGCCCCAGGTAGTGCCAAGAAGGCCGACCTAGATACTTACGCCACGGCGTTGGCGGAAAAGATCCTGCAGTTGCATCAGGAAAACCGCACAACTCTTGTGGTGGTCAATACCGTCGTCCGTGCTCAAGCTGTGGATAGGGCACTCCAGAAAAGGGATATTCCGTCCGCTCGCATCGCCCTCATTCACTCCCGCTTTCGGCCTAAAGACCGCAAGGTGCAGATGGATAAGCTGCCGGAGCCTGGGAAGGCGAAAAACCTGATCGTCGTCGCCACGCAGGCGATTGAAGCAGGTGTCGATCTTTCGGCAGCAGTTATGCTAACCGAACTCGCACCGGCCTCATCCTTAGTCCAGCGGTTCGGTCGAGTGAACCGCTACGGTGAATTGAACGATTCCGGCGGCGGGACGATCCGCTGGATTGATCTCATCGGTGGCGATCTTGATGATTCGTTGGCCGCTCCTTATCAGATTGAAGAGCTAGCAATCGCACGTGACCGTATCGCTGCATTGACGGACGCCCGCCCTTCCGGTCTCGCTCCACCGGCATCCGACGACTGTGTCCATCGCGTGGTGATACGATCCAGGGATATGCTGGACCTATACGACACTGACTCAGATTTGACTGGCTTTGATGTTGATGTCGCTCCCTACGTCCGCGATGCCGAAGATACCGATATCCGCGTCTTCTGGAGGAATTTCGATGCGTCTGCTGGGCCGGAGGATCAACTCGCGCCGGTTCGTGACGAGCTCTGTGCAATTCCGATTGGGCAGGCCCGGGATTGGCTCAAAACTGTCATGAAAATAAAAGGGCAGGTGTTCCACATAGACCCGCAGGCACGAGCCAGGAAGGGTAAAATCCCTGCGTGGTCAGAGTTCAGGGAATCCCCTTGGCCTGGCATGGTCCTATTGCTTAAGGCGACAGCCGGAGGATACACTCCGGAAACGGGATTTGATAAATCAATCAAAGCACCGGTCGAGCCTGTCAAGATAGAAGAGGGATTTATGACAGCCGACGAGGCGAACGATGCCGATTCTGATAGCCAAAAAAACGTGTTCGTGGGCCTGACCGATCATCTCGAGCATGTGGGTTTGGAAGCTGAAAATTTGTGCGATGACCTTAGCCTAAGTGAAACTTTCAAGCCCGCCATTCTCCGAGCAGCGTACTGGCACGACCTAGGCAAGGCACATCCCGAGTTTCAGGCGCGAATGGTTGCGAGGGCCCCGGAGTCCGATTCACAGCCGAATGGGCTTTGGGCCAAGGCGCCGAAGTACGATCGGACAAAGGGACGGCCGTATTTCCGGCACGAACTGGCGTCTGCGCTGGCGTTCCTCGCGCAGGCGGACTGGGAACGGGAGGCTGATCTGGTCGCATACATGATCGCTGCACATCACGGCAAGGTGCGCCTGAATTTGCGTCCGCTTCCAGCCGAAAGTCCGGCAGCAGGAGAGAATAGACCCCGCTTTGCCCGCGGCGTATGGGAGGGTGATGAGGTTCCGCCAGTTGACTTGGGTGGCGGGGAGATTTGGGCCGGGGGACTGCTTACCCTATCCGTGATGGAGTTGGGGGAACATCCAGAGACCGGCGCGAGTTGGACCGAGCGTACGCGCAACTTGCTTTCCCAGTTTGGCCCTTTCCGGCTGGCTTGGCTGGAGGCTTTGATGCGTATTGCGGACTGGCGGGCATCGGCGAAAGAAAAACCGGAGGATGGATATGATGACTAACGCGATAACTCTCGCCGGATGTTCGCCGACGCCGTTGGCGAGTTACTTGAGTGCACTCGGTGTACTGCGCCTTATCGCAAGCTCAACGAACAGCGCGAGCGGAACCGCCGCCGACTCGGAAGTGCGAGGCTGGTGGGAAAGGGATCGCTTTCATCTGCACACTTGTTTAGACGATGTGGCACTGACGCACTTCTTCCTCGAAGAGTATGCACCTAGCCCGATTATCGCGCCGTGGAATGGAGGAAGCGGGTTCTATCCCGGGGACAATAAGAAGGGTATCGAGCCTCTTGCAGGCTCTAAAGTCGCTTCCCGGTTTTTGGCCATTGCGGATACGATAAAGGCAGCATTTCAAGAAATCCAAAAGCAAGGATTCGAAAAGCGCCCGGACGGTCCAGACAAGGCCCGTTTCGTAGCGGGGCTTCGCGGCTGTCTAGCGGACGGCGCACTTGATTGGCTCGACGCGGCACTGGCGCTTTCGGGCGACCAACTCAGTTTTCCCCAACTTCTAGGAACGGGCGGAAACGATGGACGCCTCGACTTCACGAACAACTTCATGCAGCGTCTCGCGTCCACATTTGACATTGCTACCGGCAAGCCGAAGGAGAACGCGGGGCGTTTGCTGCGGAACTCCCTTTTTGCTGATGGGAGTTGGGGATTCCACAATGTTGCTATAGGCCAATTCGCACCGGGCGCAGCGGGTGGCCCCAACGCGAGTACTGGTTATGACGCGGATTCAAACGTCAATCCGTGGGATTTCGTGTTGGCTCTCGAAGGGGCGATAATGTTCGCGGGTGCAGCGACACGCCGCCATCAGGGATCACCTGAATTGGGCGCGAGTTTTCCCTTTACTGTGCGGCCAACCGGAGCCGGATGGGGCGGTGTTGCGGATTCAGATGAAGCCAGCGCGCGGGCGGAATTCTGGGCTCCTATGTGGAATCAACCGGCTGGCTATGAAGAAATAAAAGGGTTGCTGAAAGAAGGTCGAGCCGTGCTCAACGGTAAAACGGCGCGAGACGGGTTGGAATTTGCACGGGCCGCCTCAAGTCTCGGAATTAGTCGCGGAGTAGGCGCTTTTGCGCGCTACGGTTTCGTCATGCGTGCAGGAAAGGCCTATCTCGCAGCTCCTCTCGGCACGCTAGATGTCTCGTCGTACGCAGCCGATGGAGTGGAATTGATCAGAGACCTTGATACTGGAAACTGGCTTAGTCGAGTACGTCGGCTCGTGAGAGCAAAAGGCACACCGGTCCGTGCCAGAACCGCGGTCAAGAAACTCGAAGACGCGCTTTTTTCCATGAGCGGGGCTCGCGTAAACCCGCGCTCGGTGCATAGCGCGCTCGGCGCTTTGGGCGACTTGGTCGGATGGCTCAAAAACAACAAGGGCGCACACGGAGTGCCGCCGCCGCCACGTTTGTCCTACAAGTGGGTACGGAAGGCCGACGATAAGACGCCGGAGTACCGCATCGCCGCAGCGCTGGCTAGTTTGGGTTGGCCGACTGGCGAATACCCACGGCAGGATGTGCTTTCGGAGGACGAAGCACCACGCACTGAAACCGTAGTGGAATCCGCCACCTCACGGAAACGCATCGCGTTGGCCACACACGTCGCTCCGGTCTCTGCTGAGACGATA
This sequence comes from Candidatus Latescibacterota bacterium, assembly GCA_012271065.1. The sequence continues at coordinate 25,195 of JAAXHE010000066.1, forward strand.
CCCAAGAAGCGGCGGATATGGGACGCTCAGAACGAAACTAAGGTGGTGTGGGGGGCGGGTGGCCTTGAGTCCAACCTGATCGCAGTACTCCAACGTCGGCTAATTGATGAAGCCATAGCCGCTCCCTTCGACGCGGACGCCCCAGGAGGACTTGCGGATCTTGAAGCATTCTTGGCGCCGGACTTCGACGATGTCCGCTGTGCGCGCTTGCTCAGGGGCTTGGTCTGGGCACAGCCGGCAAGGCTTCCCTTTGTGAAAAATTCCCCCCGTCCTGTCGTGCCTTTTGCTTATGCCGCGTTGAAACCGATCTTTGCGCCGGCCACAAATCTCGAGAGGCTCGTAGAAAATGGATTAATCTCGTCAAACTCCAACCCTCCGATCCCGATACCTCCAGGATTGATTGCACGATTGCAAAGCGGTCGCGTTGAAGAGGCCGTGCGCCTAGCACTTGCTCGCGCCCGTGCCTCGGGCATTGCATGTCCGTTCGTCAACCATAGAATTCAACAAACAGAAAGAATAGGCCGTCGCCTCGCTGCCGCGCTACTCATTCCGCTCGACATGTTTGGCCTAAAGACCCTTATGGAGCGAGCTTATCCCACAGAAAAGGAGAACGAAGATGTCGATTGATTTTTCCAGCCTTTCCGGTCAGCCCCGCCTACTCACGGAGGCGACCCTGAAGCCCGTGCAGGGTACGCGCTTCCAGCCGACGGGCTTTCCGAATCTCGGTCATGCTGCTTACGAGGACCCTAATGGAGCCGGTCAGGTGGTTCTTGTCGAAAGTGCCCAGAGTATGGCCAATCGCCTTGAAGCGGTCTGTTGGGACGAGGTTCAGGATGATTGGGTACCGCCCTTGCAGAGTCTACCGCTTGTGAAGGTTGTGGATGCAGATAATGTGTCATTGACTAACTCCGTCCTAGAAGCGCATAGGCTAAATTCGCCCTACATCCTTGAAGGTAAAGACCAGACCGTTGCCAACATGCTCAAGGAACGCCTCGCCGACATGGAGGAAGGACGGGTCAATCTCAGTGAGCTCGCACGGGTCTTGCTGGAGTTCGACACGAATGCACTGCTGCACGGCGTCTTCTTGGCCAAGAAGACGCTGGCAGGCGGGCGCTTGCGTTTGTCTCGCGCATTGTCCGCGTTTATCGAGGCAGTAGATGCCAGGATTTCCACAAGCGGTGGCGTGAAGAACGACTCAGTGAACCCTTCGGGGGACACCTCAAAAGGCTTTGGAAACGTCCCGTTTGCCCGCGACGAGTGGACTTCAAAAAGGATCACCGCGTACTTCAACCTCGATCTGCGCCAGATTCGCTCTTTTGCACTGGGAGAAGAGGTAGAGCAGTTGCTGGTCGCGCTCGCCCTATTCAAGATCCAGAAATTCCTCGCCGAAGGGCTTCGTCTGCGCACGGCTTGCGATCTCGATCTGGTAAAACATCGGGTTACACGGCCCGAAGCGTTCGCCCTTCCGTCGTTGGACTCGCTTTGCGACGAACTTCCCCAGCTGATCGAAACGGTCGCACGGCAAGGCCGGTTTCACGAGCCGCGAGTGCTCACAGTCACGTACAAGAAGTAGGTCTCGAATGTTCGCTCTTACTTTTAGATTCCTCACGGGCCGCTATCACGCCACTCCTTGGGGACGCCACGTCAACGAAGCCGATGTCGCCTGGCCGCCGGAGCCGTGGCGCATTCTCCGGGCACTCATCGCCAGCTATTGGCGCAAGGGATATCAGGTACGCTGGCCCAAGGAGGCGCTTGCCCGGCTAATAGATGCGCTCGCCCAGGAAGCACCGATCTACCACCTACCTGAAGGTTCAATCCACGCACATACCCGGCACTACATGCCCGCGCCGGTGAAGACGACACTCGTCTTCGACGCTTTTACACACCTGCCCGAAGGAGAGAATATCGTAGCAGCTTGGTCGGAACTCGACCTGGACGCCGAACTCTTCAGCTTGGCGGCCGACCTCGCCGAAGGGATCGGCTACTTAGGCCGTGCCGAGAGTTGGGTTGACTGCGAAGCGACAAGCAATTGGGGGGGAGCGGCAAACTGCTGCCCAGTCGGCCAAAGCGGGGACGCTGATGGGGAGGTGGTACGGGTGCTCGCCTCCATCAGTGCTGGGGACTATGCTACGGAGCGTACGCGCCTACTACAGGAAGCCGACGATGCAGAACGTTCCCGTGCCACCGCTTCCGGCAAGAGGCCCCCTACCCCCAAGGCGCTTGAAAGGGCGCGCAACAGGACGTTCGGCCGTACACTGCCTGACCGTTTGGTCGACGCCTTGATGCTTGATACGGCCGATTACCAGAAATACCGCTGGAACCGGCCGCCGGCCTCACGCGAGATTGTATACATACGTCCACCGTTGTCGCCTGTTACACGACATGTCCGTCCGCGTCGCCACACTGTTGACCGCAGTCGTTTCACCGTAGCGCGATATTTCTTGGCCGGCCGTCCCCAACCTCGCATTGAGGACGCGGTCAAAATCGGCGAACTCATGCGGCTGGCCGCGCTTTCCAAGTTCGGTTGGGAAAACGGAAAACCCAAAGCGCCTTCGGTGATCTCAGGCCGTGGTCCTGACAACAAACCTCTGCGAGGCGGCAGACATTCTCACGCTTTCTGGCTGCCCGAGGACGCCGATGGAGATGGCTGGATTGACCACGTATCGGTTTACGCAGAGGAGGGTTTTGATGCTGCAGTGCGTGAGAGACTGGATCGCTTGACCCGGTTGTGGATCGGCAAAAACAATTCCGGTGGAGAGGAAGGAAACGAAGAGGGCGGCCGTCGGGAATGGCGGCTGGCCTTGGAGGGCTTTGGCCGCCCGGAGGATTTTGCGGACACCTCGAGGCTATTTGGCTGCTCAGATGAATGGGTCAGCGTGACGCCCTTTTTGGCGTCTGGTCATCTGAAAAAGACCATGTATGAGGGAGAGATAAATCGCCTTTGGAAACGTCGGAATATTGGGTCTGGCTCGTTTACCGGGCCTGTCCAAGTCGAAATCCTGAACGACATCGAAATAGGCGGTACTACCCGCCGATCAGTGCATTTTCACCGGTTCCGTTCGCGAGGCCGGGAGAAGCAACCCGACGCCCAAGGGGCCTTGTTGCGGCTGAAATTCAAAGAGCCAGTCGAGGGACCGTTAGCCCTTGGTTATGGCTGCCACTTTGGCCTTGGGATGTTTGCCCGTGAAGAATAATCTCTATTTGGCTGGCGACTTCTCCGGAATCCAGCGTTACGTGCTGGGAGTGAAGAGCGCGGGCAAGGCGCAGGCTAAGCGCTTGCGAGCCCGGTCGTTCCTGCTCGAGCTTTACGAGCATGCCGCACTATGGACGATAACGAAAGGTCTGCGTGTTACCGATGGTGACATCGTCGTTCGGGGCGGGGGCGGTTTCCTGGTGCGGATTCCACCTGATACCGACTCCATTTGTCTTGAGGAGCTCCACTCTGATTTGCAAGGCAAGGTGTGGAATGAATCCGGCGGAGAAGTCCAATTCTCGGTGGGCTGGGGTGAGACGCCACTCGCCGCCCGCGATCGTTTGGAATTCCAGAAGCGTCGCGTGGGAACCGCAATGCTGCAACGTAACGGCGGTTGGAACCCGGAGGATTGGAGCCAACCGCCTCTTGATGAGCCGTTTGGCAAGCCTTGCGATATATGCCGCCAATCTCCTGGAAGGCAGGCCGTGCGGGATGAAGGTGAGGAGGTTCTACACTGTAGAAGCTGTCTGGAGGCCCGCAAACTTGGCGAAGAAGTGACACGATGGAAATGGATGCGCCCCGGCGGCGGCTCCGCGCGAGCGCTGGGTGTCGCCTTTGAGGCACTGGAAAGCCGGACGCCGGAATCCTTTCGCGTGGGCCGCTGGATACCGCGCCATTCCGATTCCGGCGAACCGCTGACGTTCCAGGAGATTTCGGAACAAGCGCGGGGCGACCGTCGTCTGGCCGTGCTTAAAGCCGACGTAGACGACATGGGTGTCCGAGTAGGGCAAATTGCTGGCGAAGACCTGTCGTATCGTCGGCTGTGTTCTTTCAGTCGCGATCTTCATACCTTCTTCGGGGAGACGACTCAGGAACTGCTGGAAAGGTCATGGCCCTTGATCTACACGCTGTATGCCGGTGGGGACGACCTGCTGCTGGTTGGCCCATGGAACGTCGTGTTCGACTTTGCCGGGTCTCTGGCAAGAGCGTTCGAGGCTGGCCCTGGCCAGAAGTATTCGCCATTGACCTTCAGCGCTGGAATCGTGCTGACCCCTTACCGCGTTCCGATTCGTCACGCGGTCGAGCGCGCGGAGGAACTCCTGGAGTCGGCCAAGCAACATCCGGGTAAGAACAGGTGCGCCGCTCTCGGGACGTATTGGACCTGGAAACGACACGAATCTCTTGTAGGTAGTGGCAAGCGGCTGGCTGACTGGGTTGAAGCCGGCGCGGCTCACCGCTCATTGTTGCATCGATTGCTACGCCTTGTCGAAAGTGATGATCCCACGCGAGCGGCTCGCTGGGCTTATCAAGTCGAGCGCAACGTTATGCGACGCCACACCGACTTTCGTCGCTGGGCGAACCAAGTGCCCGAGTATCTGGAGCGGGACGAACAGCGCGTAAACGAATTGGCGACAAGTCTCCGCTATGCCTTGCTGGCAACACGACCGGGAAAGGAAAGAACGCGATGACCAGAATGGAGGATGTCTTTAGAAAGGCAGGATCCAAATCTAAACGACAAGAACGGCGGGACCGAGGCGGCGGTAGTCGCAACAGGCCGCCAAGGGAAGCACTCCCGGAATTCCCGAGCACATACTTTGAAGTTGACGACGACGGCCAGAGCTATCTCCTGTCTGTCTTCGTTTCCAAAGAACGGGTCGATCCACTGGCGGCGTTTCTCGGTAGAAATGCCAGGCCCGAACTGACGACCGGACAGATGCGGCGCTTCTTCAATCACTGCCGCGAGATTGAACGTCAATTGAAAGTTGACGGCGAAAGTTGGCATCGGGTATCAGCCAGTTTCGAATCTCTAGGTTCCCACGCCCAATATGCCGTATCTTCGCGTAAGATACCCAATCACTGCTGTCCAAGAACCGTGAAAT
>JAAXHE010000152.1 GCA_012271065.1 Candidatus Latescibacterota bacterium
ATATGGTGGGCAATGTCTGGGAGTGGGTGGACGGATGGTATGGAAACAACAGGAAACTCCGTGCAATATACGGTGGCTCGTGGCTCGATGACGAAAAGCGGGCGAAATGCACCGGGGCAGGTTGGGCAGAACCCGATGATCGACGGTCGGACGTCGGGTTTCGCTGTGTGGTGGGAGCCGAATAGGGATGCGTAACTCAAAACGTCCGCGGACGCGGGCGGTCTGGCGGTATACCTGGTTCATTTTGTTCTGCGTCGGGGTCTGGAGTTGCGGCGTCAGTCGTCAGGAAATGGATCTGGCCAAAAAAGACGCGCTGAACACGGTGCTGGGTCTCGTTCAGGACGGCGAGCTGGACGGCGCCCTGGTTGCGGAGGCTGTAACGGTTCTGGGCGGGTTGGATGGCGCGAACGTTCAATCGGCATTCCTGACCCTGTTGGGCCATCCCGACGAAATCGTGGTTCTGCGTGCGGTCGAAGCGCTTGGAAGACACAATGGTCCCGGCGCCGTCGACGCGCTCAGGGGCGTTTTCGAGAATACCGAGAGCGCTTTCGTGAAAGTGGAGGTTGCGGCTGCGCTGGAACGTCTGAACCCGGAGACGATGAGTCCCTGGCTGGCGGAAACGCTCGGGAATGGCCGGATGAGCATGGTTCGTTCCAAGGCCGCCGCCGCATTCGGTCAACTGGGGAACCCGTCAGCTGTCCCAGCGCTCAGGCGGGCGTTTGGAGAAGATCCGGACCCAGTTGTAAGATCTTCCGCGGCATTGGCGCTCGCCAGGCTTGCGGATCTGCAGAGTCTGCCCGCCATTGCCGACACCCTGTTGAAAACCAGTCAGCTTTCCACCTCGCTGGTCATGGTGGAGGCTCTGGAGGAATTTGGAACCGCCGAGGCGATCGACCATCTTGAAACGGTAGCGAAACAGACAACGTGGCAACATTCCCTGCGAATCCGCTGCCTGGAAGCGCTGGGAGGACTGTCCGCCAAGACGATCGGCGTGTACCTCAAAGAGCAGTTGCTGGAAGAAGGACACCCGATGAACCGGTTGCTGGCTGTGGACGGATTGGGATGGATTCAGGACTCAACTGCGGTGGAACTCCTGCGGTCGGCCTTCTACGGCCCCGAAAATCAACCGCTTCGGCTCAGCGCGGCGTGGTCCCTGGCCAGGCTCGGCCACGGGTTCGACATTTCGGAGGAACTGGAAAAAGACCTGAAGAGTATGCACCGTCCGTTTCGAAGGCGTGCCGCTGAGATCCTGGGGATCATCGCTGATGAACGACGGATCCCCGCATTAAGGGACGCGTTCTCCCAAAACAGGGAGTTTTCCGTTCGGCTGGCGGTTGTGCAGGCTCTGGGTAAAATCAGCACGGCCGAGTCGATCGAAGCACTTGTCTGGGCGTTCCATAAAGACACGTCGCTGGAAATCAGGGAACCCATAATTGATGCGCTTGGAAAGTTCGGGCTGCGAGAGGCGACTGAAGCGTTGAACGACATACTTGCACAGAACGAAGAGGCCAGCCTTCAGGCGGCGGCTTTGAGGGGATTGGCGCAGTCCGGCGACCTGAAGCAGTTGAAGACGCTTCGCACCTTTCTGACAAACGCCGAACCGGGCTTGCGCCTGGAAGCAGCCAGGGGAATCTTTGATCTCGCCCGAACGGAAATCCAGCAGGGTTGAACCGGGCGTCATTAAATGCGCACATTCTGCGGTTTTCCCGTTGCGAAGGACAGATGCATATACATTCCAAAATACCGTTCTGGTTGTTTGGGGTCTGTATCCTGATATCGACCGCATTGGCGCAGACCACTCCGGATATTGATTTCGACGGCAACGACGTAATCGATTTCGGGGATTTCATCCTCCTGGCGCAGGCATTCGGAACCGGAGACACGCAGTTTGACCTCAACGGAGACGGTGCCGTTGATCTGCAGGATTTTCTGATCTTCGCGCGTCTTTACGACAGAGCCCAGGTAACGGTGATGCACTCTCATGTGGATGAGGGTGTCGCCGTTGGTTCCGTCGATGTCTTCTCCGTACCAACACTTGGAAGCCAGCCCCGGGATATCGTGGTCGACGTTCTTGGCCGCGTCTGGTTCGCGGAAACGGGTGCAAACCAGATCGGTCGTTTCGATCCCTCAACCGAGACGTTTGTCGAATATCCGTTGCCGACCCCCGGTGGTCAACCGGCCCGTCTTGCCGTTGACGACCGCGGGGTCGTCTGGTTTACGGATATTGTTGCGAATGCGATTGGCCGGCTCGACCCGATTTCCGAGGAAGTCAGGATGTATTCCGTTCCTACCCCGGGAAGCCGGCCCAGCGGCCTGGTTTTCGACCGCAAGGGTTATCTCTGGTTCACACAGGAATCCGGCAACCAGATTGGCCGGCTCGATCCCGATCGCGGCACGTTCGAAGAGTATCCCGTGTTCACGTCATCCGCTGGTCTGGACGAGATACTGATCGATAGCGAAGGCATTCTCGTGTTTTCGGAACGCGCCGTCGGAAAGTTCGGACGGATGAATCCGGAAACAAAAGAGATTGCGGAGATCGAGATACCCATCCAGGATCTGACGATAAAGCAGTTCGTGTTGGATGACGGAGATCAGATCTGGTTTGCTGCGAATTCGTACCAATTGCACATGTGGGACCTTCTGGCGACGGGGAACTTCGCGAGTTACATCCTGCCCGAAGTTGGCCCGGATCCATCCTCGCTGTCCGTTGACCTTAACGGGCGAATCTGGTACGCGGCCGATCAGTCCAGGTATTTCGCCAGATACGATCCGGAGGCTTCCAGCATCAGGATTCTTGAACTGCCCGTTGCGGTATCGGGAGTGGGACGGCTGACTGTGGACCGGCTGGGAAAGATCTGGTTTACTGATCCTACCGGCAACAGGATCGGAAGCGTGGAGGACATCGGTCCTTGAATCGTCTGTCTCATTGCCCGACGTATACGTCTCAATCTTCGGGATTGCGGCGTTTTTTTTTGTCACAAATCCCGATTACCATCGAAAGAAATTGACATGGTGGGGTCGCTTCGGTACCATTCCGGCCGACGCCGCGCGCGCGAAGCCAACACCTGAGTCAAGGCGAGTCAACCAGCCGTGAAGATCCGCATTCTACCGTTGTTCTGCTTCTGTATACTCATTCCCGCCGCAACACCGGCCGCGACAGATCGGCTGGTCCTGATCTCACCGCATCCGGACGGCGTACAGAATGAGTTTGAGACGGCTTTCAGATCCCACTATTCCAGGCTGACCGGCAGGGAGGTCGTCCTGGAATGGCTTGACGTCGGGGGCGGCACGAGCTCGATTCTGAGATATATCAAATCGGAATTCCGCCGCGCGCCGGATGGGATCGGTATCGATGTCTTTTTCGGCGGCGGCATGGACCCATTTATGGAAATCGCCGATATGGGCCTCTGCTCGGCTCATCGCCTGCCAGAGGCCGTTCTGGATCGATTGCCACAAAAAATCGGAGGCGTACCGCTGTACGATCCGGACTATCGCTGGTACGGCGCCACCCTGGCCGGTTTCGGAATCGTGTACAACAGGGCCGTCCTCGACCTCGTGAATCTGCCGGTCCCACGGACGTGGGCTGACCTGGGAGATCCGGCGTTGTATTCATGGGTTGGGTCGGGAGATCCCAGAAGCAGCGGAAGTGTGCACATGGCCTATGAGTTGATCCTGCAGGCATATGGCTGGGAGCGGGGCTGGGAGGTCATCACAACAATGGGGGCCAATGTCCGCAACTTCACCTCAGGCGGCTCCCAGGCGCCCAAGGACGTCGCGGCTGGCGAGGTGGCCTACGGTCTGTCCATTGACTTTTACGCCTGGGCCCAGGTCGGCCAGGTTGGAGAAGAATATATCGGATTCACGATGCCCGACAACCTGACCGTCGTCAATCCTGACGGGGTGGCCATCCTGAAAGGCGCATCCAACATGCAGACGGCACAGAGTTTCGTCGATTTCGTCATGTCGGATTCAGGCCAGAAACTCTGGTTTCTGAAGAGAGGCGCGGCGGGCGGCCCCGTGGAAACCGCTCTGAACCGGTTTACGGTATTGCCCGACCTCTATCGGCGGTTCCGTGATCAGGCCGCCGTTTCGCTGAACCCGTTCGAGTGGAAATCGGAGCTCGTCTATGACTCCGAAAAGGCGTCAACCCGATGGCGCGTGTTAAACGACCTGATCGGCGTCATGGTGATTGATTCCCACCAGAAGCTTCAAGACGCCTGGAAAACGGCGATTGCAGAAGGCGTGACACCTGATCGTGTTCGGCGCCTCTCAAGAGTACCTGTCAACGAAGAAGCCTGCGGTCGCCTTGGCGCGCGTTGGCGGGATGCCGAGCTGCGCAACAGGACCCTGGCTTCCTGGACGGAATTCGCTCGGAACAAATACGGGTCTGTGCAGCCTCCGTTTCGAACGCGTCTTCTGGACTGGCTGACATTCCTGTTCCCGTTGGGCCTTGCAGGCTCCATGGTGATCTACCTGGCTAAAATATCTCTTCCCCCGTTTCGACGATAACTCATTCCTGGCGGCGGCAGTCGTCCACTTGATTGACTGAGGGCGTTCGATGGTTCGCGTTCGTCTGAAGGATGTTACAAAACGATTCGGCAGTGTCGTCGCGGTAGAATCCGTCGATCTCGAAATCGAAAACGGCGAATTCTTCTTTCTGCTCGGACCGTCCGGATGCGGCAAGACCACGTTGTTGAGAACAGTCGCCGGTTTCTACAAGCCGGAACGAGGCCGCGTGTTCTTTGACGATCGGGACGTTACCGAAGTACCGCCCGAAAAGCGGAACACGGGAATGGTCTTCCAGAACTACGCGCTATGGCCCCATATGACCGTCTGGCAGAACGTGGAGTACGGCCTTTCCATGCGCGACATAGCCCACGGCAACCGCACTGATCGTGTCCGGCGGGCGTTACAGATGGTGAGAATGGAAGCCTACCGGGACCGGTCCCCCAACCAGCTGTCAGGCGGACAACAGCAGCGGGTGGCGCTCGCTCGGGCCCTGGTGATCGAACCCGATGTGGTGTTGCTGGATGAACCGCTCTCCAATCTCGACGCCCGGCTGCGGCTGGAGATGCGGGAACAGATCCAGGCCCTGCACCGAAGCCTCGGGATCACCATGATCTATGTCACGCACGACCAGAAAGAGGCGCTGGCGATGGCCAGCCGCGTCGCCGTTATGCGGGCGGGGCGGGTCGTGCAGTCCGGTTCCCCCAGGACCTTGTATTCGCAGCCGGCCAACCGGTTTGTCGCGGACTTCATCGGTGAAATTAACCTGATTTCGGGCAAGGTCATCGCGCTGGACGAGAGAATCGGGGTGGAGACGCCGGTGGGGATTCTGTACGGCCGCCCGGGCTACGACGGCATCCGGAAAGACGACCGCGTATTGTGCGCCATTCGCCCCGAGGCCATGGAATTCGTCGCGGGCACGCCGGGCGAGGCGGACCATCTCGTAACGGGGACGGTCCGGAACGCGATATACCTGGGCGAGATGGAACAGTATGTCGTGGACCTTCCGGACGGAACACAGGTGAAACTCGTGGACAGCCATCCGCTGATTCAGAAAGCCATTCCGGGCGACCGCGTGCGTATCCGGTTCGCCCGGGACGCGATTTCCATACTACGGGACGATGGTGAAGACACTGCTTGATCGTTACGACCTGACCTGGTCCAGGATCCTCTTTCTGGCGGGATTGTCTGCCTTTTTTGTCTTTTTTCTGTTCTATCCGCTGTGGTACGCCGTTGTGCGTGCACTGTGGGTGAACGGCGAAATCTCGCTCGTATTCTTCGAGCTGATGGCAGGCAATCCGGTCTACAAGGAGATGATTCTGAACAGCTTCCGCCTTGGCATGTTCACCACGATCGCAACGACACTCCTGAGCCTGCCCATCGCATTCCTGCTGGTACGGTATGACTTCAAGGGCAAGAACGTCCTTAACGGTCTGATCCTGGTACCCATGGTCCTCCCGCCGTTCGTGGGCGCCATCGGGATGAAACAGATGTTCGCCCGCTTCGGATCCATCAACCTTCTGCTGCTGGAACTGGGAATCGTCGACCAACCGATCGATTGGTTCGGCGGCGGGTTTACCGGCGTGGTCATTCTGCAGGTGTTGCACCTCTATCCCATTATGTTCCTTAACGTGGCAGCGGCGCTGGCGAATATCGACCCCAGCCTCGAAGAGGCCGCCCGCAATATGGGGGCCCGCGGATTCAGGCTGTTTCGAAGCGTAACCTTTCCGCTGATGTTGCCGGGCTATTTCGCGGGTGCGATCATCGTCTTCATCTGGGCGTTTACGGACCTGGGAACACCACTGATTTTCAACTATCGCCAGGTCGTGATGGTCGAGATCTTCAATGCAATTTCAGATATCAACGAAAATCCCATGGCGTATGCGCTCGTGGTGTTTCTCCTATTGCTCACCTTGTTGTTTTTCTACCTGTCCAAGCTGATGCTGGGTAAAAGGCAGTACGATACGGTCGCGCGGGGACACGTCGGATCCGCTACCCGCCGGGCGTCGCCAGGGATGACCGCGTTTATCTATTCGGTTATGATTTCACTGACAGCCATCGCGCTGATCCCTCACTTGAGCGTATTCCTGACATCGATCTCCGAGCGTTGGTTCATGGCGATCTGGCCGCAGGAAATTACGGGAAAGTACTACCCGCTCGTCTATCGACATCCAATCGCGGGCCCCAGCATAACAATGAGCCTGATGCTGAGTTCTTTAAGTACAATTTGCGACGTGGTACTTGGCATATCCATTGCCTATCTGCTTGCCCGCACCCGGGTCCCGTTCAGAGGCGCGCTGGACGCCGTCGCGATGCTGCCCCTGGCCCTGCCGGGCCCGGTACTGGCTTTCGGGTATCTCGCCGGGTATTCCGGAACATTGCTGGACGCGAGACACAATCCCGTACCCCTGCTGGTGATCGCGTACGCGGTGAGGCGGCTGCCATATATGGTCAGATCGGCCTACGCCGGATTCCAGCAAACGAGCGTCTCCCTTGAAGAAGCGGCCAGGAATATGGGTGCTTCGCCCCTGCGCGCCACCCTGCAGATTACCTTTCCGCTCATCCTCGCCAATCTGGTCGCCGGAGCCATTCTCTGCTTTTCCTTTGCCATGCTGGAAGTCAGCGACAGTCTGATACTTGCGTTGAAGGCGCAATATTACCCCATTACCAAGGCCATCTATGCACTGATGGGCAGGATTGCGGATGGCCCGTTCATTGCCAGCGCGATGGGCATGCTGGGCATGCTGCTACTCATGCTCAGCCTCTTTCTGGCCGGACGGTTCCTGGGCAGGCGAATGGGAGAACTTTTCCGCGCGTAGGATCGCGTCAGGAAATGGCAGAAGCAAGGTGCGAGACGGGAGATCCTGGAAGAGGGAAAGCGCGAAAGACTTACGGGGAACGGTGCGGCCTTCTACTGTCTCACGTCTCCACTCTCACCGACTTTTGTCAACGCATCAATTCTCCTGCCAGGAGTCGTCAGACGGTCAGGTTGAACAATAAGTGGGAGAACATCGAAGATGGTCTACATCGCTGTAGTTGTCCTGTTGATGCTCGCGGTTATCTTCACTCTGACGCGAGAACGGGGAACACGCGGCAGAGAGACTTCCGAAGGAGACGATGCACTGGCCGCAGATATGGCGGACCTGGTGATCGAAGGCCGCACGGAATTCCTGCCGGCTGCCAGCCAACCGGTATTGGGCGGTGCGCTTCGCGAATTGCTGGACCGCCTGGGGATAGATGCAGAGCAGGTACTGGTCAATCGTGGCTTTGCGCACGGCCCGGGAGCGATCAGGACGGATGACGAAAGCACCCGGAAACTGAGGTTGTTTGATCCTGCTGAAGACATGATGCAGATTGTAGAACGGGCATTGCTCGTGGGGATTCAGTTGGCGCGCGCCGACGATGACTACGCCGGCGTGGGCGATGACCACCTGGACCTGGAAGCGCTGGTACGCAAAGCCGAAGCCATTGAAATGGATCTGTTCGGAGACGGGAAGCGCGACCGCTACGTATTCTATGGGAAGGCTGCGCTGGTTCTGCAGGATATGCTACAGGATGAAAGGGAGGACGCGCGAAGGGAAGTCCTTCGAGGGCTGCTGGAGATGGTCGACGCCCGGATCAATGCCTTCCAGGAGGAACTGGAAAGGTCGATGGCGTACATCCCCGAGCCGGATACGTTGAGGTGGGGCGACAGGAGAGATCGACAGTTGTATTATTTCAAGATGGGCGTAACGAATTCCCTGAGACGAAGCGGACAACTGGAGAGCCTGGTACATCTCTACCGGTACCGGGGGGTAAATTACGACGTCCTGGAAGCATATGACCTGGCGGCGCAGGAGTGTCCGCAGCTCTTCGCGGCAGATGTAATCGGCATCGACGGATTGCTGCAGATGGGAACCGGAGAGGTCAGGGCGCTTGCCCGGCAAGCGCTTCCGGAGGGCGGAAGGCGTTAGCGTCGTGACTCGGAGGAGATTGACCGAAGCCGCCACGCGTTGCGTGGCGGCTTTCGTATTCTAAGTTCCCCTGCGGGCCTTTTCGTAAAAAGGGCGCACGCGTTCAATGACTTCCGCGTCCAGTTTGCATTCGGACACGATTTGCGTGAATTCGTCTGCCGGCAAGCCGAGTTCCTCCAGGAACTTCTGGTCGGCCGGTCAGGGGTAGACGTAGTCGCCGATGTTGTTCCGCAACATCGCCCGGGCCTTGTCTGTAATCCTTGGCAGCCAGGGAATACCGCCCATTGCAAGTGTTCTGCCCCGCGGGCGGAATTCGATGGATTCGTGCATGGTATCCATCGGTTCGGCTCCTTTCTGAATGGGAGTTGGACAATTCAAAGAATACAGGCAACATCGTACAAAGGCAAGTTGAAAAACGTCAGGAGCTCACTCTGCTCCGCACACGTTACGGTAGATGGATAACGAAGTGCCTCCGTAGGTCTTCCGAACGCAAAGCGAAAGTTGCCGGGAAGTGACGGGCATCTCAAGGTCTGCGGCATGTTGAATGAGGATATGGGCGGAAGCAGCAAGGAGGACCGATCCGCCCAGGCGGGTGAGTATGGCAAGGGCGAACGGGACGTCGTCATGCATCAGATGGTACGGCGGATCCGCATATATAACGTCAAATGCCTGTTGTTCCGACTCCAGCAGCGGCAGGAGTCGTTCCGCGTGTTGGTTCGCGAGGCGAACCTGTCTTTCCATCCCCCAGTCCCTCAGCAGCGTTGAAATAAAGCCGTGCCTGCGACGATCCGGTTCGTTCAGAAGCACCCGGGCGCCGCGGCTGTACGCCTCGAGGCCGATCTGGCCCGAACAGGAAAAGAGGTCGAGAAAATGAAGATTGACCAGCCTGGCGCCCAGAATGGCAAATGCTGCCTCTTTGATCTTTCCCGGTGTTACTCGGGCGTCACCGTGTTTCCTGACGTCAAAGGGGATGGTCCGGCCTTTGAGTTTACCGGTTATTATGCGCATGAGAATGAAAGAAGCGAATGAGTCGGCAGACAGTGGCTATATCGGGGGCGATCAATGAGGCACGGCCGGTTGCGCCTAAAAACCCTCCAGTCTGCTCAGGTCCGCGATGCCGTCGGCGAGACAGGCGATGCGCTGAACCAGAGCAAGGCGCGCCTTGCGAAGCACCGGATCTTTATCCATCACCAGGACTTCCTCGAAGAAGCAGTTGATCGGGCCGCGAAGATCTGTCAGCACGATTTCAAGGGTACCGATCCCGTCATTCGATCGGTCCATCACGCGTTGGGCTCCTTCCCATTTCAGATGCAGGGCGCGCGAGGAAGGATCCGGATCTGCCTCCGGGTTCAGTGGATAGGATTCATCCAGGTCACGCACAATCCGCTTGCAGCGCGCGTATGCATGCAGGGTTTCCGTCCAGCCTTCCGAACGGACCATCTGATCGAGGCCATCCACAATGGTTCGGAGCCCGAAGGGGACGTCGCATCCGCCCCCGAGCGCGGCCTCGACAACGTCGTGACTAAAACCCTCCTCTTTCAGCTGTACGCCCAGGCGCCGCAGGATGAACGTATGCGCGTCGTTCAATCGATCGGTTTGCACCCGGACAGGAAGCCCGGCTGCCGCAGCCTCCAGACCCTTCTTCAGGGAAAAGTGACAGCGTTTCCCGATAAGCAGCGCCAGCAGGCCCAGTGCGTCCCGACGCAACCCATAGGGGTCGGCGGTCGACCGGGGTTTGATTCCGGCGCAGAACAGGCCGGCCAGGCTGTCCAGTCGGTCGGCTATGGAGACCGCGAATCCGGATTCGCTTGACGGCAGCATATCGCCGGGAAACCGGGGAAGATAGTGTTCCTGGATGGCGGTCGCCACTGCGTCGGTCTCCTTCGACAGCAAGGCGTAGTAGCGGCCCATCACGCCCTGAAGGGACGTCATCTCGACGACCATACCGGTGGCCAGATCGGCTTTGCATAGGCGGGCCGCTCGTTTGGCCGTGATCATATCCCCTTCCGACAGGCCCAGATCGGACCCGACGACCGGGAGCAGTTGCTCGATTCGCACGCTCTTGTCCCTCACGGAGCCCAGTTCGTCCTGGAAGGTGAGCGTATCCAGACGCGGCAGGTAGTCCTCCAGGGTTTTTCGGCCATCTTCCCTGTAGAAGAAGGCGGCGTCCGCATATCTGGCGCGAACGACATTCTCGTTTCCTCGAACGACAGGGCCGGGATCGGCCGGTCGGCCGTTGGACACGGCCACGAACCAGGGCAGCAGCCGGCCTGTTTCCGGGTGTACCACGGGAAAGCAGCGTTGGTACTTCTTAAGTACGGTGACCAGGACCTCCTCGGGCAGTTCGAGATGGGCTTCGTCGAAACCGCCCCGCAGCGCGAAGGGCGCTTCGACCAGGTCGGTAACTTCGTCGAGCAGATCGGGATCTTCCAGAACACTGCCGCCCACCTCGCGCGCCCGTTCGAGTACCTGATTCCGTATGGTTTCCTTTCGCCGTTCGCGGTCGACGATCACGCCCAGTTCTTCCATATGCGGGCGATAGGCATCAGCGGACTCCAACTGAACGGCCGGGTCGCCCTCGGGCCTTAATCCGTGGCTGGTACGTCCGCTCCGGATCCGTGCGAAGGGAAACGGTATAATCTGGTTTCCGAAAAGGGCGACAATCCAGCGCAGAGGTCGGGGATAGGCGAAACCGTCGGAGTCCCAGCGCATCGTTTTTGGGAAGTTCAATCCGTCGATCAGCCCCGGAAGGAGTTCGGTCAGGACGTCCGGCGTTTCGAGTCCGGGCTCGTGGCGCCGGGCATAGACATATTCAACGCCTTTGTCGTCTTTCCTGTGTTCCACCGAACCAGTAGAGATGCCCTGACCGCGGCAGAACCCTTCCAGAGCCCGTGTCGGTTTTCCGTCGTCGCCGTAAGCCGCCCTGACCGCCGGCCCGCGTACCACGCGTTCCCGGTCCGGCTGGCGTCCCACGAGATTCCTGACGCTGGCCACAAGCCGTCTGGGCGTGCCGGTTATTTCGATTTCGTCATATCCAAGTCTCTGTTCTCGGAGAAGCTCGGGAAGGGACGTTTCGAGTTGCTCGATGCCGGACCGCACGTCGTTGGGCGGGAGTTCTTCGGATCCGATCTCCAGAAGCAGGTCGGCGCGCTCCGGTGATCTGGAGTCCCGACCGGGTTTCGGGGCGCCTGCCTCCTCGGTTTTCCTGATGAGGGGGTGGCCTGACGTTTCACGCTGTTTTGAAAACCCTTCGGCGACCTGCCTGGCGAGGTCGCGGATCCGGGCGAAGTAACGCGCACGCTCGGTTACGCCTATGGCGCCCCGGGTGTCCAGCAGGTTGAAGGTGTGAGAGCAACGCAATACGTAGTCATAGGCGGGAATGACGAGTCCGCGGTCTATCGCGGCTTTCGCTTCATCATAGAAGAGATTGAACATGGTCTGCAGGCGCCCGACGTTTGCGTGGTGGAACTCGTAATTGCAATACTCCACTTCCTGCTGTCTGAGAATGTCGCCATAGGAGACCTGCTCGTTCCAGCGGAGTTGCCAGACTTCGCGCACGTCCTGCACGTACATGGCGATACGTTCCATGCCGTAAGTGATCTCCACGGGCACCGGGTCGAGCTGCAGGCCGCCTGCCTGCTGGAAGTAGGTGAACTGCGTGATTTCCAGGCCGTCGAGCCAGACCTCCCAGCCCAGGCCCCACGCGCCGAGCCCGGGCGATTCCCAGTTGTCCTCCACAAAACGGATGTCGTGGCGCCTCCGGCTCAGACCCAACGCTTCCAGGCTGTCCAGGTAGAGTTCCTGGGGGTTGCCTGGCTCGGGCTTGAGAACAACCTGGTACTGCGTGTGCATCTGCATCCGGTTCGGGTTCTCGCCGAATCGTCCGTCGTCGGGACGGAAGCTGGGCTCAACGTAGGCCACGTTCCAGGGCTCCGGCCCCAGTACGCGAAGCGCGGTGCCCGGGTTCCACGTTCCCGCGCCCACCTTTTCGCTGATCGGCTGCCAGATGATACACCCGTGATCCGCCCAGAATCGTTCAAGGCGAAGAATGAGTTCCTGGAAGGATGGTGTGCAACTCAAGAATGGTGTCCTTTCGCAATGTCCGTCGCGCGGGCTCCAGTTACGTGACACGGAAACAAGAAAAAGAATCCCGCGCTGACACCGGCGTGCGGAGTACGTGAGGTCACTAACCCGCGCCGGAGATCCTCTTGATGGGCGTCGAGGATACTCTGGATTTCACGTTCTTCTGGATCCGCTTGATAGACCGTTCCACGTTCCTGACCTTTTTTCTGCCGTCGTGGACGGCGACCGTAAGGTCCGTTCGGCGGGTCTCGCCGGCGTCGAGCCTGACCACGCGGCCCTGTCCGCGCTCGAAAGGCTTGGGGTTCGGGTAGTTGGTGGCCGGCTCCAGGCCCGTGACGTATCCGTCTTCGGTTGCCGCGGTATTCTTCCACAGCGTAAAGCAGGGCAACTGGTTGAGCGAACAGTGCAGACTGGAACCCAGGTCCCCCCTGGCATTCTTGAGCAGGACCGCCGTCTGTCCGCTGCCCCGCTTTCCCGTCAGTTCGTAAAAGTAGACCTGCTCGACAAAACCGGGCTCCGGCGCCCCGAACTTGTTATATGTGGCGGCCCCCTTCTGCGCCGTGGCGTCTCTCGGGGATACGGTTCTCACAGGCGCCACCAGGGCGCTGCCCGCTTCCAGCAGCGGAGGGCCGTAATTACAATGGTATAATATCTGCATTTCGGCGGGTCTGTCGTTGAGATTGGTGATCCGGTCTGAAATGTTAAAGGTGTTGGCCCCTGGCTCCGTGGAAATGCGCGTGGTCAACCGCAGCGCGGGACCGAACATCATGGCTTCGTCCACGACGCCAATCACGGTGATGCGATGCGGCGGGGCCAGGTCGATGCAGACCTCGACGTGACGCGCGGGAATGTTTGCGATCTTTCCATGTAGCGGGAGGAATACCGTGGCTTCGTTGCCGTTGTTGTCGATGACCACGTCGTTAGTCGGCGCGCCGTTGCTTTCCAGGCCGCAGCGAACGATCCACTCATTGAAGCCTTTCAGCCAGCCCAGGCCCCCCCGGTCGTTGGCGTCGACGTGTGCCGGATGAACCAGGTCCCGAACGGGGGATTCCCAGCCGAGAGGAATTTCCCGGTAGGCGCCCTTCCAGATGCCCATGCCGCGAGTCGGCACAATTGTGAATGAGAAGGCGCCGTTGTCCACTTCAACGAGGTCGATGCCCGCCTGCAGCCCGCCGTGAAGGGTTTTCTTTTCTACCTTCCACGCATATCCGGTACCCAGGGAAAGGGTTTCCTCATCCACCCGTCCGGACTCGACCCAGTGGCCGCGATCCGCGTCGGTTAGCACGTGACGAAACACGCCGGCCATGTCGAACTCCTTGTATAATAGGAGGTTGTAATACGAGACGTGCTTGAAGATCAGAGGTGCAAATATACTGTACACCTGGCAGTGTGTCAATGATAGAAGCCCCGCGAAAACCGTCCGGAAACGGGCTCATGGCTTCGTTCGCCCGCCGGACGTCCTGGTGCCGGGCTGGGCGACGGTCGATCTTCGAGTATCGGATTCCCGTCGATTTTCCGGTACACTTGACAATCCCTGCGCAGGTCTTTAGCATGGAGTCACAACGCGTTTCGGCTGAACGGCGAAAGGAGAGGAAGTGGCGGCCATCAAGACGGTTTTTTTCTGCGGTATCGGGGGAAGTGGAATGAGCGCGCTGGCGCAGGTGCTGCGCCATCACGGGCATGCGGTGCGCGGGTCCGACCGGCGCCGGGACCACGGCCAGAGTACGGAGCTCTTCGACAGGCTCCGCGCCCAGGGCATCGTGTTGTTTCCCCAGGATGGGTCGGGCGTTGACGATTCCGTGGACGAACTGATCGTGTCAGCCGCGGTGGAGGAACACGTCCCCGACGTGCGCGCCGCGTTGCGGCGGGCGATCCCGGTGCGAAAGCGCGCGGAGGTGCTGGCCGAACTATTCAACCGGGTGGAGGGCGTGGCCGTTGGCGGCACGAGTGGAAAGACAACGGTTGCGGGCATGATCGGTCACATCCTGCAGCAGGCGGGCCGAAACCCAACAGCGATTCTTGGCGGTTCGCTCCTGAACGACTCGCAAACTCCGACGGGTAACGCCATCTGCGGCGATCCCGGTCTGCAGGTGATCGAGGCGGATGAGAGCGACGGCACCATCGTGCTGTACGAGCCTTCGATTTCGGTTCTGACCAATATTTCGCTGGACCACAAGCCGCTACAGGAACTGCGTGAGATGTTCCGGGAATTTGTACAGAAGGCCCGTCGGGGGGCCGTCATCAACATGGACTGCGAGCTATCCGCGGCGCTCGACGTGGCGGGTATCGGTTTTGGGGTGGATAACTGCCGCGCGCAGGTCTGCGCCGAAAATGTCCAACCAATGGCGGATGGCGTGGCGTTTGAAGTCAGCGGGACCAGGTTTCGCCTGAAAGTGCCGGGCAGGCACAATGTTTCGAACGCCGTCGCGGCCGTGGCCGCATGCTCCGCGTTAGGCGTTCCCTTCCAGCGATCGGCCGGCGCGCTGGCGACTTTCGCGGGGATCCGGCGGCGTCTGCAGGTACTGGGTACCGCCGGCGGCGTGACGGTGATCGATGACTTTGCCCACAATCCTGACAAGATTGCGGCCACGCTCTCCGCACTCAAGGAACAACCCGGACGGCTGCTGGTGATGTTTCAGCCAACCGGATTCGCGCCAACGCGGTTCCTGAAGGACGGACTGATCGCCGCATTTGCAGAGGGACTGGAGAGTCGCGACGTGCTTGCCATGCCGGAGATTTTCTACTCAGGGGGAACCGCGGTGCGCGATATTTCGTCCAGGGATCTTATCGAAGCGATTTCAGGACAGGGTATCAAGGCGGCGTTTTACAACAAGCGAACAGAAATCGCGCGCTGGTTTAGCGACGAAGCGCGGCCGGGGGACCGGGTGGTAATCATGGGCGCACGTGACGACACGCTGACCGATTTCGCCAATGGGATATTGAAGTCATTCGCGTCCTGACGTCCCACGCACGTTTTTCGCCCATTTGGAGTCGCTTGAATTGAATTTGGGAGCGTCTTTTGGTTGTTCCGCCGTATATACAACCTGGCGACCTGATCGGCATTGTGTCGCCCTCAGGATCGTTCGAACGGGAGCGATTGCGTCCGGGCCTCTCGTACCTCCGGAACAGGGGCTTCCGGGTGCGGGTCGGATCGGCGGTTTATGACCGGGATCGGTACCTCGCGGGACAGGATCTCAACCGGGCGAAGGATTTGAACGCCATGTTCGCCGATCCCGAGGTCCGGGCCGTCTTTGTGACCCGCGGAGGATTCGGGGCAGTGCGGGTACTGGAGTTTCTGGACTACGGGGCAATCCGGAAATGTCCGAAGCCCCTGGTGGGTTTCAGCGATACGACCGCGCTGCAATTGGGGATTTACGGTCGCACGGGGATTGTGAGTTATTCCGGCGTGACACTGTGCGGAGACGTTACGGCATCCGGAATGCCGGAGGCAACGGAAACGTCTCTCTGGAACGCCCTCATGTGGGGGCGGTTTGACGAGATGGCCGGTGTCGTTGCGCTGAGGGGACGAGTCGCGGAAGGGAGGCTGGTGGGCGGCTGTCTCTCGGTGATCGCCTCGCTTGTGGGTACCGGATATCTGCCGGATACGAGTGGTGCTCTTCTCTTTCTGGAAGACGTCAACGAAGCCCCCTACCGGGTGGACCGCATGTTGACGCAGCTCCGAATGGCGGGTGTGTTCGATCGCGTGGCCGGCGTGGTGTTCGGGCAATTCGAAGGCTGCGAGCCGGAACGGGAGAAGGAGGGTACCGTGGACGACATCCTGTGCGATTTTTCAATGTCCGTCGCCGCTCCGGTTTTTTGCGGGCTGCCGTACGGACATGCCGAGGGACGGCCGGTGCTGCCGATCGGACTTCGGGCTACCGTCGACGGGAGCCGGGGGATACTGCAGATCGAGACGGACGATTAACGGTTTCTCTCGTATCGCGATAGGTTATGCTGACGATGTTGCAAATATCTTACCTGCGGCCCCTGATGGCTGCCTGCCTGGTTGGGCTTATGGCGTACTGCGCGGCGATAGGCCGGTTCAACATATTGACCACTGAGGAGGAAGTCCAGATCGGCCGCGAGGCAGAACGGGAGATCGAACGGGACCTCACGCTCTACAACGATCCCGTCGTGACGGCGTATATCAACAGCCTCGGCCAGATGCTCGCGCGGTACTCGCGTCGTTCCTGTCTGACGTACTATTTCAAGGTCGTGGATACTGACGAGATTAACGCTTTCGCGCTTCCGGGCGGCTGGCTGTACGTCAACCGTTGGCTCATTACAACAGCGGAGAACGAATCGGAACTGGCAGCGGTCATCGCACACGAAATCGGTCATGTAGATAGGAAACACGGCGCCAGGGCCATCAGCAGGCAGTTAGGCGCGGCAATGCTACTGGACGCGACTCTGGGCGGAACTGACGCATCCGCAAAGCGTCGGGCAGGAAGGCAGGTCGCAGCTTTCTTCATCGGCGTGCAACAGTTGAGTTATGGTCGGGATGCCGAGCGGGAAGCAGACCGGTTCGCCGTGGAATCAACATACGCGGCCGGAATCGGCCCGGAGGGTACGGCCACGTTTTTCGAAAAGCTGATGGCGATGCAAGAGAGAGAACCTGGACGGCTGGAGGGTCTGTTTTCCACGCATCCCCCCAGTCGGGAGCGTGTTGAGAATGTGCGGGCTCAGATTGGGGAACTGCCCGCCAAGGCCGGCTTGACGTCAGATTCCCGGCGGTTTCAGGAAATCAAGAAGAGGATCCTCGAACGAGAGCGTGTACGCCGCGGGAAAAAAGCGCGCTCGACAGAAAGGCGGCGACGATAGCAACACAGCCCGGGCTTTACGTCGTACCTATCTCCGCAACGCGTCAAGGCACCGAAAGTACGACGGGAAGGACTTATCGACGCAGGTCGGATTCCGTATCGCGATCCCCGGCGCTTTAAGGCCGATCAGCGCCATGCTCATGGCCATGCGGTGATCCTCATACGTGTCGAGTTCGGCCGGACGGATGCGCGCAGAGGGATAAACCGTCAGTGAGTCAGGCCGGGCGTCCGAACGAACCCCCAGTTTGTTCAGTTCGGCCGCGACAGCAGCGATGCGGTCGGTCTCCTTGATGCGCAGGTTGGCGATGTTGCGCACCGTTACCGGCCCGGTTGCAAATGGAGCGAGCGCGCAGAGGGTCTGAACCACGTCAGGCATCGCGTTCATGTCCACATCGATGCCGGAAAGCCGTTCCGGGCCGCGGACTTCGATGCCGTCCCGCCTGTTACTGACGGCGCAGCCCATTCTGCCCAGAACGTCCACGAATGCCACGTCGCCCTGTGCGGACGCCCGGGAGAGGTTGCGGACCGTGATCCGACCGCCCGTAAGCGCCGCGGCGGCAAAAAAGTAGGAAGCGTTGGAGGCGTCCGGCTCGATGGGATACTCGGCGGGCGTGTAACGCTGTCCCGCTTTCACGTGGAAAATGTCGGCGTCGCAGATGTCGACATTCACACCGAAGTCGCGCATAATTTGTACGGTCATGTCGATGTAGGGCCTGGAGACCAGGTTGCCGGTAACGCGGATCTCGACGTCCTTTCGCGCGTACGGCGAAACCATGAGAAGGGCGGAAAGATACTGGCTGCTCCGATCTCCCGGCATCTGCGTCAGCCCTCCCTCGAGACCGGCTCCGTCGACAACGACCGGCGGACACCCGTTTCCCGCCAGGCTCCGCGCGCGAACCCCCAGGAGTCGGAGGCCGTCGATCAGGTCCTGGATCGGCCGCTCTCTCATGCGGGGAGCGCCGTCCAGCGTAAAGGTGCCATTTCCCAGCGAGACATACGCGGTAAGAAACCGGGCGGCAGTGCCAGAGTTGCCCACGAAGAGTTCGGCGCTCGGTACGGGAACGCGTCCCCCCGCGCCGTCGACAATGAGGTTGCTTTCGCCCTCAATCCCAATACGGACGCCGAGGGCTGAAAGCGCTCCGGCCATATATCGGGTGTCGTCGCTTTCGAGTGCGCCCGGAAGACGACTCCGCCCGTCGGCAAGTGCCGCGATCAGCAGCGCCCGGTTGGTGTAGGACTTGGATCCCGGCACTGACACGTCGACGTCGACGCGACGCTGGATTGGATGGATTTCAAGAATGTCGGACATCGTGTGGAAACCGGATTAAGAGTCGGGTGTCGTCACAACCTCGTTAAAGTAACGCAATGGCGTGGGAAGTCCAATTGAAAAACGCCATTTGCCCGCCACAGCACTCCGAACACCGTGCAGATCCGGACGCGGCGTTGCGGGTGATTTCCCACAAACGGCGACGACGTGTCGCGGCTGGTGACAGTCCGTTCTGCACGCAGGGTGATAACGCCACGGCCGTGAATCCGGCTGATTGTTCCGGTGAGTCTCAGTGAAGCAAACCTGTCAATCTCTCGCTTGACTTTTGGTTCGACCGGAAGTAAGATTATTCCATCGTCGGGATATCCGTGCTCGCCACGACCGACGCAACGGTTTTCCCCCTCCCCCGGCACGGCCCCGCATTCCAGACAGCCCTCTTCGCCCCGACAATACCTTTCCAATCCGGCACATCCGGAGAAACTCACGATGGCCGAATTCGTGCATCTCCATAGCCACAGTATGTACAGCCTGCTGGACGGCGCCTGCAAGATTGACAGCCTTGCCGCAAGGGCCGCCGAGTGGGGGATGCCCGCTGCAGCTATTACTGACCACGGGAATCTCTTCGGCGCCGTGGATTTTTACAGGTCGATGAAAGAGGTGGGCGTTAAGCCCATAATCGGATGCGAGGTCTATTGCGCCATCGAAAGCCGGTTCGAAAGGAAACCCTCGCGCGGCGTGCCCAGCGGATCGAATCATCTTGTGCTGCTTGCGAAAGACACGCGCGGGTATAACAACCTGGTAAAGCTCGTCTCAGCCGGCTACATGGAAGGGTTTTATTACCATCCCAGAATCGACAAGGAGCTGTTACGAAAACACTCCGAGGGGCTGGTCTGTCTATCGGGATGCGTGAGCGGCGAGGTGCCGCATCTGATCGAGCGCGAGGGCGTGAAGGTCGCGATGGCCGCCGTGGAAGAGTATCTCGACATTTTCGGTAAAGACTACTACCTGGAAATCCAGCGGCACGGCATCGAAAGAGAACCAAGAATCAACGACGGCCTCATAAGGATTCACGGTGAAATGGGCGTGCCGCTCGTGGCGACGAACGACTCCCATTTTCTGGGCGCCGACGATCACGAAGCTCACGCCGTTCTCGTGGCTCTACAGACCGGTAAAACCCTGAACGATCCTGGCAGAATGTGTTATCCGGAAGACGTCTATTTCAAATCCGCGGACGAGATGCAGACGCTTTTTTCGGACATTCCCCAGGCTTTGGAGAAGACACTGGAGATAGCGGAAAAAAGCAACTTGGAACTCACTTTCGGAGACTACCTTGCGCCTGAGTTTCCATTGCCGGGGGGATTTGAGTCGGCCGACGAATACCTCAAATATCTCGCCCGGGAGGGGCTGGAGAAACGATTCGATTCAATCTCGCAGGACTTGCACAAACGGCTGGAATTCGAACTTGACCTGATTGTAAGCAAGGGACTTGCGGGATATTTCCTCATCGTGTGGGATTACGTCAACTACGCGAAGGAGCACGGAATCTCGGTAGGTCCGGGACGTGGATCCTGCGCCGGGAGCCTGGTGGCGTATGCGCTGCGGATAACCGACCTGGACCCGATCAAGTATAATCTGCTGTTTGAAAGATTTCTTAACCCCGAACGCGTGAGCCTGCCCGACATCGACATCGATTTTTCGGACAAGAAGCGAGATCAGGTCATCAGGTACGTATCTGAGAAGTACGGCGAGCGCAATGTGTGTCAGATCATCACGTTCGGCACACTGAAGGCGAAGGCGGTAATCCGGGACGTAGGCCGCGTGCACGATATGTCATTCGGCGAGGTCGACCGGATTGCGAAACTTGTGCCCAACGACTTGAAGATGACGCTCGACACGGCAATTCAACAGGTGCCGGAGTTGAAGAAAATGGCCGAGGGCGATGGCCCGGAAGCGCAACTGATCCGACATGCGCGGGGGCTTGAGGGTTTGGCCCGCCACGCGTCCGTTCACGCGGCCGCGGTCATTATCGCACCGGATGAGTTGACGAATTTCGTACCCTTGTACAAAGCACCGAAGGACGGCAAGTTGACAACTCAGTTCGACGGGCCGACTTGTGAGGATATCGGCCTATTGAAGATGGACTTCCTGGGCCTCAAGGAACTTTCGCTTGCCGACGAGACTGTGGATCTGATTAAGAAAGAGGATCCGGCATTTGACCTGACAAGAATTCCTGAAGACGACAAGAAAACGCTGGAACTCTTCGGACGCGGCGAAACCGTGGGCGTATTCCAGTTCGAGAGTCCGGGAATGCGGGAATACCTGATGCAACTAAAGCCCGACCGCATCGAGGACATCATAGCGATGAACGCCCTCTATCGACCGGGACCGATGCAGTACATTCCGAACTTTGTCGCACGCAAACACGGAGAAGAAGAGGTGGTCTACGACCATCCAGGGATGGAGCCCATCCTGAAGGATACATACGGGATCATGGTGTATCAGGAGCAGGTGATGCAGATTGTTCAGGTTCTGGCGGGATTCAGCCTCGGCCAGGCCGACATCCTTCGAGACGCCATTGGTAAGAAAAAGCCCGAAGAAATGGCGCGTCAGAAGGACGCGTTTATCGTGGGGTGCAAGGCCCACGGCGTGGATCTGAATCTCGCCCGGAAGATTTTCGCAGATATAGAAGTATTCGCCGGCTATGCTTTCCCCAAAGCACACGCGGCGGCGTATGCGGTTGTCGCATACCGGAACGCCTACCTCAAGGCGAATTATCCCCAGGAATACATGGCCGCCAGTCTCAACGGTGAAATCGGCAACATCGAGCGCATGGTCGTCCTGATTGAAGAGTGCCGGCGAATGAAACTGGAGGTCCTGCCCCCTGACTTGAATACCTCTTACGTTGATTTCGTGGCTTCAGAAACGGCGATTCTGATGGGAATGGCGGCCGTACGAAACGTGGGTCGCGGCGCGGTAGAGGCCATTGTCAGCGCGCGGGAGACCGACGGACCGTTCAATTCCCTGTTCGAGTTCTGTGAGCGCGTGGATTTGCGCGCGGTGAACCGCAGGGCTATCGAGAGCCTGATTCGCGCAGGAGCTTTGGATCGTCTGAAGGGACATCGTGCGCAGCTTCTGCAAGGTCTCGACCGGGCACTCGACGCGGGTCAGTCCGCACAGGCGGCCCGGCAGCGACGTCAGATTTCGCTGTTCGACATGGAAGGCCTTGCGGACCAGTCGGCGGTCATGAACAACCACGTCCTTCCCGAGGAGCCGGAGTGGACGGAGCGCGAAAGGCTTGCGCACGAAAAGGAAATGCTCGGGTTTTATCTCTCCGGTCATCCGCTGGAAAGATTCCGGGCGGATCTGGCTGCGCTGGGAATCCGTACGTCTCAGGACGTCGGCGCCCTCCCGGAGGGAGCGGAAGTGAAACTCGGCGGGCTGATATCCGAAACCAGGTCGCATACCGACCGGAACGGGCGTCCGATGGCGTTCGGCACCATCGAGGATCAGGAAGGCGCCATGGACCTTGTTGTGTTTCCCGACACGTTCGAAAAGGTCAGGGCTTCGTTTGTAACCGACGCAATGGTGGTGATCCAGGGCAGGCTTTCCGGCCGCAATGGTCGACAATCGCTGCGAGTGGAGAAGGTTCTTGCGATGGAGCACGCGAGGGAAACGCTTGCGGACGCGCTGAACGTCAAGCTTCCGTCGGAGATGCTGGAATCGGAACCGCTTGAACACCTGAAAGCGATGCTTGAAGGTCACCGGGGCGGGTGTACGGTTTATTTGCACCTTGAACTGGGCGAAGGGGAAACGAAGATCATTCGTTCCCGGTCGCTGACGGTGAACCCCTCTGACGAGTTGATCTCTGAAATCGGCGCATTTCTTGGAGAACGGCGCGCCTGGGTATCCCAGAAATCCTGATTACGCTACTCAAGGCGGCCCGTTAAGCGCCCTGCATTTCGGCCCACGGGTTCATGATTTCGCGAGAGAGAGAACGCAAAGAACGAGGCGACCGGACGGTCGCCTCGTTCTTTGCGTAAAGGAATCAGGACGGCACGTACTAATAGTATTCGTGCCTGTAGGCATAGATGTTGAGCAGCAGGCCGGCGAGTATCAGATTGACCACGAGTTGCGAACCTCCGTAGCTGAAATACGGCAGCGGAAGGCCGGTAACCGGTACCACGCCCACGGTCATCCCTATATTGACAAAAACGTGAAAGGTCACCATGGTCGCCAGGCCAATGGCTACCAGACTCGAAAACCGGCTCTTTACAAGGCCCGCGATATGAATGGCGCGCCAGATGATCAGCAAAAACAGGGCGAGTACAAGCATTGCGCCCAGGAAACCAAACTCCTCCCCGATTACGGAGAACACGAAGTCGGTATGTTGTTCCGGAAGGAAGGAGAGTTTTGTCTGCGTACCCTGCAGGTATCCCTTACCGTTGAAACCGCCCGAGCCAATTGCCACCTTGGATTGCAAGACCTGGTAGCCCGCGCCGAGTTTGTCCATGTCCGGGTTCAAAAAGGTCAGAATCCGCCTGCGCTGGTAGTCGTGCAGCTTGTTCTCCCAGAGATAAGGTGCGCCGACCGCGACCGCGAGATTGACCACGACAATGGCGGCAGTCATCAATCGACGCGGCCGGACCAGAAAAATGACCGCGGCAATCGCCAAAACCAGGACAACGAGCGCCACGTAATGGAAGGCGCAGATGACGCTCAAGAAGGGTGAAATCAGGAAAAACAGCACAACAGGTCTCATCCCGGCCCAGTACAACATAGGCAGGAGTACCGAAATGAAGACCAGCGCGGTGCCCAGATCGGGCTGTCTGAACACCAGAACCGCCGGAAGCAAGACCAGCAAAAAGGACGTGACAAGTGAGCGAGGCCTGTCCAGGTCCAGATTGCGCGAGGAGAGGTATCTTGCCAGGGCAAGAATGGTTGCGATCTTGGCCAGTTCGGACGGTTGCATATGTAAAGGCCCCAGATCGAACCAGCGACTGTCTCCGAACAACAGAACCAGCACCAGAAGACAGATTGACACGCCGTAGAGAATATACGCAAAGGCGTAATAAAATTTGGGCGGGACGAAAAGGGTGAGCAGAAACGCGACTACGGCAATCGCACTCCAGATTATCTGTCTTTCGTAGATGCTGCCGGGGGCGCCGTATTCCCAGTTGTAGGTGGCGCTGTAGATCGCACCGATTCCGAACAGCGTGGCAAGAACGACTGCAAGCAGCAGCGGAAGGTCGAAATCCTGTTTGAAAATGCGGGCAAGGACCACGTGAAGATTCCTGCGAAACGTCAGTTGGGGAATGGGATTCCGGGCTTGAACTGACCCATCGGACCCGGCTTATCGCAAGACCACGCCTGGTGCCGTGTTGCCCGCCGGTGCGGACGCGGCGTCCTTCTCTTCCGGCGCAGTTTCGGCATCGACTCGTGCGGCCACAATGGTGTCAGCCTTCACTTTCGGCCGTGCCAGCTCAAAATACGCATCCAGAACCTGTCCTGCGATCGGGGCGGCAACCGCGCCTCCGTGACCGGCGTTTTCGACCACAACTGCCACGACGATTTCAGGGTAGTGCGCAGGCGCAAAGGCGGTGAACCACGCGTGGTCTTCACCGTGGGGGTTCTGTGCGGTGCCCGTTTTTCCGGCCACACGCACGCCTTCCACCCTGGCCCGTTTTCCGGTACCGTACGGATCCTCGACGACGTCCAGCATGATACTTCGAATGGCCTTCAGGGTCTGCGCGGAAATCTGAACCGGCGTGGACTCGGGCGCCGTATCCTTAAGGACGTGGGGCCGGGGCAGTTTTCCGACGGCCAGCGCACTGATATAACGGGCAATCTGGACAGGGGTTACAGATGTCTCGCCCTGTCCTATTGTCAGATTCAACATGTAGCCTTCCGCCCAGTGTCCGTAACGTTCCTTATAGTACGAACGGTCGGTCACCAGGCCCGCGGCCTCGCCGTCGCCTCCGGCAGCGATGTCGATCCCCGTGGGTTGACCGAATCCGAGCATTCTGGTGTAGCGACTCCAGTTGGCAATGCCAACCTCGCGTCCCAACTGGTAGAAATACACGTCGCAGGACCGGACGAGCGCTCCTCGCAGCGACAGCCGGCCACACCCTGAGGCGTTGTGGCAGCGGAAGAACCTGTCACCGAATCGCAATTTGCCCCTGCACGGCCGGAAACGCGCCGTTTCCGAATCGATCAGGCCTGTTTCGAGGCCGGCAATCGCCGCGATCATCTTGAATACCGACGCGGGCGGGTATTCGCCCCGTATGCTGCGGTTCAGAAGGGGATTTGACGTGTCGGCCTGCAGGGTCCGCCATTGGCTAAGGTTTCGGATGGACCGCGGATGAAAGCCGGGTTTGCTGACCATGGCAAGGATCTCTCCGTTGTTCGGATCCATTGCCACCAGGCTGCCTCTCAGCGAATCGGCAAACGCGAGTTCCGCTACCTGCTGCAGCCGCCAGTCCAGGGTCAGGAGAATGTCGTTGCCACGCACGGGCCGGGTTGTCTTGTCGGGAAAGCTGCCAACTTCCCTGCCGAAGGCGTCGACCTCGATGAATCTCATACCCTCACGCCCCCTCAACGCCGACTCGCACAGGCGTTCAACGCCCCGTTTGCCGATCGGATCGTCGAGTCGGTAACCCATCTCACGCTTGCGCTCATAGGTCTTCGCATCCATCAGGCCGACATACCCGATGATATGGGGCGCCAGGGGAAGGCCGCCATTGTAGCTCAGATATCCCCGCCGTGATTCGAATTGTATCTCCACGCCAGGCAGATCGTGACGCTCTTCTTCCACGACAGACACGATGTTGAATCCAACGTCTCGCAAGATTCTTACCGGCTCGTGGAATCGACGGTTTCGGTCCGTGAGTCTTCGGTTGATGTGTTGAACCGGCAGACCCGCAACCTGACTGAGCCTGTTGACTACGTGCCCGCGAACCGCCAGATCGGTGTTTCGACGCAGTCGCTGAGGAAGCGCGGAGACGGTGTACGAGGGGCGATTGCCTACGAGAACGACGCCGTTACGATCCCGTATCAGGCCGCGACCTGCATCGATGGGCACGACCTGCATCGTATTCTTCTTGGATTGGATGCGGTAGCGTTCGCTGTCTGTGATCTGCAGCCGAAATATCCCCACGAATAGAATGGCGAACAGACCGATCACCACCGACATCATCCATCGCGTGCGGGCCTTCCGGAAACCGTTATCCATAAAGTCGTCGTGCATCGAGGTAAATCCCTTTGTTGAAGCGAATGGACAATACCAGCGAAATGCCGACTCCAACGACTGCAGTGTATAATGCCGTCCCGAACCCGAACCTGATAATCAATCCCACTATCGCATCTGGATTCGAGAGGATGTTGGCGAACAGAAAATAGATCAGATCGTGTAAGACAACTGCCAGGAACAGCAGCAGAGCCTGCACCCGGAAATCTTCGACACTGACACCCGCCCGGAAGTGTCCGACGGAAAACCCGACCACGCTGTTTGCAAGCGCATTCACTCCCATCGTATCGGGGCTGTAGACGTCGAGCAGGAAGCCGGATGCGAATCCGTAAAGGGTGCCTTCAATCTGTCCGCCGCTGATGCCCAGGTAAACCAGTACGATGATTACGAGATCCGGCCCGATATCCAGAATTCGAACCGAATGCGCCCATGAAGTCTGAATGAGCAGCGCCAGGGCGATGAGCAGAAGATTTCGAACGACTTTCACTAGCGACTGATGAGGCGTGCGCGAATCCTCCATTTAATCTCTGCAGGTTGACTCAGTCCGCCGTCCGGAAGGCGGATGGTCGTACCAGGAGCCGGGCGCCCACCCTGAGGCTTGCGGGTTTCCGGATACGGTTCCATTTCTTCAGGTCGTTGACGCGGATGCGAAAACTGCGGGCAATGTCCCAGAGTGTATCCCCCGGCTGCACAACATAAAAGCTGCCGCGATGCAGGTCTGAAGGATTGGCCAGGGCAACCTGAGGAGCGTCACTTCTCCAGATTACCAGACGGTCTCCTGGCGTAATATGCTTCCCGACGTTGTTCCACGCCCGGATCTGACGTGGCGTGACGCCATACCTGCGTCCGATACCCCACAGGGTGTCCCCCTTCCTGACACGGTGCGCGATTTTCCTGTGGGTGTCCGGATCGGGCGCCGCGTCCACGCGCGCGAGGTTCCTTGCCGCACGACTGGATTTGCCACTCGGAAAGATCGGGATCTTCAACAGCGTGCCCACGCGCAGACGTCTTGGATTCCTAATGTTGTTGGCCTCGAGCACCGTGCGAGTTGGAACGCCCCAGTCACGCGCGATGCCGCCGGGGGTTTCTCCCCGGCGCACTCGATGTTCGGCCAGCTGGACTTTCCGGCTGGCGGGAATTCGGGCGAATCTGGCCTTGAACCTGCCGGCGGTACCCGCGGGAATTCTAAGTTTATAAGGTCCGCGCAACGAAGGCGGCGTGTAACCTGAACGGAGCTCGGGATTGAGACTGCGCATTCGCGCGTAAGTGGTTCCCGCGCATTCGGCGGCCACCCGAAGGTGGACGTACTCCGATACAGGTACCACATCGTACTTTGGTGGAACCTGATAGACGACGTCATGAAAACCGAACCACTCCGGGTCTCTGGAGATAATCAGGGCCGCCATAAACCGCGGCACGTGCCTGCGTGTTTCGCGTGGAAGGCCCTTCAACTTCCAGAAATCGTTCGTGCCCGAACGCCTGATTATGCGTTCCAGACGACCCTGCCCGCAGTTATATGCCGCAATGACAAGGCGCCAGTCGCCGAACAACCCGTAAAGGTGCTGAATATGCCTGATTGCCGCGCGCGTGGATTTGTCGGGGTCACGGCGTTCGTCGATCCAGCCGTTGTTCTTGAGACCGTAAAGCCGCGCCGTGCCACTCACAAACTGCCAGATACCGGCGGCCCTGGCCCGTGAATAGGCTCTCGGGTTAAAGCCGCTTTCGATCATTGCCTTATAGACGAGGTCCTCGGGCAAACCCGCTCTACGCAGGGAACTGCGAATCATCGGTTCATAGAGAGTTGAACGGGAAAGCCAGGCCTTGAAGGCCTTCCGGGCGGTCGTCTGGAAATAACGGATAGTCTTGACGACCTCGGCGTTGTAGTCCACCGGAATGTCGGCGGAACCTGCCAGTTTGCGCACATAGAGATCTTTGTAATGAACATCATCGCGCAAGCGAGGAACGAGGCCGTCGGGAATGGCGTCGATCAGCCGCGCCATAACGGAATTCGGCCGCACGAGCGCGGACGGCGGGAGCATCTCCCGATAGCGCTTGAGTGTAACGCTGAGCAATTCGAGGTGGCGCGCCGGCGGCAGGGATCCGGTGACCGTGGAATCGGTGAGCAGAATGCATACGCGTTCCACGGATATCGCCGTGCTGTTCCGGCGAACCTCGTCAAGTGTGTCCAGGGCTCGCCGAAGTCGTTCGTGGTCCGTACGAGGACGTACTGTTCTGACCGCCGGGGAATCCGCGGCGGTCGCCGTGGGCCCGGCGGCTTGCGCCGGCGCTTCCGCTTCGGGAAACGTTGAAACCTGTTTCGTGGTCGAACATCCCGAAAGCAGCAACGCCAGTAGAAGGCTGAAATGCGCGACGCCATGGTTCAGCGGACGTACTCTCATCTGGACATTCTGGAAATTTCGATCCATAAACACGGCCACCGGAGACTCCGATGAACGAGTAGCGGACCGGTCGCGCAAAGCAGGCCTGCATTCGCGGCGGCCACCACAACATGACCGCTCGCGGTCATCCCCGTACGCGTTCAGTTGTCGGTTGTCTGTTCTGTGGATGTTTCTATGTGTGTCCGGACTACAAAAGGTGTATCGTATCCGTAAGTCTGCAGCCTTTCCGTGAACCCTTCCGCGGCTTCCCGCGTACGGAAGTTTCCAATCCGCACCTTGAAGTACGGAGGCTCGGATTCTATGTAAATGTCGTCCTGTCCCAGGGTGTCCCGGACGTTGGCCATCTCGCTCTCAGCCGCAGCGCGGTTCGACGCCGCAAAGACTTGAACGCGGAATCCGACCACCGGTTCCGGCCCGTAAACCG
The DNA here is from genome assembly GCA_012271065.1 of Candidatus Latescibacterota bacterium. Next base: position 28,696 of record JAAXHE010000152.1, read on the forward strand.
CGGCGCGAGGGAGTTCGATCCGGGTTCGCACAATAAATGCTTCAGGGTACCCCTGGCTCTTGGCCCGCCGGCGCAACGCTTCGACCTCTGCCGCGGCACGGCCGTTTCCGGCCTGTATTTTATACAGACCCGTGTCCGGATCGCGGTAGATATGTACTGGAGCGCCCAATATTGCTGCCGCCTCGTCCTTGACGGTCGCGGCGCGGTCCGGACTGGATACCACCGCAATCTGCACGCGATATCCGTCTACGTTAACGAAGGTTGGAACGGGCGCGTCAGTCTGATCGACCCGGGGTGTCTCTGCCCCCGCAGGCGGTTTCAGCAGGAAGTCGTCGTCGTCGAGTCGTTGCGGATCGAAATCCTCGTTAACGACTACTGACGGGGGAGCGATCCTCCGGCCTGGAGTCGCGCACGCGGCCAGTAAAACCAGCACCACACACCGGAAGAGAAATGGCAATATTCGTGAAATCGAACAGGACACGGCCAACCGTCGCAACATCTTGTTATCGTGAATAATATATCATACCATATATTACGTCACAAACCCGACTTTGTCAATAGGTTAAGCGTCGTTATTGGCGGGAAATAAGGCATTTAGACTGCTTTTTCGTTTCTCCGCAACGGGATCGCTGTTTTCTGTTCCAGCAGGCGCCGTGAATCGGCTATCGTGAAGTCCGGAAACCTGCCGGATTGGGATGTCGAGACCGCCGTAGAGAGTCGCGAAGAGCTACAGTCGTTTGTCAAGCCCGCAGGGCCAGAATAAGGACCCACATGGACGGTTTGCCCACGGTATAAGTCCTTAGTGGACACAGCCGGCCGCTGTGTTCATCAATCCGGTATGATGCCAGTCTGCCGGACTCCTGGCCGCCCGCATAGAGAAAATTTCCCGTGGGGTCGATCCCGAATGCTCTGGGCACCGGTTCCGTGCGCTGAATGCCGATACCCGTGAGACGGCCCGTCCCGTCAACCGCAAAACACGCAATGCTGTCGTGGCCCCGGTTGGAAACATAAAGAAAGCTGCCCGACGGGTGGATGTGGATCTGCGCGCAGGTGTTTTCACCGCCGAAGCCCTCAGGCAGGGTGGACAGTGTCTGCACAGGTTCAAGTACCCCAGATGAGGCGTCGAGCGAATATGCGGTTACACTGCTGCCCTGTTCATTGGATGCGTAAACCACATCCAGCTCAGGATGGAACGCCAGGTGCCGGGGACCCACATCGGGTTCGTGGGACGTCCGTGAGACCTCACGGAGCGTGCCCGCGTCCTCGTCGAAACGGAATCCTATAATGGTGTTGGATTCTCCCACGTGCGGCAAAAATGCAAGACGGTTCGACGGGTCCGTCAGAATGAAGTGGGCTTTCGGCAACGTAATGGTCGAGTCGACGGGCGATTCGCTCAATGTCCCGTCTTGCCGGATGGCGTGTACATACGCCATCCCTCCGCCATAGGAAGCGGAGAGCAGAAAGCGTCCCTTTCGATCCACACTCAGATAACACGCGTCGGCATCCACGGAAACCGAGCCCAGCAGGGTAACGCCGCCTGTGCCTGCATCGAGCGAGTAGGCTGAGATCTCGCGAGCGCCGCGCCTGCTCAGATACAGGTATCCTCGACCCGGATCGACGGCAAGCGGTCCGGGCCCGCCTTCGGCGGGGATGCTGTATTCGAAGTCCAGATCGCCGGTGTCCGGATCCATCCGGAACTTCAGAATTCTGTCTTCGCTGGAAACGGTGATGTACGCATGGTAGTTCATCGTGTATCCGTTCGATGACGGGTATCGATGGTCGCTCATTTTTTCTTTCGCAGGAATGGAGAACGGCGGGATGAGCACGGCTTCGTTCTGCCTCCAGCGGGATCTATTAATCTGATTTCCGACAATTATAATTCGCCTGAATCAAGCGCGCAAGTGTTTTCTGTATCGGTATTTAGACCGAATCCCGGTTGCCGGCTATCGCCCGTCGTCGAGGTTATCTCGACAACGGGTTTTTTGTTTGTCTTCGGCGTCCACCTTGCCCGTCGGCCGCGCTGGGGGTCAGCCACTATCGGTCGACCGGAAGTTGATCCGCCGGCAATTCCTCGGGTTCGCGGGTGTCCGTCCGGCGGCCCGCTCGCGTTGGCTGCCGACGGATTGGGTTGAAATCACCTCGGGATTTGGCTAATTTCCATACGTGAAGACCAGCGGAAAAGCTATCGGCGATCTCCAGTCATATAGATGTAGTAAGAAGAAAACCGGATTCAAGATCCACATCTCCCCAAATGCCCTGCCTACGGCGTGTTCCTTGAAAAACGGGGAAGACGTGAGACGGGAGAGGGTAGAGAAC